>NZ_CP084622.1:2970565-3276493 GCF_020422885.1 Mesobacillus sp. S13 | reverse complement strand
TCAAATTATCAGGAGTCGGTATAACCACTATATGATACTTGTCCTTAACACATGCAATGAAGTATGATTTTCTCTTTATTTGTCTAAGATGGTGAAAGAAGTGGACAGGAAAATATTGGCCTGAATAAATGGTAAAGGTGATCCCTGCATTGAAGGATACTCATTTCATTACAATCCTGTTCCAAGTGAACGAAAAATAAATGGGAAAAGTTTGTAATAGAGCCTTAATGAAAGGTGTTTGAATAGAGATGGCAGAAAAACCAAAGCATCCCGTACACGAAAGCTTAAAAAAGAATATTGAATTTTTAAAAGAAGAACTTGGAATCGACAAGAGTTTTGATGTCATCCAGCTGGATGTAGAGTACGCAGGGAGAGACATGGCATTGTTTCTGGTGGATGGCTTCGTAAAAGATGATATCCTGCTGTATATCATGCAATTGCTGGCGAAGCTCGAGCCAGGAGCGTTGGACGTTGAAACCCTCAAAAAGCTGGTCAAGACGTACATACCTTATGTAGAGGTAGAAACGACTGATGATCTTGATAAGGTTGCGGATATGGTACTCGCTGGTCCAACTGCTCTGGCTGTGGATGGCGTGGCAGAAATCATTCTGATCGATGCAAGAACCTATCCTGTCCGAGGACCGCAGGAACCAGATACAGAAAGGGTAGTTAGAGGTTCCAGAGATGGTTTCGTGGAGACACTGGTATTCAATACCGCCCTTACAAGAAGGCGAATCCGTGACCGCACCTTGAGAATGGAGTATATGCAGGTCGGCAGGAGGTCTCAAACCGATATCGTCGTCTGTTACATAGAAGATATTGCCGATCCGGATATGGTGAAGAAAATAAAGGACTCTATCAGTAAAATAGATACGGATGGATTGCCGATGGGGGAGAAGACCCTTGAGGAATTCATCTCTGGCCATCACTGGAATCCATTTCCCACAGTAAGGTACACAGAGCGGCCAGATACCGCGGCAACACATCTGTATGAAGGGCATGTCTGCATCATTGTGGATGGATCACCAAGTGTCCTGATTACGCCAACGACCTTTTGGCACCATTTGCAGCATGCTGAGGAGTACCGTAACAAGCCGGTAGTCGGAGCTTACCTGCGAATGGTAAGGTTCCTGGCTGTGTGGGCATCACTGTTTTTGCTTCCGTTATGGTATTTATTTGCAGTCAAACCGGAATTGCTGCCAGAGAAGATGGCCTTTATTGGGCCGAATGATCCGGGGCAGATTCCTTTGTTTTTACAGTTTTTCCTGATTGAAATAGGAATCGATGTGCTCAGGATGGCCGCCATACATACACCGACCTCACTGGCAACAGCGCTAGGACTTGTCGCGGCCCTGATGATTGGACAAGTGGCGGTCGAAGTCGGGCTTCTTACAAATGAGGTCATCCTTTATCTTGCCATTGCCGCAATCGGGACCTTCGCAACGCCAAGCTATGAAATGAGCCTGGCAAACAGGCTAGTGCGGATATTCTTGTTAGTGCTGACTGCGGCATTCCAGCTTTATGGATTCCTGATCGGTGTCTTGCTGTTCTTCATCTTGCTCGCAAGAATGAAATCCTTCGGTGTACCATACCTGTGGCCGTTCATTCCATTTAACCCAAGGGCTTTCCGAGACGTGCTCCTACGGTCACCGATTCCATTAAAGAACAGGCGGCCAAGAATACTCAAACCACAGGATCCAGATCGTTAGAAAAAAGCAGCGCTTAATCTGAACACCTGACAGCATTGTCAGGTGTTTTTTAAATGCACAAAAGAGCTGTAATAGGCGAGAAATGTGCCCTTATGAAGGGGAGTTCCATCCCCTAAGGGTACGATTAGGTGAGAAATGTACCTTTATGAAAAAAATGCATCCCATGAATGGATATTCGGTATGAATTATATTCGAAAATCTTAACAAATGTGTAATGCGCTTTCTTATTTGTCATAAAATCTTCTCCTGCATACTTGAGGAGGCATAGAGTATCCTTTATACTAAAGTAATGAAAGCATGTTCTTATTTTCACAAACATTGAGGGGATTACGTTGAAAACGATTTATGACATCCAGCAGTTCCTGAAAAAATTCGGGACAATTATTTACATAGGTGACAGGGTGGCAGACTTAGAACTCATGACCGCCGAACTGAAAGAACTTTATAATTCCCAATTGATTGAGACAAAAGATTACCAGTCTGCGATTTTACTTTTAAGACAAGAAATCCGTCTGGAAACAGAAAAAAAACGCAAATGAGAAAAGGTGACAGAAAATGGCTGAAAAATGGCTTGTAGGGGTAGATCTAGGTGGAACAACAACCAAGCTTGCTTTCATAAGCATGTATGGGGAAATTCTTCATAAGTGGGAGATTCCAACAGATGTTTCAAACGAAGGAAAAAATATAACAGTCAATATCGCGAAGGCTATCGACGCAAAACTTGAGGAGTTAGGCCATTCAAAAAGTGAAATCATCGGGATTGGCATGGGAGCTCCTGGCCCAGTTGATCTTGCGACCGGTGTGATTTTTGAAGCAGTGAACCTTGGATGGAGAGAGCCTTATCCTTTAAAAGACCTGCTTGAAGTCGAAACCTCGCTTCCGGCTGTAATCGATAATGATGCGAACTGTGCCGCACTAGGTGAAATGTGGAAGGGTGCAGGAAATGGTGCCAAAGATCTTGTGTGTGTCACCCTAGGAACAGGCGTAGGCGGCGGTGTCATCACTAATGGTGATATCGTTCACGGAGTGAGTGGCGCTGCAGGTGAAATCGGCCATATCACTTCAATGGCTGAAGGTGGAGCGCCGTGTAACTGCGGCAAAACTGGCTGCCTGGAAACCATTGCATCTGCCACTGGAATTGTCAGGATAGCTATGGAAGCCTTGAACAAAGAAGCTTCAACTGGAGAACTGGCAACAGTGTATAAGGAAACAGGCTTTGTAACGGCGAAAGATGTTTTTGATTCTGCAAAAAGGAACGATCAATTGGCGCTGAAAGTCATTGATTCAGTGGCTTTGCATTTAGGAATTGCACTTGCCAATATCGCCAATACACTTAATCCGGAAAAAATCGTCCTTGGCGGAGGAGTTTCCAAAGCAGGGAATGTCCTTCTCAATCCGATAAAAGAAGAGTTTTTGCGCAACTCTTTTCCTCGAGTTGCTCAATCAACCGAAATAAGTATCGCTACATTGGGGAATGATGCAGGCGTTATTGGGGCTGCATGGCTGGTCAAGAACAAAATTAGACAAGAATAACGATTTACAGGGAGTTTTCAGTGAGAAAACTCCCTGTTTTTTTATGAGACAAAAGTTTCAATTTTCGGAATTTGGACATTCCTGAAACTTTTTAAGGTTTAATTCGTCTAAAGTAGTGGAAAATCACAATAATTGGTCTATACTTTTTTACTTTAATTTTGTTTGCTTTTTAGAAAAAAAAGTATTAAGATTATCTTTGATTCTTGAGCAAGTGGAAAAAATAACCTAAAAATTCCCACATCTGTTATATTTGACAGGGAGGTAACAAGCAAAATGAAGAAGAATACATGGACTAAAGCATCCATTGTTGCTATTGCGACAATTCTGCTTTGGCTAAAGACGTATATTGCCTATAAAACTAGCTTTGATATAAAGATTGAAAACTGGAGACAGGAAATCATTCTGCTCATGAACCCCTTAAGTTTCCTGATGATCATCCTGGGAATCAGCATGTTCATGAAGGAGAAGGCTCAGAAGCGCTACATTTTAATAACAAGTTTCATAGTTTCAGCTATCCTGTTCGCTAATGTAGTATTCTACCGTTTCTTCAATGACTTCCTGACGATCCCTGTGCTTTTCCAGACGAGTAATATGAGTGATCTGGGCAGCAGTGTCACCGAACTCATCAACATCAGCGATTTGTTTTATTTTGCAGACTTGCTCGTGTTGGCTGTTCTTTTAAAATTCAAACCCAATCTAATCGTATTTCGTGAATATACAAAAGTGGACCGCAGATCTTTCTTCCTTATCGCAATTGCGATTGCATTCTTTAACCTGGGAATGGCTGAAACTGAGCGACCTCAGCTATTGACAAGAACATTCGATAGAGAAATGCTTGTTAAAAATATCGGAACTTACAATTACCACCTATATGATGCTTACTTACAATCTAAGTCATCCGCACAGAGAGCAATGGCTGATGGCAGCGAGCTTGCAGACATTGACAACTATGTGCGTGCAAACTATCTACCGCCTAACGATGAGATGTTTGGCATAGCAAAAGGCAAAAATGTCATTCTAATATCAATGGAATCCACCCAGAACTTTGTCATAAACCAAACGGTGAATGGACAGGAAATTACCCCATTCCTGAACGATTTCATCAAAGATAGTTATTACTTCAATAATTTCTATCATCAGACTGGCCAGGGTAAAACTTCAGACTCTGAATTCCTGGTTGAGAATTCACTGTATCCATTAAGCCGAGGTGCTGTTTTCTTTACCCACTCTGGCAATGAATATACTGCAACACCAGAAATCTTGAACGAAAATGGCTATTTCACGGCTTCTTTGCATGCGAATAATAAGAGCTTCTGGAACCGTGATATCATGTATCAATCACTGGGCTACGAGCGCTTTTACTCCTTGCCGGATTATGAAGTGAAAGAAGAAAATTCAGTAGGCTGGGGCATGAAAGACATTGAGTTCTTCCAGCAATCTGTTGACCATTTGAAGGCTATGCCAAAGCCGTTCTATTCAAAGTTCATTACATTGACGAACCATTTCCCATTCGAACTGAATGAGGAAGACCGTTTTATCGACCCTTATACGTCAAATGATAAGACAGTCAATAATTATTTCCCAACTGTACGTTACCAGGATGAGGCTCTTAAGCTATTCATCCAAAAATTGAAAGATGAAGGGCTTTACGAAGACTCAATCATTATTTTATACGGTGACCATTATGGGATTTCAGAGAACCATAATAAAGCGATGAGTGAATACCTTGGCAAGGATATCACACCTTTTGAAAGCACTCAGCTTCAACAAGTGCCGTTGATTGTCCATATTCCTGGGCAAGAAGGCAAGATCATGCCTACGGTTGGCGGACAGATTGACCTGAAGCCGACGATCCTTCATCTGTTAGGAATCGATACAAAAAATAACATCGATTTTGGTTCAGACCTATTCTCGAAGGACCGAAATGATTTCGCTGTCCTTCGTGATGGCAGCTTCATAACGAAGGATTATGTATTCACAAGAGAAACTTGCTATGATAAAGCAACTGGTGAACCGACTGATAAAGCAGCTTGTGAGCGTTACTTCGATCAAGCAAAGAACGAGCTTGAGTTCTCCGATAAAATCATTTACGGTGACTTACTGAGATTTTATGAAGATGCAGACAATGAAAAAAGTTCTTCGAAATCTAATGAGTGATTAATAGAAAAGCCTGTGCCTGAATGTAATTTGGGTGCAGGTTTTTTATTATAAAAAAGCTGCCTTTATAGTGGCAATTTAGCTGAATCAATGAGATATTACATAGTGCAGAATAACAGTTTTTTAATAATGGGAGAATTTATAAAAAAACTGGTTTCCAAGCAGTGTAAAATGATTTACTAATTTTTCAAAATTGATTGAAACATTTCGGCGTTTCTAACGTACAGATATATACATTGTTAAAAAAGGGGGGGGCTGAGGTGAAGAACATCAAGGAAAGTACATATCGTTTACCTTTTGTTATATGGGGGATCCTGATCATCATCACTTCTGCAACGGCCCTTTCTGGCTGCACTCAGAAACTTGAAGGTTCATTACATAAAAGAGCGGACCATAGTTTGGATAGGATAAGAGAACTGCCGTCTCCTTCGTTTTTAGGAGAAGGAATCATTCCTATTAAGATTGGTGAGGATGAGGAATTCTATAAATCAGCAGGGTGGCTGAGTGGTTCAGAAATCCTCTATGTTTCAAATAAAGGAGAACAAACTTCTTTACTGTATTCCTACAACCTCGGGACAGGAAAGGGAGCATTGCTTTATAGAAGTGATGAGCCAATCATCACAGCGGTACCAAGTCCAGATAGGAAAAAGGTTCTCATCCATAGCTCTGCATCAGAAGAAGGCCTTTTGACGATCATCGATTTGTCAGGTGAAGAATTGTACTCTACAAGCATTCAATCATATGAAATAACATTTGAATGGAATCCGTTCGATGAAAATTTGATTATGATATCTGCTTTTACAGAAGAATGGGACTTCAACAGTTATTTGCTGGATTTGAGGAACAATAAGCTAGATGAGATTAATCTTCCAGAACCTTTTGTCAGGTGGATTTCCGAGGATGAACTTGTTTATCAGGAATGGGACGAAGAAGGGATGGAGCTAACAGCACCACTAAATTCCTTATCACTTAATGAAAGCAAGACGGAAACTTTGTTTGAGGATATTTATCAGTTCGATTCTTTAGGGCCGTATTTAATGACTGTCAAAGTGGATGATGAAGAAAATCCAGGTTTGGGATTGTATTCATTTTTCAGGAGTGGGGACAGACAGGTGGCCAGTTTCACAGCACCTTTGCTAACCTCTTTTTCTGGATGGGTCGTTCCATTTTATGATTTAATGGGAAATGGAAATGGTTTTATCTATCTGAAGGCAAACAGTATGGGAGATGCCGATCTATATGAGGGCGGATATAACTTGATGCGTTATCACTTAGAATCCCAAAAAGAAGAAGTGGTGCTTAGCGAGCTGGCTAACGAACCACTCTCCTGTTCACCTTCGGGAAAGATATGCCTGTATGGGTTCCAGCTCGAAAAAGTCTTGAATATTGAGACAAACGAGATGTTTGACCTCGTTTATTAATTGAATTTGCAAGGAGAGATTATGATGGCAATCGTCGATGTAACAGTTATACCAATCGGAACGGAAACACCGAGTGTGAGTTCTTATGTAGCAGATATCCAAAAGATACTTAAGCAATATGAGGAAAAAGGGGAAATTCAATATCAGCTTACGCCGATGAATACTTTGATTGAAGGTGAGCTGCCGGTGTTGTTTGAGGTGATCCAGGCGATTCATGAAGCACCCTTCAATGCAGGAATCCAGCGTGTGGCCACAAATATCAGGATAGATGACAGGCGTGATGTGAAAAGAAGGATGCAGGATAAGGTGGAAAGAGTAAACGAATTGTTGAAAAAGCAGTAAATGAAAAATTGGAATAAGCAGTAAATGAAAAGACCACCTGCTATAGGTGGTCTTTTCATGTGTCATAAAATTAGTGCGCTACTGGGAAGCCGTTGTGAAGGACCGTCATGACTGTGAACCAGCCAATAACCAAGAAAGTTCCTCCACCAAAGACGATTCCAAGAATGTTTTTGTTTTTAAGCGCTGAGAAAGTTGCATAACCGGCAAGCAGTGTGACTAAAGCCAAGATAATTGCCAATCCCATGATAAAAGCCCCCTTCATAATTAGGCAGACATAAGCCTGTTTGTTGAACAAGTTGATTGAAATTAGGCGGCAGCCTGTTATGTAATGACAAGCATACACTCGTTTTATATTTTATATTTTTTTACACCATTTGTCGAGGTCTAAAAACTCAACTTTCACCTCATATGCCTTTACTATACCCAATATCAGGTCAGTATAATGGTTGATGGTAAAATAAATACCTTCCGAAGAAGTATACACGAGATGTTCCTCCAACTGAATAAGAGCCATCTTAATCTGGATAGTACTTCCATCTGTAATCCTGAAGGCTGAAAGATCGTTAGTATATAAATAAGTATCAGTACCAGTGTGAAATCCGTAATCATAAAAATCCGCTCCGGCAGATCCTTCCACTTTTATCAGTTGATGTGTATCTTCATGAAGATCAGCTTCTGTCATCAATGCTAAGGCTGCTTCCGCCATTTGTTGCTGTACATAAATATAGATATTTCCATGAACAAGTTGCGGAGGGGCTTCTGACAGAAGTAACTGTTCAAATTCAGGCAGTTCCTTGATTATAGGGTCGGCCTCAATAGCAAAGAAAATTTGCATTTTATCGTCTCCTTAGTGTTTTATTGGAGAACACCTAACCATTATGAATGTGCGAATTTAGTTTCAACCCCGTTTGTTCAGAAGATGGCTACAAGCTTTTTCAATCGCAACCCCTGAAAACTTGCCTGACAATAGTGTAAAATAAATATATTAATAATACCACTAGAAGCTGGAGGCTATTTTAATGAAATGGAAACAGATTCCCTTAGGTCCTTTACAAACAAATTGCTATATTGTTTACGATGAAAACCACTCATGTCTGATTGTGGATCCAGGAGATAATCCGAAAAAGCTGGCAACAGTGATTGAACAGCTGGAATTAAAGCCGGAAGCAATTGTTCTGACACACGCTCATTTCGATCATATTGGTGCGGTGGATCGTATAAGGGATAAGTATGGTATCAAAGTCTATATCCATGAAAACGAGAAAGACTGGTTACCAGATCCTGCCCTGAATGGTTCCAGGCATTTCATGTTGAACGAGCCGATAAAAGCCCGACCTGCTGACTACTTGATTAAAGATGAGGGTACCATGTCAATTGGCAGTTTTAAGTTCGAAGTGTATGAAACGCCAGGGCATTCTCCAGGAAGTATCTCAATGTATTTTCCAGAAGGAGAATTTGTACTGGCAGGTGATGCCCTTTTTAATGGAAGCATCGGAAGGACAGATTTGCCGGGTGGAAACCATAATCAATTAATCAGAAGCATTCATGATAAGCTCCTGGTACTTCCAGAACAAACAGAGGTGCTATCTGGACACGGCCCGGCGACTACGATTGGTTTTGAAATGGATTCCAATCCGTTTTTAAACGGATTTTAAAGATCGCAGCATGAAAAAGAATACTAGAAAAGCCCTTCTCAAAGAGAAGGGCTTTCCTGGGGGATGTTCTATTCATATCATGGGAGGGGATATAGTTAAGCTACTACTAAAACAATATAATATCGAAAACACTATGTCAATAGTGAAAACTTTTTTCAAGGAGTTAATATGAAAGAAATAATTAAACAGTATATTGAAGCCTCTCCAGAAAAAATGATCTCTTATGCTGAGTATATGGAGCTTGCACTTTATCATCCTGAGGCAGGCTATTACATAAAGGAACGCAAGAAAATAGGCAAAGAAGGCGACTTTTATACATCCAGCAATGTAGCTGATGTGTTTGGCAAATTGATAGGAAAGTGGTATGCGAAAAATGCCAAAGCCCTTTGCTTACCGCCATCTGTTTGTGAAATAGGTGCTGGCAATGGGCGATTTGCCAGGGCATTCATTCAAGGCTGGAATGAGGTGAATGAGGAAACGCTTTGCTATTGGATTGTGGAAGCGAGTCCTTATCATCGAAAGCTTCAAACAGCAGAGTTGAATGGCTTGGATGTGGACATCCTTTATGGAGATGCATTTGAAAACACTGGCATGAAGCAAGGTCTGGTTTTTTCTAATGAATTATTTGATGCTTTCCCGGTCCATGTCATCGAAAAGTGTGAGAGTGTAGTCAACGAAGTTTTTGTAAGATATGAAAATGGACAACTTGAAGAGGTCATGATTCCGGTAGTGAATGAAAAAATTAAAGCTTTCATAAAAGACCAGGGAATAGAATTGGCTGAAGGGCAA
This sequence comes from Mesobacillus sp. S13, assembly GCF_020422885.1. Lineage (NCBI taxonomy): Bacteria > Bacillati > Bacillota > Bacilli > Caryophanales > Bacillaceae > Mesobacillus > Mesobacillus sp. S13. The sequence continues at coordinate 3,266,887 of NZ_CP084622.1, read as the reverse complement.
AGGATTGAGATACCGCTTTCGTATGAACCTTTCATTAAATCGATTTCAGAGAATATGGCAAAGGGAATCATGTTGAGTGTAGATTACGGTTATACGAAAGAAGAATGGAAGCACCCAGCGCGCAGGCGCGGAAGCTTGAGAGGATATTACCAGCACCAGATGCATCATGATGTTTTGCAATATCCAGGTGAAATGGACCTTACAAGCCATGTGCATTTTGATGCACTAAAATTCATTGGTGAAAAATACGGCCTGAGTTTTCTGCAAAAAATGAGGCAGGATGAATTCTTGATGGCTGCTGGGATATTAGAAGAGCTTGCGGAGCACAATGATCCTAATCCTTTTTCTGAAGCAAGCAAGCGCAATCGTGCAATTCGGAGCCTGATCTTGCCAGGAGGGATCAGCCAGTCATTTCATGTTATCGTACAGGCTAAGGGAATGGGCGGCCTAGATGGGAAGCTATTTTAATATATCCGAAAGTAAATAAAAAAAGCGATGGAAATCCATCGCTTTTTTTATTTGAACTAAACAATTGATCAATGTCCAGTTCCACCTAATGGCATCATAAATGTTGACCAGTAAGTAAATCCAGCAAAGAAAATTGTTAAGTATGCGCCGAAGACGTATATGTACATACGCTCAGACAGTTTCAAGTAGCTTAATAACAAGAAAAATCCAGTTTGACCAAAGAAAATCAAGGACGTCGTATACATGTCACCCAAGAAAAACATGACAGCAAAGATTCCCGTCCAGAATCCTAAAACTCTGTACATACGATCCAAAGATATCCCTCCTTTACCCTACAAGTCCATCACTATCATATTATAAAGTAAAGTGGAGTGAAAAGTAAACAAGGATTGATTATTGTGCAATAACTGCTTGATATGAACAAGAGTCACAGCCTGTGAACATATTCTCTTTTTCGATCAATTCAATCTCGCCAAAGAGGGATTCGAACATTCCGCGCAAAAATTCATAGTGCATATTGCAGACTGTTTCTGTATGATCCATTGCCACTTCCTTGAATGGACAGTTAAAGATCTGAAAGTAAATTTTAGTCTTTTCACTGTTAGGTTCGAATTCAGGATAAAAACCAGCAAGAGTAGCCGCATTTTTTATTGAATTCAACTTATGTTCAAACGTCATTTCAGCCGACAATTGCGGATGGCGTGCTAGTTCCTGATCCATCAGCTCTTCACCAAAACGTTTACCTGTCATGTACAATGCCTTTTTTCCGGCTTCTCCAAGCGACATCATGGTGGTCATTGCGATTTTGGACAATAGCTGATAATCACGGAAAGGGAAGTGAAGCTGGATCACTTCATCTGATAGACGGTAAAGTCTGCTTGGGCGGCCGCCCTTGCCAGTCTTTTTCGTTTCGGATATCAGCATGTTGACATCTTCCAGTTTTGATAAATGCAATCTTGCTACATTTGGATGAATATCGAAATTATCAGCGATTTCCTGGACAGTTACATCCTTATGCCTTTTTGTGATGTATTGATAAATATAATAACGCGTTGGATCAGACAAAACACTTGTGATTTTTAATGTTTGCTCCACCTTAGTTCACCTCAGACCACTAATTTGCCTTCATTATAATACAGAGGAAAATAAGGTTTACACTGTTTACACTATATGTTTAGAAAATGTTCACAACTAAATGGCGAAATGATGACAAAATACTATACAAATGTTATACAAAAGTTATACAATGTGTATATAAGATAATTTTGTTCGCCAGGAGGGTTAACTTAATGGAAGAGCTGACGTTTTATTCATACCCAAGCTGTACTTCATGCCGTAAAACAAAAAAGTGGCTGGTCTCTAACAGCGTGAAATTCAAAGAACGTCATATGTTCAAAGATACTCCATCGAAAAAAGAATTAATGGAAATTTTATCACTGACGACTGAAGGCTTGGATGAACTGCTTGCCACAAGAGGAGAAACTTATAAAAATCTAAATATGGACATGGAAGACCTGCCACTTTCAGAGGTAATCAAACTTGTCATTGAGGAGCCGAAGCTGCTTAGACGCCCAATCTTGACAGATGGGAAAAAGCTTATAGTCGGTTTTAACCCTGATGCATTAAAAAAAATTGCTAAATAAAAAAACGGAAGCGCTTTGCTTCCGTTTTTTTAGGGACTGGGCTAGCTGGATTCGAACCAACGCATGACGGAGTCAAAGTCCGTTGCCTTACCGCTTGGCTATAGCCCAAAAAAATGACTCGTTGACGTTACGGTAGTTATTATGAATAGAACTGTCACTATTTATACATATTTTTGATCAATTTTTTGCAGGAAGGGAAGGGGGTGTGGCGAATTCCTTTCTATAACCCAAAAAGGTGGTGCATGATTATTGTCAAATCAATTGAACAGCTAGCGGACAATGTCCTGAAAGATGCTTTAAGAAGTGGCGCGTCGGATGTACATATTATCCCTCGCGAGAAAGACACACTGATTAAGTTCAGACTAGGCAATCAGCTACTCCCCCGGTACACACTTGAACAGGCTGATTGTGAGCGCCTCATTTCCCACTTCAAATTCACAGCTTCAATGGATATTGGTGAAAAAAGACGTCCTCAAAGCGGTGCTTTCACGTATCAATTCCAAGAAATGAAGATCGGCTTAAGGATTTCCACGCTTCCAGCCTACCAGAGCGAAAGCATGGTCATACGACTCCTTCCCGAACAAAATCAATCTCCTTCTTTCCAAATTTCTTTATTTCCATCCACATCGAAAAAACTGATTTCCCTTTTAAAACACGCACATGGTTTAATCATTTTTACTGGCCCCACCGGCAGTGGAAAGACGACTACCTTGTATTCCATGCTTTCCGAAACTTCGGATATAGTCAATCGCAATGTCATTACACTTGAAGATCCGATTGAAAAACCGAGTGATACAGTTCTCCAGGTCCAGGTCAATGAACGGGCTGGCATTTCATATTCTGCAGGCTTGAAGGCCATACTCAGGCACGACCCGGATATTATCATGGTTGGGGAAATTCGGGATAAAGAGACCGCGGAAACGGCTATTAGGGCCTCGCTTACAGGGCATCTCGTACTGACGACGATGCATACAAGGGATGCGAGAGGAGCGATTTACAGGCTTATTGAATTCGGAATCAATTGGCTTGAAATTGAACAGACATTGATTGCAGTGACGGCACAGAGGCTCGTTGAATTGACTTGTCCTTACTGTGAAGGAACTTGTTCGCCATTTTGCTATTCATCGGGCAGCGGAAAAAGAGGAAATGTCTTCGAAATCCTAACGGGGAAGGATTTATCTGCTGTACTGAAGGAAGCAAAGGGGGAGAGCCAAAGCTATCATTACAAGACGCTCAAAGATGCGATCCGGAAAGGAATCGCTCTGGGGTTCATCAAGGAGTCCGAATACCAGAGGTGGGTTCTCAATGATGGAGAGTAAATGGCCTGTCGCTGAACAGGCCAGGTTTCTCAAACGGACGGGCGAATTGCTGTCGCGCGGTTATTCACTGGCTGAAGCGATTGAATCAATGACTTTTTATTTGGAAAAGAAGAGAAAAGCTGAGGTTCGGAAAAGCCTAGAAAAGCTGCGCGAAGGATTTCCTCTTTATTTGATTCTGGCAGAATTGAATTTTAAAAGGGATCTTGTCAGCTATGTTTATTTTGCTGAACAGCATGGGGGACTGGCCCGCACCCTGACTGAAGGCAGTGATATGGTCATTAAGCGAGACGCAGATTACCAGAGATTAAAAAGGCTTGCAGCTTATCCATTACTGCTTTTGATGCTTACATTCAGCCTATTCTTTTTCGTCAACAGAATCTTGCTTCCGAAATTCAACTCACTCTTTTTAGACATGAACCTTGCTCCGAACATCTTTATGAAAACAATAGGGGCAACCGCCTCTTTTCTCCCAAACTTGCTCTATATTCTTCTCAGCCTCCTCACATTGCTTGTTTTATACTACTTCTCGAGCTTTAAAAACATCCATCCAATGAAACAAAAATTGATGCTTGTCAGGCTGCCGATTGCCGGAAAATTTGTCAGGCTTCTTTACTCACACTATTTCTCTGTCCAGTTAAGCTATTTGTTTTCTGGCGGACTTTCCGTGCTTGCGGCATTGAAGGTGTTTGAGCAAAACGTGCATGAACCATTTGCAAGGGAAATAGGGAAGGATATGATTTCAAAACTGGCTGCTGGCCAGGATTTTGACAAAGCAGTTGGAGAGTATCAGTTTTTTGAGGCAGAGCTGCAAAGGATTATTAAACATGGGCAGGAGAACGGGAAGCTTGACCAGGAACTTTATTTCTATAGCAGGCATTGCCTGAAAGAACTTGAAGAAAAATCGGAAAAAGCGATGAAGACCGTGCAGCCGATTTTGTATAGCTTTATTGGCTTGCTCGTCGTTTCATTGTACCTCGCCATACTGCTGCCAATGTTCCAGATGATGAAAGGTATTTAAGCATTTTTTGATGCGGAAAAATAAAGGAGAATGCATGATGAAAAACCAAAAAGGATTCACTTTGATAGAAATGATGATTGTTTTGCTCGTGATTTCTGTTCTGCTTATTATTACAGTTCCGAATATCGCTACACATAGTTCAAAAATCAATTCAAAGGGCTGCGAGGGCTATATTAAAATGGTTGAGGCACAGGTACAGGCGTACAAAATTGACAAAAATGTAATTCCTACCTTTGATCAGCTTCAAACGGACAAATACCTGAAAAACACCGGCTCCAAATGTCCAGACGGTAAAACTGAACTTGTAATAACCACTGAAGGTGCTGTTCTCACAGAAACAGAGTTCAATGCAACCAACCAATAAAGCATCTGGCGGGTTTACTATGGTCGAAATGCTGATCGTGCTTTCAGCCTTCTTGATGCTCTCCCTTATATCTGCGTTCCTGTTTTCACCCCAGAAGGACTTGCTCGAAAAGGAGATGTTCTTTTCTCAATTAAAGGCCGATCTTCTCTACGGCCAGCAATACGCAATTTCCCATCAAGAGACCATTACCGTTCATATCATGCCGGAAAATAATTACTACTATATCCGCGGAATGGATTATACTGCGCCATACTTGGCCAAAAGACATTACTCATCTGACATTATAGTGGAAAAAGGAACGATGAAATTGATGTTCCAATATAAGCCGGATGGGAATATCGATAGCTTTGGGTCTATTTACATCATTGCAGGTTCGAGAAAATATAAGATGATGTTTCAGATTGGAAAGGGCAGATTTTATGTTTTGGAAGAATGATGGTTTTTTTCTGAGTGAGATGCTGTTGTCACTTGCCGCTTTTTTCATGGGTACTGCGATTTTGCTGCCGATTGCCATACTAGTTGTCAATCAGACAATAGAGTCCGAAAAAAGTGTTACAGCCAGCCATCTAATATATGACGAACTGATGTATTTGAAAATTGAAGGAACATATTCGGGTAGAGAGTATATCATTCAGAATGGCGACCGCTATGATATCAAGGTCACTAAAAATAAGGGAGATACCTCGTGGGAGGTTTGCGTACTATATGTTGATCATGCTAATCAGCAGCAAAAAAAATGTGCACCTTCAGAGTGAACGAGGCTTTACGATGGCTGAGATGCTTTTATCTGTCCTTCTATTTTTGTTGATTGCCTCGATGCTGCCTTTAGGGATGAAAATAATCCTTGATCATCGAGTTACAGAGAGGATGGAGAGGAAAATGGAGTGGGAGATCTTCGGCAGCCAGGTGAAAAGAGAAATCCGATCAGCGCAGCAAATGACTGTCCAGCCAGATAAGCTTCTGCTAAAGGTTGATGAGCAAATTATTCTTTATGAAAAATATGCTAACAGTATGCGCAGGAGGGTGAACTACCAGGGACATGAAATCTTGATCCAAAACATTTCAAGCTTCAGTTTTGGCAAAATAGCTGATGGAGTAGAGATAAAAGCAAAGGATTTGGAAGGAACGGATTATTCGGTAAGGGTTCATCGACTTTATCCAGCTGGGGGTGTGGAACCATAAATCAAAAAGGTTTTGTTTATCCACTAACGATGATTTTTTTGCTGTTGATGTCATTTTCTTTATTGATATTGACGGAGAATTATGTCGCTGGCAAAAAGTTCGCGAAAGAAACAGAAGCGATCCGGCTGCAAGAATATTATATGCTATGCTCGGTCAAACAGACGGAGAACATGAGGAGCGAAGGCTCTTTACCTGCTTCAGGTACATTGGAGTATAAGTTAGGAGATGTTAGCTTTCAAAAGCAGGATGTTTCAAGCAGCGTGGAAGAGGTTATTTTTAATCTTAAACTCGAAGGCGGGGAGAAAGCTCTGGGTATCGCGCAATATGACAAGAATACTGGGGCAATGATAAGATGGAGAGAAAAGAAATGATAGGTGATAAAGAGATATGGAAGCAATCTATCTGATTGGGTTCATGGGATCGGGGAAAACTACTGTATCACAGGAATTGGCCAAAAAATTGCAAGTGGATGTTTACGACACAGATTTGGAAATTGTCAAAAAGGCCGGAATGACAATCAATGAAATCTTCTCTAATAAAGGCGAAGAGGAATTTCGTGGCATGGAGTCAGAGGTTTTATATTCAATGCCGAACGCAGATGCCATTGTCGCCACTGGGGGCGGAATTATTGGGTCGGAAAAGAACAGGGAATTTTTAAAAGGAAAAAAGAATGTTGTTCTCCTGCATGCAGATTTCAGCGCTATTATGGGCAGGCTCAAGGGTGACGACACCAGGCCTTTATTAAGCAATAATAATATGGAAGCTGCGGAAAGACTGTACAGTAGCAGGCTTCCTTTATATCAAGAAACGGCAAATATTGAGATTGATACTTCCGAGAAAACTGTTTCTATGATTGTCGATGAAATTATCCAGCGTATGAAAAACTAACTCCTGGTTATACTTGATAACGTACGGAGGATGGTGTAACTATGAAAACCAATGATTATGTGAAATATCTTACCCAGACTGTTGTAAAATATATTGACCAACCGAAAGAAGAACGCCAGAAGATGAAGCAGGCAAAAAAAGAAGCAGAAGCTACCTTTATGTTCAGGTGGTTTGGCATCCTGCCATTCATGCTGATGTCGAGCATCAAAAAGAAAAAGAACTAACTGGAAAACCCGGCTTAAACTATAGCCGGGTTTGTTTTTTTAGGGACTTGTCATCACAAAGCACGATCTGTTAAATAAAATAATCCCCCATTGACAATTTCGATATTGATCTTGGGTTCATATTGTTCCTGTAATGCAGCTTTTTCCGTTTTATAGCTGTCAGACGCTTCTTCTTCATTTTCATAGAAGTGATGGAGCAATTCCAGATCCTTCTGCCAGCGTTTTCTTGCCTCTTCCGCCCACGTATGATCCTCTTGCTCGACCCTGGCATTCAAAAATGACTGGATTCTGTTTACGCCGCTTTTTGGCTTGATTAGTGGAGAGAGTGTATAGGCGTAGTCCGGTATTTTTGAACTAAGCGGCAGCTTCAGTAATTTGTCATGGAATTCTTCTACCATCCTGCCATTGATCAGCTGCAGTCCGATAGAATGGAAAACATCACGCTTTCTATCACACTGATAGGATATTTTCATATTCAGACCAATCCAGGGGATAAGTGGTGTCTGGACTGGAAATTGGTTATTTTGGTATAACCGGATATAACCGGCAAGGTTTTTGGTCGATGCAAAAATTTGATGAAGACGCGGTGATCCAAAGTGGATTACCTCACCTTTCATATCGTCCGGCGCCTGCTGTTTATTGGTTATGAAGGTCAGCTTCATTGGGTTGGGGACGCCGCCAGTCTTCTCAAGATAATGCCAATAAAATGGTCGGTTCATCAACTCCTTGTCAAGATCCACCGTCAGCTGAACTGTCATATAACCCTTGTTATTTTCAACCAAGTCACAGTTATTCGCGGTAAAATATCTTTCGAGAAAATTATGGATTTCCTGTTGCTGCACGCTGATTTCCCTCCTTCATTTCCTCTGCGAACTGAATCATCGAAGTCAGATTTTCCATCTTGATCCTAATCTCACCATCAGAAGCCGACTTTCCAAAAATATCGGTTAGATGATCTTCAATATTGCCAAACTCCAATTTAGTCAGGATATCATCCAGTTCTCCGATGACTTTCTCAAACAAGTTGATCTTTTCGTATAGAAGTTTCAGTACATGTTCTTCGACTGTATCTTTTGTTGCGAAATTATATATTTTTACATCCTTCTCCTGTCCAAGGCGGTGAATCCTTCCGATCCTCTGCTCAAGTCTCATCGGATTCCACGGAAGATCGAAGTTGATGATATGGCTGCAGAATTGCAGGTTGATTCCTTCACCGCCAGCTTCCGTTGCGATCAGGACTTGGACATTCTTCTGGAAGAGCTCCCTCATCCAATCCTTCTTGCCGCGTTTGAATCCTCCTCGGAAGGGCACTGATGTGATGCCATTTTGCTTAAGGAACCATTGAAGGTACAGTTGTGTGGCCCTGTACTCGGTAAAAATAATGACCTTGTCATCAATCTCCTGGATTAATTCCAGCGCTTTTTCAGCCTTGGAATTCTTTGTTACGGCCTCTACACGTTTGATCAGCTGTGCGATGGTGTTTTGGAAGCCGACCGATGGATTCTCCTGTCTTTGAAGCATGTTCCTGAGTGTGTAGAATACAGCTTCCCTGCTGCTGCATGCTTCCCGCTGAAGCGTCATTAATGAGAATTGGCTTGAGTTTAGTCCGCTTTCAGCACCTCTTAATGATTGAATCGAATCGTAAAGTGCCCGTTCTTGTTCCGAGAACTGTATAGGAATGGTTTCGACATGCCGCTTGGTCCATTCGATTCCGGTATCAGCCCGCCTGTTGCGAATCATCACTTTATTGACCAGTTCCCTGAGGTGTTCGTCATCATTTACTGACCTGGCGTCCTTTTTATATTTATCAAAAAATGCCGTTTCACTGCCTAAATGTCCAGGTTTTAATAGAGAAACGAGATTGAAAATTTCTTCAATACGGTTTTGAATTGGTGTGGCAGTCAGAAGCAGGCAAAACCTTTTCTTGAGATTTTGGACAAATTCATAGTTTTTTGTTTTATTATTTTTAAGCTTATGAGCTTCATCAATAATGATAAGGTCATAATTTAAATTATTGATGATATCTCGGTGCGGCGCACGTTTAGCTGTGTCGATTGAAGATACGACAACATCACACTGCTCCCATACGTAACTTTTCTTTTGGGCTATTGCAGGAATATGGAACTTAGTATTCAGCTCCATGGCCCATTGCGAAACAAGGGAAGCAGGAACAAGAATCAATACTTTTTTGACTAGCCCTCTGATCATGTATTCTTTCAAAATCAATCCAGCTTCGATCGTTTTTCCAAGACCGACCTCATCGGCAAGTATGGCTTTTCCGTTCATGTTTTCAACGACCTGCTTCGCTACCTCCAGCTGATGCGGAAGGGGAGTGAGTTCCGGTAGATGAGACGGTGCCTGAAGTCCCTCGAATTCAGGGATGATGGTATGTTTTTCTATCTCCACGGCTAGTTTGTATAGCTCCCAATTTCCCCATGGCCCGTCATTCTCAATTCTCGCAGCCATTTCGTCCTGCCAGGAAGAATCAAAGTTAATTTCCAGAGTCATTTTATCCACCTCTTTTTAAGTATAAATATATTGCCGAAATTAGCTCTCTAATGGTAGGATGAAGTTAGCTTTTGAATGTTTTGAAATTTGTCATTTTATAGTCTTAAATAGTCAGTTTGCAGACATGTGTAATAACGTCTAGCATGCCCAATTGTGAAAATAATATAAATGCGGATGACAACAAGGGGAGAGACTACTTTAGTAGCGCCGAAGGAGCAAGCAGACTTTGTGAATCTCTCAGGCAAAAGAACTCTTGTTTGACGCATCTCTGGAGAGCGCTTTTTTAGTGGGAGCCACCAAAGGGGAAAGCCTTTACAGGTAAACTTTCAGGTGAAAGGACAGAGACCTTCTCAGAATCAGAGGGGGTGCTCTGTCCTTTTTTATGGCTCCAATGGCAATTGCCTCAACTAAAAACGTTCACAAACTGATTTTTTAGCTATAGGACGAAGGGGGATACATAATGACTGAATTAAAACGGACACCGCTATTTAATGTGTATAAGGAATACGGTGGAAAGACGGTTGATTTTGGAGGCTGGGAACTTCCTGTCCAGTTTTCGAGCATCAAGGAAGAGCACGAAGCAGTTAGGACAAAAGCTGGTCTATTCGATGTTTCTCATATGGGAGAAATCGAGGTAAAAGGCCCCGATAGTCTGGACTATTTACAAAAGATGATGACGAATGATGTTTCAAAACTCAAAAACGGCGGAGCCCAATACACAGCGATGTGTTATGAGACAGGTGGCACTGTTGATGATTTATTGGTTTATAAACTTGAAGATGAGCATTATCTGCTTGTAGTCAATGCATCCAATATAGAAAAAGATTTCGATTGGATGAATGACCACCTTGAAGGGAATGTGCAAATCGAGAATTTGTCTGAAGGCATGGCGCAGCTTGCGTTACAAGGCCCGCTTGGTGAAGGAGTCCTGCAAAAGCTTGCAAAAAATCATGACCTAAGCACAATCGGTTTCTTCAAGTTCAGCGAGGAAGTAGATCTGAACGGCAAGAAAGCGCTTGTTTCACGAACTGGATATACAGGGGAAGATGGATTTGAAATCTATTGCGATGCCGGGGATGCTGTAAGCCTCTGGAAGGAAATCCTTGAAGCAGGAAAAGAAGAGGGAGTCATCCCATGCGGCCTTGGTGCCAGGGATACATTACGATTTGAAGCCAATCTGGCATTATACGGCCAAGAGCTTTCATCAGAAATCAGCCCGCTTGAAGCTGGGATTGGTTTCGCAGTTAAGCTGAATAAAGATGCTGATTTTATTGGAAAAGAAGCGCTTAAGCAACAAAAAGAAAATGGACTTCCTAGAAAGCTTGTCGGCATTGAAATGATCGACCGCGGGATTCCTCGCCATGGGTATCCAGTTTACAAAGGGGATACTCAGATTGGCGAAGTCACTACAGGCACGCAATCCCCGACGCTCAAGAAGAACATTGGGCTTGCACTGATTGATACAAAAGAAACTGAGTTAGGCAATGAAGTGGAAGTTGAAATCCGCGGCAAGCGTTTAAAAGCTGCTGTTTCAGCTACACCTTTTTATAAAAGAGATAAAAAGTAAAAGCCGGAGAGGGGAAAAAGTTATGAAGCATCGCTATTTACCGCTGACTGAAAGTGATAAAAACGCAATGTTGGAAAGCATCGGCGTTTCATCGATTGACGAATTGTTCAGCGATATTCCTGAAAAAGTCCGTTTTGCCGGAGAATACAACATCAAGCCAGCCAAGTCAGAAACAGCACTGATGAAAGAGCTGGCACAGATGGCTGCGAAAAATGCCGATTTGAAAATGAATTCTTCATTTATTGGCGCAGGTGTCTACGACCATTACATTCCGGTGATTGTTGACCATGTCCTTTCACGTTCTGAGTTTTACACTGCGTATACGCCATACCAGCCGGAAATCTCTCAGGGTGAGCTTCAGGCGATCTTTGAATTCCAGACGATGATCTGTGAATTGACTGGAATGGAAGTTGCGAACTCCTCTATGTATGACGGCGGCACAGCATTGGCTGAAGCTGCAATGCTTAGCGCGGGCCATACGAAAAGAAAGAAAGTATTGATTTCTAGTGCTGTCCATCCTGAATACAAGGACGTAGTCAGGAGTTATGCTAAGGGCCAGTACATCGATGTTGTCGAAGTACCGCATAATGATGGCGTCACTGACCTTGAAGCACTGAAGGATATGGCAAGTGAAGAAGTAGCAGCTGTCATCGTCCAGTATCCAAACTTCTTTGGCGGCATCGAATCAATGAAGGAAATCGAAGCAATCGTTCATGAAAATAAATCATTATTCGTCGTATCCAGCAATCCTCTTGCATTAGGTGCATTGACGCCTCCTGGTAAGTTCGGTGCTGATATCGTTGCCGGAGATGCACAGCCATTCGGAATTCCGACAGCATTCGGCGGTCCTCACTGCGGATACTTCGCTGTTTCTGGAAAGCTCATGAGAAAGGTTCCGGGCAGACTAGTCGGACAGACGAAGGATGATCAGGGACGCCGTGGATTCGTATTGACACTTCAGGCGAGGGAACAGCATATCCGCCGTGATAAAGCGACCTCAAATATTTGTTCGAACCAGGCCTTGAATGCGCTAGCTGCCTCAGTGGCGATGACTGCTCTAGGTAAAAAAGGTGTTCGTGAAATGGCTGTTGCCAACATCCAAAAGGCACATTATGCGAAAAAAGCATTTAAAGAAAATGGCTTTGAAATAGCGTTCGAAGGACCAATCTTCAACGAGTTCGTTGTCAAGCTGAATAAACCAGTAAAAGAAGTGAACCAAAAGCTGCTTGAAAAGGGCATTATCGGCGGTTATGACCTTGGACGTGATGATTCCAATCTCGACAACCATATGCTTGTTGCGGTAACAGAGTTAAGAACAAAAGAAGAAATCGATACGTTTGTAAAGGAAATGGGGGATATCAATGCATAAGGAAGATCAGCCACTCATTTTTGAATTAAGCACACCAGGCCGTGTCGGCTACAGCCTTCCGGAAATGGATGTTCCGGAAACAGATTTATCAGAGCTTTTGCCAGAAGGTTTCCTGCGTGAAGAAGAGCCAGAACTTCCTGAAGCTTCCGAGCTTGATATCATGCGCCATTACACTGCATTATCCAAGCGTAACCACGGTGTTGACTCCGGATTCTATCCGCTTGGTTCTTGTACAATGAAATACAATCCTAAGATGAATGAAAATGTGGCACGCTTCAACGGTTTTGCGCATTTGCATCCATTGCAGGATGAAAGCTCTGTCCAGGGTGCTCTTGAATTAATGTACGACCTGCAGGAACATCTGATTGAAATCACTGGAATGGACGAGGTGACTCTTCAACCGGCTGCAGGTGCTCACGGTGAATGGACGGGCTTGATGATGATCCGCGCCTATCATGAAGCGAACGGAGATCAGAACCGTACAAAAGTAATCGTTCCTGACTCTGCGCACGGAACGAATCCAGCTTCAGCAACAGTAGCTGGTTTTGAAACAATTACGGTAAAATCAGATGAAAACGGTCTGGTTGATTTAGAAGACCTTAAGAAGGTTGTCGGTGAAGATACAGCTGCATTGATGCTGACAAACCCGAACACACTTGGTCTATTTGAAGAAAATATCCTTGAGATGGCAGAGATTGTCCACGGCGCAGGCGGAAAGCTTTATTATGATGGAGCGAACCTGAATGCTGTTATGTCAAAGGCGCGCCCTGGCGACATGGGCTTCGATGTTGTTCACTTGAACCTACACAAAACATTCACAGGCCCTCACGGCGGCGGCGGACCAGGTTCAGGCCCAGTCGGTGTAAAAGCAGATTTGATTCCATTCCTTCCTAAGCCAATCGTGACGAAGCAGGATGGTGTTTATAAATTCGATTACGATCGTCCGCAGTCGATTGGAAGGGTTAAGCCTTTCTACGGAAACTTCGGCATCAATGTCCGTGCATACACGTATATCCGCACAATGGGTCCAGATGGCTTGAAAGCCGTTACGGAGTATGCCGTACTGAACGCGAACTATATGATGAGAAGACTTGCAGAGTACTATGATCTGCCATTCAACCGACACTGCAAGCACGAATTCGTCCTCAGCGGCAAGCGCCAGAAGAAACTTGGCGTCCGCACATTGGATATTGCAAAACGCTTGCTAGATTTCGGCTATCATCCGCCAACCATCTACTTCCCATTGAATGTAGAAGAAGCGATCATGATCGAGCCAACAGAAACAGAATCCAAGGAAACTCTTGATGCCTTCATCGACGCAATGATCCAGATTGCAAAAGAAGCAGAAGAGAATCCGGAAATCGTCCAGGAAGCCCCACACTCTACAGTAATAGGCCGTCTGGATGAAACAACAGCTGCAAGGAAGCCGGTATTGCGTTACCAAAAAGCTGAATAGAATGATAAGAGTCCTGCCAGATTTGTTTATGGCAGGACTTTGTTTTTGTATTTGAAAACAATGTATGACCTTGACATTTTCTAAGAGTGGAAGCAGTGTGTTTGTCTGAATCTGGTGTGGCTTCAACAAGATGAAGATGAGAAGCCGAATAATTGTCCGAATCTGGTGTGGCTTCAGACAAGATTAGGAGGAGAAGCTTGGGTTTTGTCTGAACCTAGTGTGACTTCAGACAAAATGAAGAGGAGAAGTCGAGATATTGTCCGAACCTGTTGTGACTTCAGACAAAGTGAAGAGGAGAAGCCGAGATATTGTCCGAACTTGGTGTGGCTTCAGACAAAGTGAAGAGGAGAAGCTGAGAATTTGTCCGAACCTGGTATGGCTTCAGACAAAGTTAAGATGGGTATTTGAGAAATTGTCCGAACCTGGTATGACTTCGGACAAAATGAAGAGGAGAAGCTGAGAATTTGTCTGAACCTGGTATGACTTCGGACAAAATGAAGAGGAGAAGCTGAGAATTTGTCCGAACCTGGTATGACTTCGGTCAAAATGAAGAGGAGAAGCTGAGAATTTGTCCGAACTTGGTGTGACTTCGGACAAAAGGAAGAGAAGAAGTCGTGATTTTGTCCGAACCTTGTATGACTTCAGACAAAATGAAGAGGAGAAGCTGAGAATTTGTTCGAACTTGGTGTGGCTTCAGACAAAATGAAGAGGAGAAGCTGAGAAATTGTCCGAACCTGGTTTGGCTTCAGACAAAATGAAGAGAAGAAGTCGTGATTTTGTCCGAACCTGGAGTGTCATTGGACAAAAGGAAGAGGGGAATCCGTTATTTTGTCCAAACCTGGAGGAATTCTGCTTGATCCGGCAAGCGTTCATTTTGATTATCTCCTGAAGTAAAAAAGCTAACCCCCTCAGCATTCCTGCTGAGGGGGTAATTTTATGGGAAGATTTCTTATTTAGCTTTGACTTTGCCGCCCCATTTTTTGAAGCCGCCTTGTAGATGATTCAGATCCTTGTAGCCTTTTCTGTAAAGCAGCTGTGCAGCACGTCCGCTGCGGGAACCGCTCTGGCAGTAAAGGTAAACTGGCTTGTCCGGCCTAATTTCCTTCAGGCGAGCTTTAAGTTGGGTAAGCGGGATATTTCTTGCGCCTAGAATGTGTCCACCTGCGAATTCATTCGGTTCACGGACATCAATCAATTGCGCCTTACGATAACCGGCTTTGAATTCTTCCTCTGTCAGGGTATTGAGAATTTTTTTCTGGCGGAAATACATAAACACAGAGTATAGAATTACCGCAACTGTCAGGACGATTAAAAAGATAAGTGTATCCAAAACATATTTCTCCTTTCAAGCTTAGCTGAGCCACTTATAATTATATAAGCCTTCATGGCAGAGAGCAAAGGAAATTCGTAAATTTCTTTAAATCATCTTGCTTTGCTTTTGAAATTTATTTTGTTAGACTAAAAAAATCTTAGCTTAAAACTATTTTAAATGGGGTTACTTAGTATGAATAAAGAGGTATGGGGATTTATTGATTCAGGTGACTGTTCACCTTCTTTTAACATGGCGCTTGATGAGGCCTTGCTTGAATGGCATGGTGCCGGAAAAATTCCTCCGGTGGTCCGTTTTTATGGATGGAACCCGGCGACACTTTCAGTTGGCTATTTCCAAAAGATTGAAAGAGAAATTGACATGGATGCTGTGAAACAGCACGGTCTTGGATTTGTAAGGAGGCCTACTGGCGGCCGCGGCGTGCTTCATGAACATGAACTTACATATAGCGTGATCGTTACTGAAGAGCACCCAGAAATGCCAAAGACAGTAACAGAAGCATATAGGGTGATTTCAGAAGGGATTTTACAGGGGTTCCAGAAGTTAGGTCTGGAAGCTTATTTTGCTGTACCAAAAACCTCTGCTGATAAAGAAGCGTTGAAAAACCCACGGTCTGCAGTTTGTTTTGATGCTCCAAGCTGGTATGAGCTTGTAGTTGAGGGCCGGAAAGTGGCAGGCAGTGCCCAGACCCGGCAAAAAGGGGTTATCCTCCAGCATGGTTCCATTTTGCTTGATTTGGATGAGGATAAGCTATTCAGTCTGTTCAAGTATCCGAATGACAGGGTCAAGGAAAGGATGCAGCGAGCCTTCAAGACTAAAGCCGTAGCAATCAATGAAATCAGCAGCCGCAAGATTAACCTTGAAGAAGCGAAAGAAGCATTCAAAGAGGGTTTTGAGGACGGCTTGGGGATTACTTTGGAGCCGTATACTTTAAGTGACGAAGAACTGGATTATGTAAATGCACTGGCAAAAAATAAGTACGAATCCGATGAGTGGAATTTTAAGCGATAAAAATATTTTAAAAGCGGATTTCCCGCTTTTTTTGTTTTTATCCAGTATTTTCTAGGATCTGAAGATTTATAAAAAGTGCAACCCTCGAAATTTGTTGTTTTTTATCATTTACTGAAGAAATTCTACTTTTCTCTCTGAATACCTCTCTTTTTTAATAGTTTTCATGTTTGACAAAATCTATAACGTTTGACCTAAACACCATATATAGTGTTGTCGAAAATAAAATATATACTATATATTGATTTTTGATGTTTCGATATGATAACGTAAGGGTAATTCAAAAATGCAGCTAGAATTACATACTTCTAGTAAGACATTAGAGAAAAGATATAACCGTAGAAGGAGTTGTAGAAATGTCTGTAACTATTGGACAAAAAATGAGCCTGGATGTAGAAAGCCTGAACAAGGATATCAAGCTGTTCCCGCAGGTTCACCCGATTACCTCTGACATGAAACTTACCCACAAAGGCGTCTCCCGATTAGTCATGCTGGACCGCTATACTTTTAAAGACACTGAAAAAATTACACTATCAAATGGTGATTTTATCGTTCTCACCATCAAAGAGGACCCAAAGTTTCCTGCCCGTGGACTTGGATTCATACTAGATATTGATTGGGAGAACAAAACTGCTAAAGTGCTTGTAGATGAAGAATTCCGCGGTGTGCTCGATGACCCTGAAGAAGCTTCGACCGGGGTGATCAAACGTTCACTGGACGTGATTGAAAAGCCGCTCGAAGTATTTTACGAGCAAATTGCGAAACGGAATGCGACAGGGCTTGCAGCAGTTGAAAAAACAGAGGAAAAGCGCCAGGAATGGTTTGAGAAGTTCTATCAGGAGCTTGTATCGATGAACTTCATCCCGGCAGGCCGTGTTCTTTACGGAGCAGGCGCGGAAACAGATGTTACCTACTTCAACTGTTATGTCATGCCATTCGTAAAAGATTCACGCGAAGGTATCTCCGAGCACCGAAAACAGGTCATGGAAATAATGAGCCGTGGCGGCGGAGTTGGAACAAACGGTTCGACATTAAGACCGCGCAACACACTTGCCAAAGGTGTTAACGGAAAATCATCCGGATCGGTTTCATGGCTCGATGACATTGCCAAGCTTACGCATTTAGTTGAGCAGGGCGGGTCAAGAAGGGGCGCGCAGATGATCATGCTTTCTGACTGGCATCCTGACATTGTAGAATTCATCATTTCAAAAATGCAAAACCCAAGGATCCTACGCTTTTTGATTGAAAACACAAACGATGAATCAATCAAGAGAATGGCGAAAGAGAAATTAAAATTCACACCGCTGACTTTGCAGGAAGAAGCAATGTATCAGGGAATCGTGAACTATAAGAGCATTCCTGGATACGGTGGATTCAGCGCAGATATCATTAAAGCGGCTGAAGAAAAGCTTGCAACAGGCGGAACATATACCGTCCATAACTCAGAATTCCTTACTGGTGCAAATATTTCGGTCACTCTGACAAAGGATTTCATGGACGCAGTCGAAAACGATGCTGATTATGAACTTCGCTTCCCTGATGTGGAGAGCTATGATACTGAGACAATGAAGGTTTATAACGAAGAATGGCATAAGATCGGCGACGTTCGCGAGTGGGAAAAGCTGGGTTATAAAGTTCGTACTTATAGAAAAATTAAAGCGAAAGAATTATGGAACCTGATCAATATCTGTGCGACTTACTCAGCAGAACCAGGCATCTTCTTCATCGACAATGCCAACGACATGACTAACGCACAGGCTTATGGACAGAAGGTTGTAGCGACAAACCCATGTGGGGAACAGCCTCTCGCACCAAATTCCGTCTGTAACCTCGCTGCTGTAAACCTTGCAGAAATGGCGGACAAGGATACAAAGACAGTTAATTTTGAAAAATTGAAGCGTACTGTAGAAGTTGGAGTGCGCATGCAGGACAATGTCATCGATGCGACTCCATACTTCCTTGAAGATAACAAGAGGCAAGCATTGGGTGAACGCCGTGTCGGTCTTGGAGTGATGGGACTACACGATCTTCTGATATACTGTGAAACAGAATACGGTTCAGAAGAAGGAAACCAGCTTGTTGACAAGGTATTTGAAACAATTGCGACGTCTGCTTACCGCGCATCTGTTGAACTTGGTAAGGAAAAAGGGAGCTTCCCATTCCTTCAAGGCGGTACAGAAGAAGAAACAAACAGACTTCGCCAGGCATTCACGAACACTGGTTTCATGAAGAAAATGCCTGAAGATATTCGCGAGTCGATCCTTGAAAACGGGATTCGCAACTCACACTTGCTGACTGTTGCTCCAACGGGTAAATTGCTTGCCCCCTATATTCGTAAGAATGTAGCGTAAACTTGGCTATATGCGGGAAACTCTGGCGTATCTCTTGCTACCAGGACTTAGCCAGTCCATGTAACCGGTAAAAATGCAGGAGTGTTGGTAGAATACCTACCAGACAATCCGCAGGGAAGTCGTGGCTGACCCCTCAACGACTACATGCCGAGCAACCAAACGAACACCTGTTCTTGTTGTGTGATATAATAAGAAGGGGTGCTCAAGATGATAAAGCAGTGTTTAAATTGTGGGAATGACATTATTGTTAAGCCTAGTCATTTTGACCGAAAAAAGTATTGTTCTCGTTCATGTAAAACCCAATACCAACTAAAAAATCCACCTGCATTTTGGAAAGAATTCTCACGTAAAACAAGGGTTTATTGCAATAACTGTGGGAAGGAATTGCTCAGAAAACCAAGTGATATACACAAGAGTACTTTTTGTGATCGTGAGTGTAAAACATCTTTCCAAATCAAAAATGGACATAAGATTAACCAGCATTTAAAAAAACAGGTGAGTCTTATCTGTCCGATTTGCGAAAAAACATTTAATGTACCAAAGAATCGGGAAAATTCAGCTAAATATTGTTCCAAAAGCTGTTTAGGTAAAGCCAATGGAATTAGAGGTAAGAAGGATTATCGACGAAGGGTTAAAACAAATTGTGCTAATTGTGGACAAGAAATCGAGAAAAAACCTTCGGAAATTACTACCTTTAATTTTTGTTCGGTAATATGTATGGGACGATTTTATGCTGAAAGTAAGATGTTTGCAGGTGAAAATAGTGGAACCTGGTTGGGTGGAGAGAAAAATTATTATGGTCCGAACTGGTTAAGTCAACGAAGAAAAGCTAGAAAACGAGATCATTATACTTGTCAAGATTGTGGCATTACAGAAGAACAATACGGTCATGAACTATCTGTTCATCATATAAGGCTTTTCCGCGATTTTAATGGGGACTGGAAACAAGCGAACCAATTATCTAATTTGGTTACACTCTGTGAATATCCATGTCACCGAAAAAGACACTCTAAAAATCATGTGGTTGATGATATAGTCTGACCCATATGGCGACATATGGAGCGGGTACTGATAATCCCGCCCTCTATTATAGAATAGAGAGTAACAAAAGTGAGCACTGGTACAATGGTTGGCGTTTCAACAGGATTGGAGCCATACTTCAGCTTCTCTTACTTCCGAAGCGGTCGTCTTGGCAAGTTCATCGAAGTGAAGGCTGATATCGTTCAGGAATATCTTGACCGTAATCCGGAAGCTGATCCTGAGAACCTGCCGAACTGGTTCGTTTCAGCGATGGAATTGGCGCCTGAGGCACATGCTGATGTTCAATGTGTCATCCAGCGCTGGATTGACAGCTCAATCAGTAAGACGGTCAACGCGCCAAAGGGCTACAGTGTAGAGCAGGTTGAAAAGGTATATGAGCGCCTGTATAAAGGGGGCGCGAAGGGCGGTACCGTTTATGTTGACGGCTCCCGCGATTCGCAAGTACTGACGCTAAAAGCGGAAGAAAACACGATGGAAGAGGAAATCGACAAGAAAGAAAGACAAAAGCAGCATGTTGTCCTTGTCGACACGATCAATGAATTGCGTTCTACCAACGTAACGATCGGCTCTGAAGTCGGAAATACATGCCCTGTTTGCCGCAAAGGTGAAGTAAAAGAAATCGGCGGCTGCAATACTTGCACAAACTGTAACGCACAGCTTAAGTGTGGCTTATAAAAGCGTAAGGAGGATGGAAATATTTTTTCCATCCTCTTTTTTCATTTCTGTCCATACTAACAATACTGACTTTTGGAATGAAATGAGGAAATAAGTTATGAAAGCTTTTGAACCACAGCTTGTTTATATTGAACCGAGGGCTTTAGACTACCCGCTAGGACGAGAACTGAAGGAAAAGTTCGAGAAAATGGGCCTGGAAATCAGGGAGACGACTTCCCATAACCAGGTCCGCGGCATTCCTGGTGACAATGAACTCCAGCAATACCGGAATGCGAAATCGACACTTGTTGTAGGCGTCAGGAAGACTCTGAAATTCGATACCTCAAAGCCGTCTGCCGAATATGCCATCCCGCTTGCTACAGGGTGCATGGGACATTGCCATTATTGCTACCTGCAGACAACACTTGGAAGCAAGCCTTATATCCGTACCTACGTGAATCTCGATGAAATTTTCGACCAGGCACAAAAATATATGGATGAAAGAAAGCCGGAAATCACCAGATTTGAAGCCGCCTGTACATCGGATATCGTCGGGATTGACCATTTGACCCACGCTTTAAAGAAAACAATCGAATTTTTCGGGGAGTCGGATTACGGACAATTAAGGTTTGTAACAAAGTATCATCATGTCGATCACCTGCTCGATGCAAAGCATAATGGTAAAACAAGATTCCGTTTCAGCGTCAATGCCCGTTACGTGATCAAAAACTTCGAACCTGGAACATCATCCTTCGATGAAAGACTGAAGGCTGCAAGAAAGGTGGCCCAAGCCGGATATCCGCTTGGCTTCATTGTTGCCCCAATTTATATCCATGAAGGCTGGAGGGAGGGCTATCATGAATTATTTAAGAGGCTGAGCCATTCCCTTGAAGGAATCGACCTTACTGGCTTAAGCTTCGAGCTTATCCAGCACCGTTTTACCAAACCCGCTAAAAATGTGATTCAAAAAAGATATCCCAAGTCCAAGCTAGAAATGGATGAAGAGAAGCGGAAATATAAATGGGGACGTTATGGCATCGGTAAGTACGTCTACCAGAAGGATGAAGCAAAGGATCTTGAAGAAACGATCCGGGGATATATCCATTCGTTCTTTCCGGAAGCTGAGATTCAATATTTCACATAATCACAAATTTTTTTAACTTGTACGCCGTACTATTTTACAAATGAAGCGCTTAAAGATGTAAAGATGGGATTACATCGACGGGAGTGGCTCATATGTATATTGACGGCGTTTTTTCCGGCGGAGGAATCAAAGGATTGGCATTGGTTGGTGCCTGTGCCGCAATTGAAGAGCGAGGGTTCCGTTTTAAAAGGGTCGCAGGGACAAGTGCGGGTTCCTTGATTGCTGGCCTGCTTGCAGCTGGATATACGAGTACTGAGATGGCAGGCATCTTGGATGATCTTGACTTGAAAAAATTTCTCGACTCAAGGAAAACGTTCTTCCCATCGGCCTTGACAAAATGGCTTTTTGTATACTGGCGTCTGGGACTATATAAAGGCGATGAGTTGGAGTGCTGGATAGATGAAAAGCTTGCAGCCAGGGGTCTGCGCACTTTTGGTGACCTTGCCCCGGATGCATTAAGGATTATCGCGTCAGACCTCACAAACGGAAGGCTGCTGATTCTTCCAGATGATCTTCCGAAGTATGGTGTTGATCCACGGACTTTCCCGGTGGCAAGAGCAATCAGGATGAGCTGCAGTCTCCCATTCTTTTTCGAGCCAGTGAAACTGCGTGACCGGGTCGGAACCAATATAGTAGTGGATGGGGGAGTTTTAAGCAATTTCCCGATGTGGTTATTTGATAAGGATAATGTGAAAAAAGTCCGGCCAGTATTGGGAGTCAAGCTCAGCCAGAATTTAATCCAGCAGCCAACAAACAACATTAAGAATGCCCTGCAGATGTTTGAAGCTTTGTTTGAAACGATGAAGGATGCCCATGATTCCCGATACATCTCGAGGAAACATGAAAAAAATATCATTTTCGTTCCGACGGAAGGGAACTTGACTACTGAATTCCAGCTTTCAGATGAAAAGAAACAGGAATTGATCGATTTGGGAAAGACGAGTGCGGAGAAGTTTTTTAAATCCTGGTGTTATTAACCATGCTTCCGAATCGGATAGGCAAATCGAGCGTAACCGTTTTTTTTCTTCAGGTATAAAAGTAACAAAGCTTACGCAAAGAGCCTTATAAAACACAAAAATCGAGCTTAAAACGAAGCCCGATTTTTTTTTCTGCTCTTTTTACCGTCTATGACCGTTAAATGCGACGCATCCTTCTTTTTGTTGCGAGCGGATGCGAGCGACCTTATTTTTGAACGTTTAGAAGAGACGTTAGCGTCTTTAGTCTGGAACCGCTTTTTAGACCGCTTTGCTGCTTTTTGGAACGCACGTTGCTGCTGACGTCCCGAGCTTGAACTTGTCAAGCGGGTGACGAGGAAATAAATTAACGCACCAACCAGGGCGATTGTTGCAAGCATGGTAAGGATACTTAGGGGATCGGTCAATAATGTAAAGGCGAAACCAAAGATTGCAAGAACGATCAGTCCTGAAACAATATACGTAGAAGCACGATTCTTCAATGAAAGCCACCTCCCTACTAGCATCATGAGCAATTTTTCCAGCTTTTAAACTTGCCAACGATTACTTTATACAAATTCTCCGATTTTATACGCTTCTCCTGCTACTTTTTCCTATTTAAATGCGCTTTAAACGATGATTTACATTTTCTTCATTATTCGCGTCCATATGATCTGTTAGTTTTATTTTACTAAAAATGAACAAAAACCTCTATATCAAGGTCGCTTCCTGAACAATTTTTCCTGTTGTGCAATTCATTGGGGAGTCCGGGACATACTAAGGTTGGAGGTGCAACCAATGGCAGAAAATAATGAAAACCTTGAACAAAATCAAAGGGAAAAACCAATGTCTTTCATCGCGATGAGCATAGTTACCGGTTTATTTGGAGGGATTTTTTGGAGTTCACTTGCCTATTTAGCTTATATCTTCAACTTTACAGAAATTCGTCCCAATGTCATTCTTGAGCCTTGGGCATTAGGGGCCTGGAAGGAACAGTGGCTGGGTACAGTCATATCCATTGTTGTGATTGGACTTTTTTCAATTGGTGCGGCCATGGTGTATTATGCCTTGATGAGGAAGCTTAAATCAATTTGGGCTGGTGCAGCATTTGGGTTGGCCTTGTTTTTCCTTGTATTCTACGTGCTGAATCCTCTCTTTCCCGGGATCAAACCGTTTTGGGACCTATCAAAAGATACATTGGTCACATCGATTTGCTTTTATGTCCTATATGGTGTGTTTGTTGGTTACTCCATATCATATGAGGAAAATGAAAATCGTAACCTGGAGAAAAATCAGCACGAAGTTAACTCTTAAGGCTCTCGCGGTAGTGTTAAGGAAATCAATTATGATAGAATGTTCTTATTGAACATTCTTTTTTTACGGGAGCTGCCATGAAAAAAATACTTTTGCTAAACGGCCCAAATTTGAACCGCTTGGGAAAAAGGGAGCCGGGGATATACGGTGTCAAGACACTGAAGGATTTAGAAGATAAGATCATCCGTCTTGGAGAGGAAAGAAAGGTTGAGGTTACTTGCTTTCAGTCGAACCATGAAGGAGAACTGATTGACAAACTCCATGAAGCAGAAGACACTGGTATGGACGGCATTATTTTTAACCCAGGAGCTTTCACGCATTATAGCTATGCCATCAGGGATGCAATTGCAGGAATTGATTGTCCCGTTATCGAAGTACATATTTCCAATGTTTATCAAAGAGAGGAATTCAGGCACAAGTCAGTGATTGCTCCAGTATCTGTTGGTCAAATTGCCGGTCTGGGCGTTCTTGGCTATGAATTGGCGCTTGAAGCATTTGTAAGGGAAACAGAAGGGGAGGAATAGGTTATGGAAAAAATTCAAAAATTACGTGAGAGCTTTCATAGGCTCGGAATCGATGGAATGCTTGTCACTAGTGATTTCAACCGCAGATATATGACTGGGTTCACTGGTTCCGCAGGTATGGTGCTGATCAGCGCTGAAAAAGCACTATTCATCACGGATTTCAGGTATACTGAGCAGGCAGCAAAACAATGTGAAGGCTACGAAGTCGTCCTGCACAAAGGATTGATCCAGGATGAGGTTGCAGAGCAGGCCAAAAAGCTGGGGATCAAAAAGCTTGGCTTTGAAGAAAATCATGTTACATATTCTGCTTACAAAACCTTTGATAAGGCTGTGGAAGCTGAATTAGTGCCTGTATCAGGCGAAATCGAAAAGTTACGCTTGATTAAGACTGATTCAGAGATTAAGATATTAAAGGAAGCAGCAGCCATCGCAGATGCTGCGTTTACACATATACTTGAGTTTATCCGTCCGGGCAGGACAGAGCTGGAAGTATCAAATGAACTGGAATTCTTCATGAGAAAACAGGGAGCAACATCCTCTTCGTTCGATATCATTGTAGCTTCAGGCTACCGTTCCGCACTTCCGCACGGAGTAGCAAGTGACAAGGTAATTGAAACAGGGGACTTTGTAACCCTGGATTATGGTGCCTATTATAATGGGTATGTATCTGATATCACACGTACATTAGCCGTAGGAAGCCCTTCAGATAAGCTAAAGGAAATCTATGATATTGTACTTGAAGCTCAGTTGCGTGGAATGGCAGGCATCAAGCCGGGCATGACAGGCAAAGAAGCTGACGCACTAACTCGCAACTTTATCACTGAAAAAGGCTATGGAGAGTATTTTGGCCACTCTACAGGCCATGGAATCGGTCTCGAAGTACATGAAGGACCTGGTCTGTCTTTCAGATCTGATACAGTGCTTGAGACTGGTATGGTTGTGACTGTCGAGCCTGGAATCTATATTGCTGGTCTAGGCGGGGTAAGGATAGAGGATGATACTGTTATAACTAAAGACCATAATGAGTCACTGACACATTCAACTAAGGAACTCATCATACTATAGGACACATTAGGAGGACAAACAATGATTTCAGTTAACGATTTCCGTACAGGTTTAACAATCGAAGTGGACAATGGCATTTGGCGAGTACTTGATTTCCAACACGTAAAGCCAGGAAAAGGAGCAGCTTTCGTTCGCTCAAAGCTTCGTAACCTTCGTACTGGAGCGATCCAGGAAAAAACATTCCGCGCTGGTGAGAAAGTAGCGAAAGCACAAATTGAGAACCGCAAAATGCAATACCTTTATGCGAGCGGTGACCAGCACGTATTCATGGATAATGAATCTTATGAGCAAATCGAATTGCCAGGTTCTTCTATTGAATATGAGTTGAAATTCCTTAAGGAAAACATGGAAGTACACATCATGCAATTCGGCCACGAAACTCTTGGTGTCGAACTTCCAAACTCTGTAGAACTTGAAGTAACAGAAACAGAACCTGGTATCAAAGGTGACACTTCTTCTGGCGGTACTAAGTCTGCAACATTGGAAACTGGCCTTACAGTCCAGGTTCCATTCTTCATCAACCAGGGCGACAGACTGATCATCAATACAACAGATGCATCTTATGTATCACGTGCATAATTCATAACCTTAAAACCTGCTGCAAAGCAGGTTTTTTTATATGGAAAAAGCATCTCGATAACGAGATGCTTATGTTAGAACTGCTAAATTGTTTAATTTATTTCTCTATTTCATATTTCCACTCATTCATTCCACCGGTCATATTGTAAATGTTCTTGAAGCCGTTTTCTACGAGGATTCCGCTTGCCTGGGTCGAGCGGTTGCCGCTGCGGCAGACTACTAAGTATTTTTGGTCTTGATCAAGCTCGGAAAGCATGCTTTCGATGACCTGCAAGGGGACCAATTTAGCGCCCGGAATATGTCCAGCAGCGAATTCATCAGGAGTGCGCACATCCAAAACCTGAACTTCTCCACTGTCAATCAGTTCTTTTGCTTCGTCGACTGTAACATCTGTATAGGAACCGCCGGAACAGCCGGTAATCAACAAGATAAACATAAATGCCGCGAATATTTTTTTCATGGTGATCTCTCCTTCATATACTTATAGAGGTATTTTAACTTAAAAATTCAAAAGTGGATATAGACAATTTGTGTCAGGGAGCAGTGTTTTCTTTATACATAAAAAAAGCCGGGCAGTATGCCTGGCTTTAAACATCTATTGACTTATATACGTTCCTGTCACAGTTGCTTTGATTTCCAATCTTCCCGGCTCAATAGGAGTTCCGCTTTCTTTGCTTGTACTGAGTGATGCTACCAGGAATGGACCTGGCGAACCTTTCTGAGTTTCCTCGGTAATCGAAAGTGGGGAAATTGGAGTTTGGATTCCCAAAGTCCGTGCTACTGTTTGGGCTTTGTTGAAGGAGTCCACCACTGCCATTGAAAGAGCCCTATTGTATAACTCCTGCGGCTCAGCAACTGAGAATTGAATGTTCATGATCTCGTTGGCACCATTTTCAACGGCTGTGTCAATAATCAGGCCAGCCTTTGCGAGATCCCTGATCGTGATACTGTATAAATGTGTAACTCGATATCCTTGGAATAATTGTTTTCCGTCTTCATAGGTATAGATCGGATCAATACGAAAATCTGCTGTTTTCATATCCTCCTTTGCAATCCCGAGATTGCGTAAGGATGCTAACATGGCATTAGATTTTTCAGCATTTTCGGCCTGTGCACTTTGCAGATTTTGATTTTCGGTACGAACGCCAACCGTTGCGGTTGCACGGTTTGGCGCTGCGAATACCGAGCCTTCCCCACTAACGGTAATTTTTCTCCCATTTCCAGCAACATTGCCACGGTAGCCAGTATTCAAACTATTAACCATCCATGATCCCTCCACACTTCCTTTTTCTATTACCTATTTCTATGTCGGCTTGGAGAAACAAATAACGTTCATAGAAAAAAGCATGGAATGGATAAGAGGAATAGAAAGAACTTACTCTCCGGCTCCAGGTGCTTTGTCTGTGTCATTCTTATTATTGTATTTTGTATCATTAGTCGGCGATTCCTTAGGACTTCTTCCGCCTCCAAGATAGGAAGCACGGTCGGCTCTCTGTGCTTTTTGGAACTTCTGGTGATCATTATTCATCTTTATCAACTCCTTTCATTACTATTCTTTTCGATTCAAAGCGATTTTATTTCCTCTCGGTCTAGACAGTTCCTAACATATCAAAATCTGGATATCATTTTTGAACCAGCACAAAACAAATCTGCGTGTCAGCCAATCACGAATCTGCTCGTCATAAAGTGTCCAAGCAGGCATACATATTAAGTAAGCGTATTGTCAGGAGGATTAATGATGGAGGATATCTTATCTTTTTTGCCGAAACGAATTGCCGAATTGCTGGATGCAGTTCCTCCTAATGATCAAGATGGGATGGAAGAAGTGCGGATACGGATTAACAGGCCTCTTGAAATAACGGTAAGAGGAAAGCCTCAATTCCTGCCGTATATCATTCCGCCTGAGGATGCTGTCCAGCTGTTGAACAAGCTAGGGCATTTTTCTATGTATACATTGGAGGAAGAATTAAAGCGAGGCTATATCACTATTGCCGGAGGCCATCGTGTCGGACTGGCAGGCAAGGTAATTCTTGAAAATGGCTTTGTAAAAGCAATTCGGGATATATCATCCTTTAATTTCCGGATTGCGAGAGAAAAAATTGGGATTGCAGAGCCTTTGCTTCCCTATATTTACGAGAATGGCTGGAAGCATACGATGATCATCGGGCCGCCCCAGACAGGAAAAACAACGCTGCTCAGGGATATAGCGAGAATGATCTCAAGTGGAGTACCAAGTAAAAAATTGCCTCCTCTTAAGGCAGGCATTGTGGATGAAAGATCAGAAATAGCTGGATGCGTGAAGGGTGTCCCGCAGCTTACATTCGGACCTAGAGTAGATATCCTGGATTCCTGCCCAAAGGCCGAGGGGATGATGATGATGATTCGCTCGATGAGCCCGGATGTCCTGGTTGTTGATGAAATAGGGCGAAAGGAAGACGGAGAAGCGATTCTTGAAGCAGTAAACGCAGGGATCAGATTAATCATGACTACCCATGGAGATTCGCTCGAGGATATCAAAAAAAGGCCAACTTTGAAACCAATCCTTGAGATGGGGATTTTTGATCGATTTGTGGAGCTCGGAAGAATTTCTGGCCCGGGAACCATCACCGCAATCAGAGAAGCCAACGGCAAAGAAATTCGCCATAAAGTGAGAGTGACATAAATGATCAAAATAATTGGTGCGATATTGATTATCCTGGCAACGACTTGGACAGGTTTCGAGGCTTCCAGACACCTTAGCGAGCGTCCAAGGCAGCTTCGGCTTCTGAAGTCAGCCCTGCAATCCTTGGAGGCTGAAATCATGTACGGCCATACACCGCTCCATGATGCCTCAAGAAAGCTGGCTGCACAGATGTCCAAGCCTTTATCCTGGTTCTTTGAATCTTTTTCCAAAAAGCTGACAGAATCTGATACGACGGTAAAAGCCGCGTGGGAAGACAGCCTAAAAGAGGTCTGGAAAATGACCGCATTTAAACAGGGAGAGTTCGAGATCATGAAACAATTTGGTGAGACGCTCGGCAGGCATGACCGTCATTCTCAGCAAAAACAGATACTGCTGACAATCTCCCATCTGGAAAGAGAAGAAGCGGATGCCTGCGAAAAACAAATGAAATACGAAAAAATGGTGAAAAGTATCGGCTTTTTATCAGGCTTATTATTAATCATCTTACTGATGTAGCGTTTAGGAGGAGGACAAGATGGGTCTTGAAGTGGATATTATTTTTAAAATCGCAGGGGTAGGCATCGTCGTGGCATTTTTGCACACTATACTCGATCAGGTGGGAAAGAAGGAATATGCACAGTGGGTAACCTTATTTGGGTTCATTTACATCCTTTTCATGGTCGCCTCTATTGTCGACGACCTCTTTCAAAAAATTAAATCAGTATTCCTATTTCAAGGGTAGGGGAGGGCTTTGCCATTGAGATCCTTCAAATAACAGGTGTAGCACTGATCGCGACTTTCCTGGCCCTCATTGTTAAGGAACAAAAGCCAAACTTTGCTTTCTTGCTCATCGTGTTCACGGGTTCAGCAATCTTCTTATTTCTGGTAGACCAAATATATCAGATCATTTCTATGATCCAGAAGCTGGCGGCAAATGCCAAGGTAAATCTCGTCTATGTAGAAACGATCCTGAAGATCATTGGAATTGCCTATATAGCCGAATTCGCTGCACAGATCACAAAGGATGCAGGGCAGGGGGCTATTGCTTCCAAAATTGAATTAGGCGGTAAAATTCTTATTCTCGCCATGGCCATTCCGATTCTCACTGTCATGATCGAAACAATCATTCGCTTGATTCCAGGCTGATCGCGAGCCTTTTCCTAAAGAGGTGAATATAGTTGAAGCAGCGTTTGCAGTTCATACTTGGCATTATATTGATCCAGTTGTTTTTTTTCCTTCCGGGTGTACAAGCTGCTGGTGACGAAGAAACAGCCAACACATTGATCAATCCAGATAAAATCGCCGGTGCCCAGCTTGAGGATTTGAATATCGATGAACTTAAAGGATTCTGGGAGGATATTATCAACAAATACGATGGATATTTACCAGAAAGCCAGAAAGGCAGTCTATATGATTTTATCAGCGGTGAAAAAAAGTTTTCGCTGAAAGAATGGTTCAAAGGAATTCTGAATTTCGCTTTCCATGAGTTTATCGTCAATGGAAAATTATTGGGTTCCCTAATCTTGCTAACTGTTTTCAGCATGTTCCTTCAGGCCTTGCAGAATTCTTTTGAAAAAAGCACCATCAGCAAGGTTGCTTATTCGATTGTGTTTATGGTGCTGATCATCATAGCACTCAATAGCTTTCATGTTGTGGTTGATTATACAAATGATGCGATAGGCACGATGATTCAATTCATCCTGGCGTTGATCCCGCTGCTCCTGGCACTGATGGCTACATCAGGAGGGCTGATTTCCGCAGCTTTCTTTCATCCAGTCATCCTTTTCATGATGAACACAAGCGGCATGTTCATTCAATATGTAGTGCTGCCGCTATTATTCCTATCAACACTGTTAAGTATCGTCAGCATATTGTCAGAGCAATACAAGGTTACACAGCTGGCCAGCATGCTTCGTAATTGGAGTGTAGGACTTCTGGGGATTTTACTGACAGTGTTCCTTGGGGTCATTTCTGTTCAGGGAGCATCTTCAGCGGTAACGGATGGAGTCACGGTCAAGACGGCAAAATTCATCACTGGCAATTTTGTCCCGGTAATCGGCCGTGTATTCACGGATGCGACGGATACGGTCATCAGTGCATCGATGCTGCTTAAGAACACAGTCGGTATCGCAGGTGTAGGGATTCTGTTGATCATTGCCGCGTTTCCAGCAGTAAAGATCCTTATGGTTGCATTTATTTATAAATTTGCTGCTGCCATCCTGCAGCCTTTAGGTGGCGGACCGGTCATTACTTGTCTGGACATCATCAGCAAAAGCATCATATATGTTTTTGCAGCCCTGGGGATTGTTTCCCTGATGTTTTTCCTGACAATCACAGTGATTATTGCCGCTGGAAATCTTACGATGATGGTGAGGTAAGGAGGGAGAAGGAATGGATTTTATAAAAGAATGGGTTACCAATATTATCATCTTCATACTCCTGGCTACTGTCCTTGACATGCTTCTGCCAAACTCGAGTTTCCAGAAATATACGAAAATCGTTACAGGCTTGATTTTGATCGCCATCATACTGTCTCCAGTGATGAAATTATTCACTTCTGACTTTGAAACAGCAATCGCTTCAATGGGCCAATTCAATAGTTTTGAGGATGAAAAGATAAAAAATTCAATAGAATTTCAGAAAAAAGAAATACAAGCATCCCAGCATGCATATATTTTAGAAACAATGGCTGTCCAATTGAAAACAGCCGCAGAGGAGGAGTTGATGGAGCAGCAAGGAATGGAGATTGCTAATATCGAGCTTGAAGTAAATGATCAGGATCAGCGGCCTTTCCCTGAAAACCTGGAGTATGTCATCGTGCACCTGAAAAAAGCCGAAGATGAGGGAGAGACTGTGGCAGTAGTAAGAGAAGTAGAAATTGATACGAATGCACCCCTTCCATCAAAACAAACCTCTCAGAATACAGATCAAATATCTTCTCTTCTGTCAGAGAAATGGAATGTTCCTGAAAAATCAATTCAAATCATGATAGAAGGGGGGAGTGACGAGCATGGACAATGAGAAAGGTCCCCTAAGCTGGCTTAAGAAACAATTGAACAGCAAAGACGGGCCGCCAGAAAAGAAATCTGGCAAATACCAATACTTAATGATTGTCGTCTTGTTTGGCGCAGCCATCATGCTCATAGGCAATATCCTTGGAGACCAGAAACCGGAAATGGCAGTTACAGCTTCGAAGGAAGCAGGAGCTGAAGAGGATGCTGCCGTATTCGGGCAAAAGAAATCGGCAGGGAATGACGTCATTTCCGAGTATGAAGAAGCATATGAAACCCAATTGACCGAGATGCTGGAAGGAATTAATGGCGTAGGTGAGGTCACCGTTTTTGTAAACGTGGATGCTACGGACAAGAAGGTTCTTGAGAAGAATACGGTCATCCAGTCACAGACGACGGATGAAACCGACCGTGAAGGCGGTAAACGTAAGGTTCAGGATGCATCACAAGATGAACAGCTGGTCATCATCCGCAACGGCGAAAAAGAGGTTCCGATCGTTCTCGAGACCAAGAAACCAGAAATCAGAGGTGTCCTAGTGGTAGCAAAGGGCGCTGAGAATATACAAGTGAAAAAATGGATTATCGAGGCCGTCACCAGGGCTTTGGATGTTCCGAATCACCGGGTGGCAGTCATGCCTAAAAAATCTAAGGGGGAATAATAAATGTTATTAAAAAAGCAAACAGTGTGGCTATTGACAATGTTGAGTCTTGTAGTGGTGTTATCGGTGTATTATATCACTGCACCTGAACAGCAAAAGGCGGATTTGGCCGGAGTTGAAGAACAGAAGGCTGAAGGAACAGAAACGGCAGCAACTGAATCCAAGGATGGCAAAACAGTGATCTCTGGCATTGCAAGTGATGAAAAGTTCGAAGCACTTCGCATGAAGCTTGAAGAACAGCGCACAAAAATGAAGGAAGATCTTCAGTCAATTGTCGCTTCCACTGACCTGCCAGCTCAAGACCGCAGCGATGCAATCGAGAAGATGAACGAGCTTGATGAAGTAGCTCAAAAAGAATTCACTCTAGAGACATTGATTAAGTCCATGGGTTATGAAGATGCCCTTGTTCGTGCGGACGGAGAGAATGTCCGGATCACAGTAAAAGCTCAGGAACATTCAAAATCAGCCGCGAACGAAATCATCCAGATGGTTCGTACAGAGCTAGGCTCCCTGCAGAATGTAGCAGTTCAATTTGAGCCAGTAAAATAATGGGGAAATGCAAAAGGGAAGGCTCATCGCCTTCCCTTTATTTATTTTGCAGCTTTATCAGGTTATCCAAAGATTGGTGTGCAGCTTCCACAGATTTAAATAATTGTTCATGATGTTCACTTTGAGATAAAGCAGCTGATGAAATCTCTTCCAACGCGGCGCTTGCCTGCTGGATGACGGAGCTGAAGCCGGTAATGGAACTTTCGATCGCCATCGAAGAATCCACGATTGTCTTTATCAGTTCTTCCTGCTCAGATATATCACCCTTTAGGTCTCTGAAAGTTTGATGAATCAATTGGAATGCTTCCATTGTTTCTGCTGCCAGTTCAAGGTTCTGTGTCAGTTTTTCAGCGGTTAGATTGACACCTCCCCTTGTTTTGGAGGTATCGCTCATGACGTTAGTTAAGTTTTCGGTAATCTGTGTCGCTGTATGACTGGTGATGTCCGCAAGCTTCCTTACTTCCTCTGCAACGACAGCGAATCCCTTACCGCTGTCTCCGGCACGAGCAGCTTCGATGGAGGCATTCAGTGCTAGCAAATTAGTCTGGGATGCGATTCCCTGGATATCTGCTGCAAAGTTGGCTGTTTCTTTAATCAGCGCTGAAAGAGATAGAATGTGTGAATTGACATTCTGCATGTTTTCATATGATGCTGTCAATTCTGATATCAGACTGGACATTAGATCATCACCTTTATCTGAAACCCTTTCAGCCGCCATTGCGTCATGATGCAGCTTTTCGACAAGGGTTGATGTCCTGGTGATGACCAGATTTGTTTTTTCAAGAGATTGAGTAATGTCCACGACTGAATCTGACTGGACATGGATTCCTGCAGAAATCTCTGCGACAGACTGTGTCATTTCCTTTGAAGATTGATAATTTTCCTTACTCTTGAATTTTACGTCATCAATCAAGTTTGCGATGCTTCTTGTATTACTTTCGATTACTGCCCTTGTCTCTAAATCCTTGTTTAATAGATTCTCCGTTTCCAGCTTTGCAGACTCAATCGTTTGAGAAAGCTTTTTAGAAATGGAAAACTGAAAGCCGAGCATAACGGTGACCAGCATGTACAAAAGATAGATTGTTACATAGTTTTTTGTTTCCAGCGACAGCGAGTCATGATGCAGCCATGTGAACAAGGAGATGATCATAAAACCAAGACCAGATGCCAGGAATAGCAATCTCCTGTCCATATAGATTGCTGCTGTAGCAAGGATAAAATAAAGAAGGGTATAGGCGGTCGGCGAAACGCTAGTTTCCATGATCAGGAACAAAACGGCAGAAACGATCACAACGGAAAGATAAGGAATGAGAGTTGTTAACCTTTTTGTATAGTGGAGCAATGCAACTGCTGCTACCCCTGCACCCCCGCCGGCAATGATGGAGAGGATTACGGCAAGTTCTTTCTGCATGGCAATATCAACTACTGCCGCCAAAATGACAGATACGAGAGTGGCTTTGACAATTAAAGAATTTTTCCTTTCCAAATCCTCTTTTTTAATTTCTTCAATATTTTTCATGAATTGTATTCTCCTCATATTCAAGCTAATGTAATATTCGCTAGAAATTTTGGGATTCCTGTCGTATGAATTCACTTTTTTTTCAGAAAATATTAAAATAGAGAAGGAAGACAAGAAACATTGTTACATATTGAAGTTTTACATGGTATTATCGTATAGTATTAGTATCTAGTCTTAATAATCGAAAAGGACAAGGGGTGCCCAAAGATGTTAAAAGTACAAGAAATCAGAGAATTAATCAAACTAGTAGACCAATCAAGCATTGACGAATTTTCATATGAATTTGAAGGATCAAAAATCAAAATGAAGAAGCGCGGAGAAGCTAAATCTGTAGTTGAGCATGTACAGCCAGCAGCTCCAGCACCATCTCCACAGCCGGCTCCGGTCGTGCAGGAAGCTCCAAGACCAGAGCCAAAGGCAGAGGCAGCGGCGGTCCAGGAATTGAAACAGGAGGAAGTCCAGGATACATCCAACTTACATAAGATCGTCTCGCCGATGGTCGGGACCTTCTATCAATCTTCTTCACCTGAAGCGGATGTATATGTCAAGACGGGCTCGAAGGTGAGCAAGGATTCGATTGTATGTATCGTTGAAGCAATGAAGCTTTTCAACGAAATTGAGGCAGAAGTCAATGGGGAAATCGTAGAAATTCTTGTTAAAGATGGACAGCTTGTAGAATACGGCCAGCCTTTATTCCTGGTTAAGCCCGAATAAGGAGCGATATTGATGATAAAAAAATTACTGATAGCCAACAGAGGAGAAATAGCAGTCCGGGTCATCCGTGCCTGCAGGGAATTGGGGGTTGAATCCGTAGCTGTCTATTCAGAAGCTGACAAGGAATCTCTCCATGTTCAGCTTGCTGATGAGGCATACTGCATCGGCCCAAAGGCTTCAAAGGACAGCTATTTGAATTTCACCAATATAATCAGCGTAGCTAAACTGACAGGATGTGACGCAATCCATCCAGGATACGGCTTCCTTGCCGAGAATGCTGATTTTGCAGAGCTTTGCAGGGAGTGCAATATCACATTTGTCGGTCCATCCCCTGAAGCGATTCAAAAGATGGGAACGAAGGATGTTGCAAGGGAAACGATGAAGCAGGCCAATGTACCGATTGTGCCAGGTTCACAGGGAATCATTGAAAGCACGGAGGATGCGGTCAGCCTGGCAAATGACATCGGTTACCCGGTGATCATCAAGGCAACGGCTGGCGGAGGCGGTAAAGGAATCCGAGTTGCCAGAACGGAACAAGAGATGATCAAAGGAATCAATATTACCCAGCAGGAAGCGATGACGGCGTTTGGAAATCCAGGTGTATATATCGAGAAATATATCGAAGATTTCCGCCATGTAGAAATTCAGGTACTTGCAGACAGTTACGGCCATACCATCCATCTTGGAGAGCGTGACTGTTCAATCCAGCGGCGACTGCAAAAACTGCTTGAAGAAACGCCATCACCAGCCCTTGATGGCGAAATCAGGGCCGAGATGGGTGAAGCGGCAGTCAAAGCAGCGAAAGCAGTTGATTATACAGGTGCTGGCACGGTAGAATTTATATATGATTACCGCAATCGCAAATTTTATTTCATGGAGATGAATACCCGCATCCAGGTTGAACATCCTGTAACTGAAATGGTTACTGGTGTCGATTTGATCAAGGAACAGATTAAGATTGCCTCCGGCGAAAGGCTGAGCCTTAAGCAGGAAGACGTCGAGTTCAACGGATGGGCGATTGAATGCCGGATTAACGCTGAAAATCCTGCGAAGAATTTCATGCCATCGGCAGGCAAAATCAAAATGTATCTCCCTCCAGGCGGTTTTGGTGTTAGAATAGATTCAGCGGCATATCCTGGTTATACAATCCCGCCTTACTATGATTCAATGATCGCGAAGGTCATTACTTATGGAAGCAGCAGGGAAGAAGCGATTGACCGCATGAAGAGAGCGCTTGGTGAGTTTGTGGTTGAAGGCATCCACACAACCATACCGTTCCATCTTAAGCTGCTGAACCATGAAAAGTTCGTGGAAGGGCAGTTCAATACGAAATTCTTGGAAATGTATGATGTGATGTCAGAAGAATAATAGGAGGTTCTAGCCATGAGTGAACAGCAAAATTTACTTGAAATGAGCCATGATGAAAACGGCCTGGGTAAAGTGGAAATTGCACCTGAAGTAATTGAAGTCATTGCCAGCATCGCTGCATCCGAAGTAGAAGGTGTCATGCAAATGCGCGGCAGCTTTGCAGCAGGAGTAGTTGAAAGACTTGGCAAGAAAAACCACGGCAAAGGTGTAAAAGTCGAGCTAGTCGAAGAAGGAATCAAGGTTGACGTGTACTGTGTCATGAAGTTTGGTGTATCGATTCCTGTGGTTGCGCAGAAAATCCAAGACAATATCCGCCAGGCATTATTGAACATGACGGCACTTGATGCAACGGAAGTCAATATCCACGTAGTCGGTGTCCAGTTCGAAAACCAAAAAGTAGAACCAGAAATCGAACAAGAAGTTTAACCATCAAACCAAAGGCATAAATATGCATGCCTTTGGTTTTTTTTGTACTGTTTTCTTAGGTGCTGGGGATGTAGTTGTCCGAATTAGGCCCAGGTTTGGACAAAATTTCGTGCGGAAGAGGGGAAGTTGTCTGAAGTAGCTCCATGTTCGGACAAAAGCTCATGTTGGAGAGGAAAAGTTGTCCGAAGTAGCCTCAAGTTCGGACTAAATCTCATGTTGAAGAGGAAAAGTTGTCTGAAGTAGCCTCAGGTTCGGACAAAATCTCGTGCGGAAGAGGAAAAGTTGTCTGAAGTAGCCTCAAGTTCGGACAAAATCTCGTGCCAATGAGGGAAAGTTGTCCGAAGTAGACTCAAGTTCGGACAAAATCTCGTGCCAAAGAGGGAAAGTTGTCCGAAGTAGCCTCAAGTTCAGACAAAATCTCTTGCTGAAGAGAAAAAGTTGTCCGAAATAGCCTCAAGTTCGGACAAAATCTCGTGCTCAAGAGGGAAATTGTCCGAAGTAGCCTCAGGTTCAGACAAAATCTCTTGCTGAAGAGAAAAAGTTGTCCGAGTTGTCCAAGTTCGTACAAAATTTCATGCTCTCCAGCAAATGCTGTCAAAAGCACTCCAAGCACACCATTCTCACATTGAAATTCCTTGGCTTGCAGGAGATATTTTCTTTTGTTTTGATTAACTTTTTTCTAAAAAGTGAAAAATAATAGGAAATCATGCGTAAAGAGATATGATATGCTATTATTTTGTTAGAATCAGACAAGCCATAAAGGAGCTAAGGAATTAAATGAAAAGAAGAACAGCACGAGAAAAGGCGTTACAAGCCTTATTCCAGATTGATATAAGCAAGGTGGAGGTTTCAGACGCAATTGAGCATGTGCTTGAAGAAGCGCCAGGGGATGATTATCTGAACAAGCTTGTGAACGGCACAGTAGAGCACCAGCAGGAAATTGATGAGGAGATCAAAGTATACTTAGAAAAGTGGTCACTTGATCGTCTTGCAGCCGTTGACAGGAACCTCCTTCGCCTCGCCGTATACGAATTGAAGTATTGCAACGATGAAGTACCGATGAATGTCGTTCTTGATGAAGCAATCGAAATTGCTAAATTATATGGGGATGACCAATCCAGCCGATTCATTAATGGTGTTCTGTCCAAAGTGAAGCAGAGCATTTCCTAAGACCATTGGGAGCAGGCAGGTTGGACCTTCCCTGATCATATAGGGGGAGAAAGTATGGCTGCTATAATTATTGATGGAAAAGAAATTGCCCAAAAAAAGAAACTTGAAATCGCTGACCAGGTCCAGGAGCTGAAAAAACAGGGAGTAACTCCGGGTCTGGCGGTGATTCTTGTCGGTGACAACCAGGCATCAAGAACGTATGTCAACAGCAAGCAAAAAACCGCAAGAGAACTAGGTATGCATAATGTCTTGATTGAGTATCCAGTCTCCATTACTGAACAAGAGCTTCTGGCTAAAATTGATGAACTCAACAAGGATGAAGAGATTCATGGGATTTTAGTGCAGCTTCCGCTTCCAGATCATATCAGTGAAAAGAAACTGATTGAAGCCATTTCACCTGAAAAAGATGTTGATGGTTTCCATCCAATCAATATCGGGCGAATGATGACTGGCCAGGATGCCTTTTTGCCATGCACACCATATGGTGTCATGGTCATGATGAAGGAGATTGAGATGGATCTTGCCGGAAAGAATGTGGTTGTCGTTGGCAGGAGCAATATTGTCGGAAAACCGGCAGGCCAACTTTTCCTGAACGAAAACGCAACCGTTACATATTGCCATTCAAGGACAAAAGACTTAAAGGAATATACAAAACAGGCAGATGTCATCATAGCTGCAGTTGGGAAAGCGGACTTGATTACAGCTGACCATGTAAAGCCAGGGGCTGTGGTCATCGATGTTGGAATGAACCGCAACGAGCTAGGCAAGCTTTGCGGGGATGTAGCTTATGACGAGGTCAAGGAAAAAGCTGGGTATATCACTCCTGTGCCTGGCGGTGTCGGTCCAATGACGATCGCCATGTTGATGTATAACACGTTGAAGTCTGCAAAGAACCATATGAATAGACTTCAAAACTCAAATCTATAAGGCGTGATTCTGTCCATATCTGTTATAAGTTAGAAACTGAAAATCCACTTATGTTAAGTGACGAATCGGGATTCTAAATTTATAATGGGTATGGGCAGTTTTTTTATGAGATCAATGTTTTACAAAAAGGAGTTTCTAAATGGATAATCAGCGTTATCTAACCGTCAACGCGTTAACCAAATACATAAAGCGAAAATTCGATGCAGATCCGCATCTTCAAGGGGTTTATATCAAAGGGGAAATCTCCAACTTCAAAAGGCATTCAAGCGGACATATGTATTTTACGCTCAAGGATGAGAAAGCAAGGATCCTTGCTGTCATGTTTGCGGGTGCTGCGAGATCCATGAAGTTCAAGCCTGAAAATGGCATGAAGGTGCTGGTAAGAGGAGATATTTCCGTATACGAAGGCAGTGGCCAATACCAGGTTTACATTAAGGAAATGAAAACCGATGGAGTAGGCGACTTATTTGTCGCATACGAGCAGCTGAAGAAAAAGCTTGAGCAGGAAGGCTTTTTCTCATCGCAATACAAACAGCCTATTCCAAAATATCCAAAAGCTGTCGGAATCGTTACTTCTCCAACGGGGGCAGCAATCCGCGATATACTAACGACAATCAAGAGAAGATATCCCATTACCAAGGTGCTCATTTTCCCGGCCTTGGTACAGGGAGAGCAGGGTGGCCCATCCATAGTCAAAGCAATCGAAAAGGCGAATGAAAGGGCAGACATTGATGTTCTGATCATCGGACGCGGAGGCGGATCGATTGAGGAACTCTGGAACTTTAATGAGGAGTCCGTAGCAAGAGCGATTTTTGCTTCTAAAATCCCGATTATATCTGCTGTGGGCCATGAAACAGACTTCACTATTGCCGATTTCGTTGCAGACATGAGAGCACCGACGCCAACTGGTGCGGCTGAGTTGGCCGTTCCTCATATCCAGGAACTGATCGAAAGGGTAATGAACCGGGAAACCAGGCTGATGAGAGCAATGAGGGAGAAAGTGTACTTCCAGCAGGAGCGATACCAGCGGCTCATCAGGTCTTACGCTTTTCGTTATCCAAGGAAGCTGTATGAGCAAAAGCTTGAGCAAGTCGATAAGCTGACAGAATCGCTGACCCGCGGGGCTGGGAAGTTGTATTCTTCGAAAAATGATGCGCTTCTTCAGTTGAAGCGGAGATTGGATCGAAGCCACCCGGAAGAGCTGAGAAAGCTTTCAGCTGACAGGCATTTAAGGACAACAAGAGCTTTGAACCGTGCGATGACGTCCGTCTTGTCTGAAAAGCGAAAAGAATTCAACGGTATCGTTTCTACTCTTGAAGCATTAAGCCCGCTGAAAATCATGGACCGTGGCTACAGTCTTGCGTACACAGACGAAGGGGAACTGATAAAGACAGTCAACCAGGTGAAGCCTGAACGGAAAATAAACGTAAAGCTTTCTGATGGAAGCATTCAATGTATCGTCACAGATATCGAGGAGAGTGAAAACAATGGCAGATGAAAAAAAACTGAGTTTTGAACAGGCAATGGATCAACTTGAAAGCATTGTTGAAAAGCTGGAAGAGGGAGATGTGCCTTTGGAAGAAGCGATTTCTTTTTATAAAGAGGGAATGGAATTATCCAAACTTTGCCATGATAAGCTAAAGAATGTGGAAGAACAACTAGCCCAAATCATAACTGAAGATGGACGGACTGAAGGTTTCTCCATAAACGAGGAGGAATAGTATTGCATTCTATTTCACTTAATTCTTTTACCAGTAAATATAAGGCTCTTGTCGAGGAACGGTTAAGGGAGGCGGTCGGTGCCCTTGAGACGCCGGAAAATCTCGCGAAGGCGATGCTTTATTCGTTGGAAGCAGGCGGGAAAAGAATCCGCCCGCTGCTGGTCTTCGCAGTTATCGATGCATTCGGAAAGGATCCGGAAAATGGAGTAGATGCAGCAGCGGCGATCGAAATGGTCCATACCTATTCCTTGATTCACGATGACCTGCCGAGTATGGACGATGACGATCTAAGAAGGGGAAAACCGACGAATCATAAAGTATTCGGTGAAGCCACTGCCATATTGGCAGGGGATGCACTTTTGACATTAAGTTTTAACCTACTAGCTGAAATTCCTGAAGAATCAGTATCAGCCAACATTAAACTGGCGTTGATCAAAGGGCTGTCAGCTGCTGCAGGTGCTCATGGTATGGTGGGCGGTCAGGTTGCAGATATGGAAGGTGAAAATAAGAAGCTCACACTGGAGGAGCTAGAATATATACATATCAATAAAACGGGTAAGTTACTGGAATACAGTATTATTGCCGGGGCTGAAATTGCCGGGGCGACTGCAGGGCAAAAGGAAATACTGTCAAAGTTTGCTTATCATATAGGCCTTGCATTCCAAATACGGGATGATATCCTCGACCTTGAGGGCAGTGAGGAAATGATCGGCAAGCCGGTTGGAAGCGATACAGCAAATGAAAAAAGCACGTATCCTGCACTGCTTGGAATAGCGGGAGCAAAGGAAGCGCTTGATTACCACTTACGAAACGCGAAAGAATCCCTCGGCAATAGCGGTCTTGATGTTGGGCTACTTGATCAAATCACTGATTTGATCGGACTGCGCAATCATTAGCAGTCATTGAGAATTATTCGATAGTGTGCTATAATTGGCTGTTAGCACGGTAGTGTTGGCAGCTATTTTTACATAAGGATGCTTCGCTTTGATGTGCATTGGTGGTATATACATTGATCATTGTGATTTAAGTGGGACGTGACTCTTTACGTCGAGGCTTCTTGACAGTGATGAGCCTCCATGCTAGTTCATAAAGCGAAAAGTTCACTACATAAATCAGCCATATTTCCATGTATAGCTTGAAAAGACTTTATTACTTAATATATGTTATTACTAACAACTTTTTGAGATATGGAAAAAATTGCGGAATAATAAGTCAGAAATGAAAGTGAGTGGTCCGAAAATGGATCTTTTATCAATAAAAGACCCTTCCTTCCTGAAGAATCTTTCGAAAAAGGAATTGGAGGAGTTAAGCAGGGAGATTCGGCAGTTCTTGATAGAAAAGTTATCAGTTACGGGAGGACACATAGGACCTAACCTGGGTGTTGTCGAGTTAACGATTGCCCTCCATAAGTGTTTTGACAGCCCGAAGGATAAGTTTCTATGGGATGTTGGTCATCAATCCTACGTGCATAAAATCCTGACGGGAAGAGCATGCCAGTTTGACACGTTAAGACAGCATAAAGGGTTGTGCGGTTTTCCAAAGATGGTCGAGAGTGAACATGATGTCTGGGAAACTGGGCATAGTTCGACTTCGCTTTCAGCTGCTATGGGAATGGCGATTGCCCGGGACCTGAAGGGCGAAAACACGCACATCGTTCCGATCATCGGTGATGGTGCCCTTACAGGGGGAATGGCTTTAGAGGCGTTGAACCACATAGGGCATGAAAAAAAGAAGCTTATTGTCATTTTGAACGATAATGAAATGTCAATTGCCCCTAATGTAGGAGCATTGCATAGTGTCCTAGGCCGCCTTCGCACTGCTGGCAAGTACCACTGGGTAAAAGATGAACTGGAATATTTGTTGAAAAAGGTGCCTGCTATTGGTGGTCAGCTTGCGTCGACTGCCGAAAGAATAAAGGATAGCTTAAAATATCTCTTTGTATCAGGAATCTTTTTCGAGGAATTAGGTTTCACTTATCTAGGCCCTGTAGACGGCCATGATTATGACGATCTATTTGAAAACCTTGCATATGCCAAAAAGCAGGAAGGACCTGTTTTATTGCATGTCATTACGAAAAAGGGCAAAGGATATAACCCGGCTGAAAACGATAAGATTGGCACATGGCATGGAACCGGACCTTATAAAATGGAAACCGGTGATTTTGTGAAGCCTGAATCTGCACCGCCAGCCTGGAGCAAGCTGGTTAGTGAAACAGTAAGGAAAATCGCGAGGACGGATGAACGGATCGTGGCTGTGACACCAGCGATGCCTGTTGGTTCAAAGCTTGAGGGCTTTGCCAGTGAGTTCCCTGACCGGATGATTGACGTTGGAATTGCAGAACAGCATGCAACGACTTTTGCAGCCGGATTGGCGACTCAAAACATGAAGCCGTTCCTTGCGATTTATTCAACCTTCCTGCAGCGCGCATATGACCAGGTCGTCCACGATATTTGCCGCCAAAACTTGAACGTATTCATCGGGATCGACCGTGCAGGACTGGTAGGCGCAGACGGAGAAACACACCAGGGTGTGTTTGACATCGCCTTTTTAAGGCACTTGCCTAATATGGTATTGATGATGCCGAAAGATGAAAACGAAGGCCAGCATATGGTATACACAGCAATTAAGTACGACGATGGCCCGATTGCAATGCGTTATCCTCGAGGCAATGGACTAGGTGTGCCGATGGATGAAGAGTTGAAAGAAATTCCAATAGGAACCTGGGAAGTACTTCGTGAAGGGGAAGACGCGGCCATTTTGACATTTGGGACAACAATTCCAATGGCCATGGAGGCAGCAGAAATCCTTGCAAAACAGGGAGTATCAGTAAAAGTAGTCAATACCCGTTTTATCAAGCCTCTCGATGAAGAGTTGCTTGTGGGCATCCTGAAAGACAATATGCCTATTTTGACGATTGAGGAAGCGGTCCTGCAGGGTGGATTCGGAAGCTTCGTGCTTGAAACATCGCATGACTTGGGCTACCAGCATGTAGAGATTGACAGGATGGGAATCCCGGATCAATTCATCGAACATGGCAGTGTCGATAAACTTCTTGAGGAAATTGGCATGACAACAGAAGATGTCGTCTTGCGTTTGCAAAAGCTGGCGAGACAGAAACAAAAAAGGGCGTAGCAAATGAAAATCAAAAAGGAAAGATTAGATGTACTGCTCGTTGAACGCGGCCTTGCGGAGACAAGAGAAAAAGCCAAAAGGACGATCATGGCTGGTCTTGTCTACACGAATGAGAATCGGCTGGACAAACCTGGCGAAAAGGTTAGCAGTGACATTCCATTGACAGTAAAAGGAAATGTCCTTCCGTATGTTAGCCGCGGTGGATTGAAGCTTGAAAAGGCATTAAAGGTTTTTGACCTAGATGTTCAAGATAAAACACTGCTGGATATCGGTGCTTCGACAGGCGGCTTTACCGATTGTGCCCTTCAAAACGGAGCTGAGATGTCCTATGCTTTGGATGTCGGATACAATCAGCTTGCATGGAAGCTGCGACAGGATGAACGTGTCGTTGTGATGGAGCGGACAAACTTCCGCTATGTGAAACCGGAGGACCTTATAAAGGGGATGCCGAATTTTGCCAGCATTGATGTATCATTCATATCCCTCCGTCTCATTTTACCTGTGCTCAAGACCTTGCTGGTAACAGGCAGCGATATCGTTGCTCTCGTCAAGCCGCAATTTGAGGCTGGAAGAGAACAGGTTGGCAAAAAAGGAATCGTCCGTGACAGGAAGGTGCACGAACAAGTTCTGGACAGGATTATTTCTTTTTCAATAGAAGAGGGCTATGATGTGCTGGATTTGAGCTTCTCGCCGATCACAGGCGGAGATGGCAATATTGAATTCCTGCTGCATCTTCAATGGAACGGCACAGAAGAAGAAAAAGGGAAGCTGATGCTGAAGACCCAGCTAGAAGCAGTCGTCACAGAAGCTCATTCTGAACTAAAATCAAAACAAACTACCGAAGAAGAATAGGCGGAATCTGCCTGTTCTTTTTTGTGTGGTTTTGAAAGTACTGAAATTTATTATGACTTTTTAAAAAAAACAGTTCACCACTTCGTCAATTCCATCGATAACTTTTGCCGAAAGTCCACGAATGATTGTACATTCTGTAGAAATC
Source organism: Mesobacillus sp. S13 (assembly GCF_020422885.1). Taxonomy (NCBI): domain Bacteria; kingdom Bacillati; phylum Bacillota; class Bacilli; order Caryophanales; family Bacillaceae; genus Mesobacillus; species Mesobacillus sp. S13. Next base: position 3,222,063 of record NZ_CP084622.1, on the reverse strand, counting down.
GGCTAACATATGAGTATATGAAATGTTTCGGATATATCCAGGGGTGATATTAATGAATAAAGGACAGCGACATATTAAAATCCGCGAATTAATCGCGAGTAAGGATATCGAGACGCAGGATGAACTGGTGGACCGGCTGAAGGCTGCAGGCTTTAATGTTACACAGGCGACAGTTTCACGTGACATCAAAGAACTGCATCTTGTGAAGGTTCCTTTGATTGATGGCAGATATAAATATAGCCTGCCAGCGGACCAGCGTTTCAATCCACTGCAAAAACTAAAAAGGTCGTTAATGGATGCTTTTATCCGCATCGATCAGGCCGGCCATCTTTTAGTGATGAAAACCTTGCCTGGCAATGCCAATGCGATCGGGGCATTGATTGATAATCTCGATTGGGAAGATATTCTTGGTACGATTTGTGGAGACGATACAATCTTGATTATTTGCCGTACTCCAGAGGATACTGAGCAAGTCACAAATCGTTTTCTCGAAATGCTGTAAATGAGGTGACGTTTGCTTGTTAAATGAATTATCGATTCGCAACTTCGCAATTATTGAATCATTATCCGTTTCTTTTAATAAAGGACTGACCGTACTCACCGGAGAAACAGGGGCCGGGAAATCCATCATCATCGATGCCATTCATCTCCTTGTGGGAGGAAGAGGCTCGGCGGAATTCGTACGCCATGGTGAAGATAAAGCTGAAATTGAAGGTTTGTTCCACCTTGAAGGGGAGAATCATCCAAGTTATGCAAAGGCAGCCGAATTTGGCATTGAAATTGAAGATGCGATGATTGTCTTGAGAAGGGATATTTCGGCGTCTGGAAAAAGTGTGTGCCGCATCAACGGCAAGCTGGTCACGATTGCAGTCCTGCGTGAAGTAGGCTCGACACTGATTGATATCCATGGTCAGCATGAGCACCAGGAATTAATGGATGAGACAAAGCATATCAATCTTCTTGACCAATTCGGAGCAGAGGAAATCCTGCCTGCGCTGCAAGAATACCAGCACGTTTTTCGATCTTTTGAACAAACACAGAAAAAGCTGAAAAACTTAAGTGAAAATGAGCAGCAAATGGCTCACAGACTCGATTTGATTCAATTTCAGCATGATGAAATCCTCTCGGCTGACCTAAGGCTAAACGAGGACGAGGAACTTTTTGAAGAGAAGCGTAAGCTCAGCAACTTCGAAAAGATCTATGAGAGTATCCAAACCAGTTATTCGGCATTGCAGGGTGAGCAAAAGGGCCTTGATTGGATTGGCCTGGTCATGGATAATCTTCAGAATGCAGCAGACCTTGATCCCGACTATAAGAATGTTGCCGACACAGTAGCGAACAGCTTTTATATGCTTGAGGATGCTGCAAGGACGATCAGGAATGAATTGGATTCACTTGAATATGATCCGAAGCGCTTGAATGATATTGAAGATAGGCTGAACGAGATCAACCAATTAAAACGGAAATATGGAAATACGATCGAAGAAATTCTGGAGTACTCCTCTAAAATAGAGGAAGAAATCGAAACGCTTCAAAACAAGGAAGTCCATATTGACCAGATGGAAAAAGAGCTCGCCTCACTTAAAAAGGATCTGCGAATCGAGGCCAATAATTTGACTCAAACTCGCAAAAAATATGCTAAAAAACTGACGAAATTAATTCATAAAGAATTAAAGGAACTATATATGGAGAAGACGGTATTCGACCTCAGGATTGACGCAGATCCTGACCATTTCCATAAAAATGGCGCCGATAAGGTCGAGTTTTATATCTCTACAAATCCGGGCGAACCTTTGAAGCCTTTGTCAAAGATTGCATCCGGCGGGGAACTTTCGCGGATCATGCTAGCCTTAAAAAGCATCTTCTCAAAACATCAAGGTGTCACCTCCATCATTTTCGATGAAGTGGATACAGGAGTCAGCGGTCGGGTGGCTCAATCAATCGCTGAAAAAATTTACAATGTCTCGACGGGGTCACAGGTTCTTTGCATATCCCATTTGCCTCAAGTTGCCGCAATGGCTGATACTCACCTGTATATCGCAAAGGTCATCAAGAATGGCAGGACAAAAACTTCCGTCACTCCGCTGTCTTCATCTGAGAAGGTAAAGGAGATTGTCCGGATGATTTCAGGAGTCGAAGTTACTGACCTGACGAAACAACATGCAGAAGAATTGCTGAAGCTTGCACAGAATATGAAGGCAGTTACATGAAAAGCTATCCATAAAGGGTAGCTTTTTTATTTTTATACAGGTTATAAATGCGGGGAGACGAGGCAAAATTAAAGATGTAGCCATTTCGATGTGTGTGGACTAGAAGCGAGGAGAGTGAAATGATTTGAAGAAAGATTTTCTCAGAAAATTTATTGGTGGAATTCTCCTTGTTTCATTAATTGCTTTAGGATTTGCAAAACCAGTACAAGAATATTTATCCATTCCAGGGGATATAACGTTATTCGAGGGGCAAAAGCTTGATTTTCAGGCAAATGCAGTCCAGGTTACTGCCCCAGTTAAAGACTCAAGCATCGCTGTGGACCAAAAAGATGAGACCTTCACTCTTGAGGCAAAAAGACATGGTAAGGATGAAATGGTCCTTGAATTAGCAGGCTTCCCTGTTAAAAAAGTCGATGTCAATGTCCTTAAGGATTTCAAGGTCAGGCCAGGCGGTCAATCTATAGGAGTAAAATTGAATACGGTTGGTGTCCTTGTGGTCGGACATCACCAAGTGCAGGCTGATGAAGGAAGAGTGTCGCCAGGTGAAAAGGCTGGCATAAAAAAAGGCGATATTATCACTGAAATCAATGGGCAGCAAATTGAAAAAATGGCAGATGTCGGTCCGTTTGTAAAGCAGGCGGGTGAAAACGGCAAGCCATTGGATGTTGTAATCAAAAGGGAAAATGAAATAGTCAAAACTCAACTCCAGCCTGAAAAAGATGTAAATGAGAACACCTATAAGCTTGGATTGTATATACGCGATTCAGCTGCCGGTATTGGAACAATGACATTTTATCACCCACAGTCCAAAAAATATGGTGCCCTCGGACATGTCATATCGGACATGGATACGAAAAAACCTATTGTCGTTGGAGATGGGCAAATTGTCAGATCAACTGTCACTTCGATCGAAAAAGGCGGAAAAGGCAATCCGGGGGAAAAACTGGCTCGTTTTTCATCTGACCGGGAAGTGATTGGGAATATTAAAAGAAATAGTCCATTTGGAATCTTTGGCGAACTGAACAAGGATATTACAAATGGGGTTTTTGATAAACCTCTGCCTATAGCCCTTTCTCATCAAGTAAAAGAAGGTCCAGCAAAAATCTTGACAGTTGTAAATAATGACGAAGTAAATCTTTTTGATATAGAGATCGTCAGTACCATCCCGCAAAAGTTTCCAGCAACCAAGGGCATGGTGATCAAGGTGACGGATCCTGAGTTGTTGGAAAAGACAGGTGGAATTGTCCAGGGGATGAGCGGAAGTCCAATTATCCAAGGTGACAAGCTGGTAGGGGCTGTCACTCATGTCTTTGTAAATGACCCAACAAGCGGATATGGAGTTCATATAGAGTGGATGCTGAATGAAGCAGGCATCGACATATACGAGAAGCCAAGAGAGCAGGCAAGTTAATATCAGGAATTCGGCGGCGGCATACAGCCGCCTTTTCTTTGTGTTTCAACTGCCCATGAAAAGCGAAGTTCCTGTAACGAAAAACAGACCAATACACGCAAAAATCAAGATTATTCGACAAAATCACCAACCGTTTTTTGTCAACTATCGAAATAAGTCGAAAAACAAAGGAAAATGAAGCATTAATAAGAAAATATTCCTTTTTTAAGAAAAAATTAAAAATAAGAGGAATTTCTGTTGCATTGTCGAATTAGTCATTTAGAATAGAATTTAGAGAAGAAATATTTGTGATCATAATTGGATTTGAGGAGGAACCAAGTAGTGAACAAAATAAAAGTATGCGTTGTTGATGACAACAGAGAATTAGTAGGTCTTCTAGAGGAATATATTTCTTCACAGGATGATATGGAAATTGTAGGAGTTGCCCATAATGGTCAGGAATGTTTGGAGATGCTCGAAGATACAGATCCTGATGTCTTGCTTTTAGATATTATTATGCCGCACCTTGACGGATTAGCGGTCCTTGAAAGACTTCGTGATATGAAGAAGGGAATCATGCCGAATGTTATCATGCTGACAGCATTTGGCCAGGAAGATGTTACGAAGAAAGCGGTAGAGCTGGGGGCTTCCTATTTCATTCTAAAGCCGTTCGATATGGAGCATCTGGCAGGGCATATCCGTCAGGTAAGCGGCAAGGCGAAATCAGTAGCCCGAAAACCTTCTTCATCCATCAACTACGGCAGATCAAATGCCGAACAGAAGCCTAAAAACCTGGATGCAAGCATTACAAGCATCATCCATGAAATTGGCGTCCCTGCCCATATTAAAGGGTATATGTATCTGCGAGAAGCCATTTCAATGGTATATAACGATATTGAACTTCTTGGCTCGATCACAAAAGTCCTCTATCCAGACATCGCCAAGAAATTCAATACGACTGCGAGCCGTGTGGAACGTGCCATCCGCCATGCCATTGAGGTTGCCTGGAGCAGAGGGAATATTGATTCCATTTCTTCCTTGTTCGGATATACTGTTTCGATGTCAAAAGCCAAGCCGACAAATTCTGAATTCATCGCCATGGTCGCAGACAAACTTCGTCTGGAACACAAAGCTTCTTGAAAGAGTTAGGCAATATTTAGCTATCTTTTCATATTATTACATTGAACATCTTACTTTAGCACGGACTTACCGAGCTAAAGTAAGGTGTTTTTTAATTTCTGTATATTGGCATTCTGCGGGTCTGAATATTATCATGTAGTTATAGCTAAGCCTCGACATCAAAAAAACGCCTTCAAAGGCGCTTCTTGTATTTATTTTTCTTTATCTTTTTCCAGCTCCGATAATTTTTGAATGAGGATATGCTGGGGCATATGCATGATTTGTTCAATAGGTACTCCCAGTTTTTCTGAAAGCTTGACAGCAGTTTCAGCAGAAATATGCAATGGTCTCATTGTGTATTTACCTCCAAATTGAAAAGATAGGTGTGTGATGGTTCATGACTCTTATTTTAGCACATCGTGGCTATGCGGCAGAATATCCGGAAAACACAATGCTTGCTTTTAAAGAAGCCGAAAAAGCAGGTGCAGATGGCTTAGAGCTCGATGTCCAAATGACAAGAGACGGTGAGCTTGTTGTGATTCATGATGAAAAGGTGGATCGGACTACCGATGGCACTGGGCTGGTAAAGGACTACAGTTTAGAGGATTTAAGAAAGTTGGATGCCCGTTTCAAATTCAAGGAATTACCAAAGAAAGAACAGATTCCTACTTTGGATGAAGTCCTTGAATGGTTATCTGGAACCGGAATGATCTGCAATATTGAATTGAAAAACAGCATTATTCCTTATGAAGGAATGGAAGAGAAGGTTATAAATAAGGTTAGGCGCTTTAATTTAACTGACAGGATCATCATTTCCTCCTTCAATCATTACAGCATTGTCCATAGCTATTTATTGGCTCCGGAAATTGAAATCGCCCCTTTACTATCTGAAGGCTTATATATGCCGTGGATATATGCGCAGTCGATCAAGGCTAGAGGATTTCATCCTCACTGGCGGGCAGCGCCGGATCAAATTGTCAATGCGTCCCTTGAGAGTGGAATCGAAGTAAGACCTTATACGGTAAATAAAGAATCTGAGCTGGAAAGATTGTTCAAGGTAAACTGCAGTGCTGTTATAACGGACGACCCAGCCAAGGCTAAAAGAATTAGAGAAATGCAGTCTGCGCGATAGAACATGAAAAAGCCACTAGCTGTTTTTACTTTAGTTTTTAAAGTTAGAGAAAAAATAAAACAGGCCTGATTTCTAATCAAGGCCTGTTTTGCTTTTTATTGCTATCAGGAATCCGGAAAATTGCCTGGACTTTATTTCTCTTTCGATCACGATGCAGGATAAAACCAGCGATGAAACCCAGTCCCGCCAGGAAAAAGAGAAGGCCGGCAAGAAATTGAAGCCATAAAAATGGGAAAGGTGCCTGCAAGATTCCAAACACCATATCGCGCATCAGTTTTACCCCTAAAGCAGCAATGACACCTGGTATCAACATAATGATTAATGCTATGATCCTGATCATTTGTTTTCCCCTCGATATTTGTCCTTATTTAAAAAGTATACTTAACCCTGTGTTTTTCCGCAATATAAGTTACTCTTAGTGAATTATGTACAGAAGAGTTAGAAAACAAAGAAATTTGTCAGCGCATACAAAAAGAATTACAATGATATTGAAAGATTTTGCAGACTTTAAAGATGTTCCGTGAAATATTTTTCTAGATATGTGGTGGATATTATGCAAAAAGTAATGATTGTAGGAGCAGGTAAGGGTGGAACGGCAATTCTTGACATTTTCAAACAGACTGCAGATGTGGTTGCTGTGGTTGATATAAACCCTGATGCTCCGGGGATTATCGCAGCACAAGATGCAGGAATCCAGACAGGGGCAGACTGGCATAAGTACATGTCAGATCAGTTGGATATCATCATTGAAGTGACCGGAGAAGAGGATGTCTTCAGGGAATTAAGGGATGCTCGCGGTAAAAACACTGTGCTAATACCAGGAAGTGTCGCTTTCCTCTTGGCTACCCTTTTGGAAGAAAAGGAAGAACTAATAAAAACTCTCAGGAAAATTACATATGAACATGATTTGATATTCAATTCTTCTGGTGACGGTATGGTGGTCATTAATACAGAAGGAATCGTAACCTTGTTCAATAAAAGCGCAGAAAAAATAATTGGAGCAACAAAGGAACAGGCAGAAGGGAAACACGTCTCCGAAATCATACCCACAAGCAAGCTTCCAAGAGTGCTCAACACCAGGAAGGTAGAGTCCAATCGGGAATTGGTTCTGCCCAATGGGTCGAAAATCATCACGACAAGGATCCCGATCATTGACGAAAATGATCAATTGATTGGCGCGTTCTCTGTATTTAAGGATATTACTGAAGTTGTGAACCTTGCGGAAGAGATAACGAACTTAAAAGAAATCCAAACCATGCTTCAGGCGATCATCAACTCCAGTGATGAAGCTATTTCTGTAGTAGATGAAGATGGCCGGGGAATCATGATCAATCCAGCTTATACAAGGATAACCGGGCTGAAGGAAGAAGAAGTAATCGGACAGCCGGCAACCGCTGATATTTCGGAGGGCGAGAGCATGCATATGAAGGTGCTTAAGACGAGACGGCCTGTCCGTGGTACGGCGATGCGGGTTGGACCGAATAAAAAAGAGGTTGTTGTCAATGTTGCGCCGATCATCGTAGATGGGAAGCTTAAGGGAAGTGTCGGGGTCATCCATGATATGTCGGAGATCCAGAGCTTAAACCGTGAGCTGACACGAGCGAGGCAGATTATTAGAACACTTGAAGCGAAATACTCATTTGAGGATATTATCGGCCAATCAGAAGAAATGACGATTCCAATTGAACAAGCTAAGCTTGGGGCGAAAACCCCTGCAACTGTCCTCCTTCGCGGGGAGTCGGGAACGGGCAAGGAATTATTTGCACATGCGATTCACAATGCGAGCGACCGGAGGTTCAATAAGTTCATCCGGGTTAATTGTGCAGCAATTTCAGAATCACTGCTCGAAAGCGAACTCTTCGGATACGAAGAAGGTGCTTTTTCAGGCGCAAAACGCGGCGGGAAACGGGGATTTTTCGAGGAAGCCAATAATGGCAGTATCTTCCTTGATGAAATCGGTGAATTGCCTGCCAATACCCAGGCAAAACTGCTCCGGGTCCTTCAGGAAAGAGAAATAGTCCGGGTGGGTGGAACAAAACCCGTTCCGATCAATGTCAGGGTCATAGCCGCGACAAATATGAACCTTGAAAAGGCGATTGCAAATGGCAGTTTTAGAGAAGACTTATATTATCGTCTAAACAGGATGCCGATTCATATACCTCCTCTTAAAAGGAGGAAGGAAGACATCCCGCTCCTGTGTGAAAGGTTGATCCGTAAAATCAATCAGGATTATGGCCGTAACGTCGAAGGAGTTTCAGGAGAAGCTATTAAGAGGCTGATGGATTATGATTGGCCAGGGAATGTAAGGGAGCTTGAAAATGTCCTTGGGCGTGCGATCATATTTTTGAATTATAGCGAGACGATCATTCGAATCGAACATTTACCGGAATTGCAGAACAGCCAGGTTAAGGATAAGGAGGATAACATTGGTCCATCAATCCCGACCGAACCGCTTGCAGTCCAACTGGAGGAGTACGAAGCGAAAGTCATTCTGTCAACTCTAAAGGCGGTAAAAGGGAACAAAACGGCTGCTGCGAAAGCTTTAGGTGTTTCAGTGAGGAATTTATATTATAAGCTTGAAAAATACAGGATTGAAGTAGATAGCATGCAATAATTTTCACGCTCTGCAATATTTTGCACAATGTTTTCGAGCAAAAGTAAAGCGTTTTCACTATTTCAAGTTGGCACAGTTCTTGCATACTTAATATAGTGGCGATGCGAGAAGAACAGAAGGGGTTGAAACAGGTCATGAAACTAGACTCACTCATCAGCATGGCATCCCAAGATGGCAGGAAAACAGTAGCCGTTGCAGCCGCTGAAGATTCTGAGGTTTTAGAAGCAGTTGCCAGAGCTGTTGAACTGAAGCTTGCCGATTTCCTTCTTTATGGAAACGAGGAAGAAATTAAGAAGATGATTGCGGCGAAGCATCCGAGCCTTGGAGGCAGCAAAGGCGTTAAAATCTTTTCCACACCAAATAATTATGCCGCTGCAGAAATGGCTGTGAAAGCAGTCAAAAACAATGATGCCAATGTCGTAATGAAGGGGAATATCCCAACTGCGGTGATTTTAAAGGCTGTCTTGAATAAAGAGTATGGACTTAGGACAGGGGCTGTTCTTTCTCATGTGGCGGTATTTGAAGTGCCTGGCTACGATCGATTCACAATTGTAACCGATGCAGCGATGAATATTTCGCCTGACGTTGAGCAAAAAGCCCAAATCATCAAGAATGCAGTAAAGGTAGCTCATTCTATAGGTATTGAAATGCCGAAAGTGGCACCGCTTGCAGCCGTGGAAATGATCAATCCTGCGATGCAGGCAACCGTAGATGCTGCATCATTAACGATGATGAACAAAAGGGGACAGATTCAGGGGTGTATTGTGGATGGTCCGCTTGCCCTTGATAATGCGGTATCGCAGATTGCTGCAGAGCATAAGGGAATCAAAAGTGAGGTTGCCGGCAAGGCGGATATACTCTTGGTCCCTGCAATCGAGGTTGGAAACGTCCTTTATAAATCATTAATTTACTTTGCCAATGCAAAAGTTGGCGCAGTTATTGCCGGAGCTAAAGCTCCAATTGTGTTAACATCCAGAGCGGACACTGCTGAAAGTAAACTATATTCACTTGCATTAGCGTTATGCTCTGCTTCTAAATAATTTACATAAACCAGGGGAGGAATTAGAAATGGAAATTTTCAAGTATCTAGAACAGTACGATTATGAGCAGGTTGTATTTTGCCAGGATAAACAGTCAGGATTGAAAGCGATCATCGCAATTCATGATACAACTCTTGGACCAGCTTTAGGCGGAACTCGTATGTGGACTTATGCATCAGAAGAAGCTGCTATCGAGGATGCACTTCGCCTAGCTAAAGGCATGACATACAAAAATGCTGCTGCTGGCCTGAACCTTGGCGGAGGAAAGACGGTTATTATCGGTGATCCTCGCAAAGATAAGAATGAAGAAATGTTCCGTGCATTCGGCCGTTATATCCAGGGTTTAAACGGAAGATATATCACGGCAGAAGATGTTGGTACGACTGTGGCAGATATGGATTTAATCCATGAAGAAACAGACTATGTAACCGGTATCTCACCAGCATTCGGTTCATCAGGCAATCCTTCCCCGGTTACAGCATATGGCGTATACAGAGGGATGAAGGCAGCTGCTAAGGAAGCCTTCGGCACGGATTCCCTTGAAGGAAAAACAATCGCTGTCCAAGGTGTGGGTAATGTAGCATTTAACCTTTGCCGTCATCTGCATGAAGAAGGTGCTCAGCTGATTGTTACGGATATTAATAAGGAAGCAGTACAAAGAGCTGTTGAAGAGTTCGGGGCTAAAGCAGTTGAACCGGATGAGATCTATAGCGTGGACTGTGATATTTACGCACCATGTGCATTAGGCGCAGTAATCAACGACGAAACGATTCCTCAGCTAAAAGCGAAGGTCATTGCCGGAGCTGCCAACAATCAGCTTAAGGATACAAAGCATGGAGATATCATCCATGAAATGGGTATTGTATACGCACCTGATTATGTCATCAATGCTGGCGGCGTCATCAACGTTGCGGATGAGCTTTACGGCTACAATGCAGAAAGAGCAATGAAAAAGGTTGAAACCATTTACAACAATATCGAAAAAGTAATCGAGATTGCTAAAAGAGATGGGATTCCTACTTATAAAGCGGCTGACCGTATGGCAGAAGAGCGAATTGAAAGAATGCGCAATTCTCGCAGTCAATTTCTGCAAAACGGCCATCATATCCTAAGCCGCCGTTAATAAAGGCTCTGTTCATAAATTTAGCTGCTGAATAGATAACGGTTTTCGATTTTAAAGAAGACTTTATGGCAACAATTTATTTGAAGCAGCCTAAAACAAGGCTTACGCAGAGAGCGCTGAATATTTGTTTCGGCGCCTCTGCTGTTTCCTATATGCTACTGACGTATTGCGGATCCTTTTTATTCCGCAAGCTAATTGGAGGTTTAACTGTGCAACAAACAGAACATCGGATTCTAGTCATCAATCCAGGATCTACATCAACGAAAATTGGAGTCTTTGACAATGAGGTTTCGGTTTTTGAAAAAACAATCCGTCACGACTCAGCTGTCATCAACTCTTATGAAACCATCATCGACCAATACGAATTCAGGAAGAATACGATACTTGAAACGCTTGATACGGAAGGGATCAACATTTCAAAATTAAGTGCTGTTTGTGGGCGCGGCGGGCTTTTGCGGCCAATCGAGGGCGGAACATATGCAGTGAACAATAATATGCTCGCAGACTTGCGTGCAGGTTATTCTGGCCAGCATGCTTCAAACCTGGGAGGTATTCTTGCATATGAAATCGCGTCAGGTTTAAACATACCTTCCTTTATTGTTGACCCAGTCGTGGTGGATGAGCTTGATCCGGTTGCCCGGGTATCAGGATTCTCCCTTATTGAACGAAAAAGCATTTTCCATGCATTGAACCAAAAAGCAGTCGCCCGCAGGGTTTCGAAAGAGCTCGGAAAAAAATATGAAGAGCTGAATTTGATCATAACTCATCTTGGAGGCGGGATCACTGTAGGGGCCCACAAAAAGGGAAGGGTTGTCGATGTGAATAACGGTTTGCATGGGGATGGTCCTTTCAGTCCGGAACGTGCAGGCACAGTACCGGCAGGCGACCTTGTGGAGCTATGTTTTTCTGGTGATTACTTCCGGGGAGAAATCATGAAGAAACTTGTCGGACAGGGTGGCTTGGTTGGGTACCTTGGAACGAATGATGCAGTGAAGGTCGAGAAAATGATTAAACAGGGAAATAAAAAAGCAAAACTCGTTTATGATGCGATGGCTTACCAGGTAGCAAAGGAAATCGGTTCTGCAAGTGCCGTCCTTGCTGGGAAAGTAGACGCGATTGTTCTTACAGGGGGTCTTGCGTACGGTAAAGAGTTCGTTCAGGCAATCTCTGAAAGAATCAACTGGATTGCGGATGTCATTGTCCACCCTGGTGAAAACGAATTGCAGGCACTCGCTGAAGGTGCGATTCGCATTCTTCGCGGCGAAGAAGAAGTGAAAGAATATCCGGGCAAGTAGCTAGCTGGCAAAAGGACTGGCATGCCTGATTGGTAAGTCAATTAATAAAAAAACATAGATAGAGGAGGGAATGAGATGGCTCAAGAATATGATTTGGTCATTCTCGGAGGCGGTACAGGCGGATACGTTGCAGCAATCAGAGCTTCTCAGCTTGGCTTGAAGACTGCCATAGTTGAAAAAGGAAAGCTAGGCGGAACATGCCTGCATAAGGGCTGTATCCCGAGCAAGGCATTGCTCCGCAGCGCTGAAGTATATGCGACTGCAAAGAAAAGTGAAGAATTTGGCGTGACTACAGGAGAAGTGGGCGTCAATTTCGTAAAGGTACAGGAAAGAAAAGAAAAAATCGTTGAGCAGTTGCACCGTGGTGTACAGCACCTGATGAAACAAGGGAAGATTGATGTATTTGAGGGACTCGGAAGGATCTTAGGTCCGTCCATCTTCTCACCAATGCCGGGAACCATTTCTGTTGAAATGAACAGTGGTGAGGAAAATGAAATGCTGATTCCTAAGAATGTCATCGTTGCAACAGGTTCTAGACCAAGAACATTGCCTGGACTTGAAGCAGATGGCCAATATGTGATGACATCCGATGAAGCACTTGTCATGGAAGACCTGCCAAAATCCATCATCATCGTTGGCGGTGGCGTAATCGGAATTGAATGGGCGTCCATGCTTGCTGATTTTGGATCTCAAGTTACCGTCATTGAATATGCGGACCGTATCGTTCCAACTGAGGATAAGGAAGTTTCGAGAGAGATGCAGCGGGCGATGAAGAAAAAAGGCGTGAAAATCATCACAAGTGCAAAAGTCTTATCTGAGACTCTTCAAAAAGGCGATGGAGTCACGATCAGTGCAGAGGTTAAAGGTGAAACGAAAGAATTCACTGCTGAAAAATTGCTAGTCTCTGTTGGACGCCAGGCAAATGTTGAAGGAATCGGACTGGAGAATACAGAAATCCAACTGGAAAAAGGCTTCATTCAGACGAACGAGTTTTTCCAGACAAAAGAATCTCATATCTATGCAATTGGTGATGTGATCGGTGGCCTGCAGCTTGCTCACGTGGCTTCACATGAGGGAATCGTTGCGGTTGAACATATTGCTGGTGAGGATACGCACCCAATCGATTATACGCTTGTCTCCAAATGTATTTACAGCTCTCCTGAGGCTGCAAGCGTCGGTTTGACGGAAGATGAAGCAAAAGAAAAGGGCCATGATGTAAAGACAGGGAAGTTCTCTTTCAAAGCGATCGGCAAGGCGCTTGTATATGGTGAGTCAGACGGATTTGTAAAAATCGTTGCTGATAAGGAAACCAATGATATCTTAGGTGTCCATATGATTGGGCCTCATGTAACCGATATGATTTCTGAAGCAGGCCTTGCTAAAGTTTTAGATGCAACACCATGGGAAATTGCCCATACAATCCATCCGCACCCGACATTGTCAGAGGCCATCGGCGAAGCTGCCCTGGCTGTGGATGGCAAAGCAATCCATTCTTAATATAGATTATGAACAAGAGCTCTTTTCCCTGCGAAAAGGGCCTTGTACGAACAATTGGGAGGTATAAAGATGGCAGAAAATCGTCACGCTGCACTTGGCTTAAGTGATGAAAAGGTTATGGAAATGTATGAAACAATGCTGTTGGCCCGCAGGCTGGATGAGCGGATGTGGCTGTTGAACCGTGCCGGAAAAATTCCGTTTGTTATTTCATGTCAGGGACAGGAAGCGGCACAGGTAGGAGCTGCTTTTGCTCTGGATCGTGAAAAGGATTATGTGCTTCCTTACTATCGTGATATGGGTGTGGTCTTAACTTTTGGCATGACTGCAAAAGACCTGATGCTTTCTGGTTTTGCCAAAGCGGAAGACCCGAACTCTGGCGGACGCCAGATGCCTGGACATTTCGGGCAAAAGAAAAACCGGATCGTAACAGGTTCATCACCGGTAACTACACAGGTTCCTCATGCTGTCGGAATCGCCCTTGCAGGCAAAATGGAGAAGAAGGATCTGGTAACATTCGTTACGTTTGGAGAAGGATCTTCCAACCAGGGAGATTTCCATGAGGGAGCAAACTTTGCAGGCGTCCATAAACTTCCAGTTATCTTTATGGTTGAGAACAATAAATATGCGATTTCAATACCTTACGAAAGACAGGTTGCTGCTGAAAAGGTTTCCGACCGTGCGATCGGATATGGTATGCCAGGTGTCACTGTCGATGGAAACGATCCTTTAGAAGTCTATAAAGTGGTCAAAGAAGCTGCTGACCGCGGACGCCGTGGTGAAGGGCCTACACTTGTCGAGGCTGTCTCCTACCGTCTGACTCCGCACTCATCAGATGATGATGATCGAAGCTACCGCGCGCCAGATGAAGTTGCACAGGCAAAGACGAAGGATCCGATCATTACCTTCGGCGCATATTTAAAGGAAAATGGCATCATGAATGATGAAAGTGAAAAGGATATCAACGATCGAATCATGAAGCTGGTAAATGAAGCAACCGATTATGCTGAAAATGCACCGTATGCAGAGCCTGAAGATGCTCTGAAATACGTATATGCGGAAGAGTAAGGGGGAACGAAAATGGCGGTAATTTCTTATATAGATGCAGTGACATTGGCAATAAAAGAAGAAATGGAAAGAGATCCGAGAGTTTTTGTCCTCGGTGAAGACGTAGGTAAAAAAGGCGGAGTATTCAAAGCTACACAAGGGTTGTACGAAAAGTTCGGCGAAGACCGGGTAATCGACGCTCCGTTGGCAGAGTCGGCTATTGCAGGTGTCGGGATCGGTGCGGCCATGTATGGCATGCGCCCTATCGCAGAAATGCAGTTCGCGGATTTCATCATGCCTGCAGTAAACCAGATCATTTCAGAAGCGGCAAGAATCCGTTACCGCTCTAACAATGACTGGAGCTGTCCGATGGTCATCCGTGCTCCATATGGCGGAGGTGTCCACGGAGCGCTTTACCATTCTCAGTCTGTTGAAGCCGTGTTCGCAAATCAGCCTGGTTTGAAGATTGTTATGCCATCAACACCTTATGATGTAAAAGGATTATTGAAAGCAGCAATCAGAGATGAAGATCCGGTATTGTTCTTCGAGCACAAGCGTGCTTACCGACTGATCAAGGGAGAAGTTCCTGAGGATGATTATGTTCTGCCGATTGGCAAAGCAGACGTGAAGCGTGAGGGAGAAGATATCACCGTCATCACTTACGGTCTTGCAGTCCACTTTGCACTGCAGGCAGCTGAAAGGCTTGCCAAAGACGGAATTTCTGCTCACATCCTTGATTTGCGTACGGTATACCCACTGGATAAGGAAGCGATCATCGAGGCTGCTTCTAAAACAGGAAAAGTTCTTCTTGTGACGGAAGACAATAAAGAAGGAAGCATCATGAGTGAAGTGTCTGCCATTATTGCTGAACATTGCTTATTTGAATTGGATGCACCAATCAAGAGACTGGCAGGACCGGATGTACCAGCGATGCCTTATGCTCCAACAATGGAAAAATACTTCATGATCAATCCGGATAAAGTTGAAAAAGCAATGAGAGAGCTTGCTGAATTTTAAATAGAAAAGCGTAAGCGCCTTGGTCAGCCCCGACAGGCATAAGACGAACCGCGAGGAGGCAGTTCCTCAGCCAGGCAACTGCCCCGAATATACTTCCTTGTAGCCTTGCGACGCGGCGTTAGCCGTGGGAGCAACCAGCTTCTTCGAATATACATCCCTCGCCGGCTTATGACCCGAGGGGCTAGGCGCTGTAGCTGGACACTGACTTATATGCATATTTTACAATATATTTTAAGAAAAGAAGGAGGTCAAACTGTGGCAATCGAACAAATTAAAATGCCTCAATTAGGTGAGAGTGTAACGGAGGGAACAATCAGCAAGTGGATGGTTTCCGTTGGTGACAAAGTAAATAAATACGATCCACTTGCAGAAGTCATGACCGATAAAGTAAATGCTGAAGTACCATCTTCATTTTCAGGTACAATCAAAGAATTGATTGCTGGTGAAGGAGACACACTGGCAGTAGGGGAAATCATCTGCACCATTGAAATTGAAGGCGGATCGTCTGATGAAGCACCAGCAGCTGATGCTGCTTCAGATTCTGCATCTTCTGCAAGTGCAAGTGCAGCACCTGCATCAGCAGCGGAAGAAGGAAGCAAGGCTAGATATTCACCTGCAGTCTTGAAACTGGCTCAAGAAAATAATATCGACCTATCCCTGGTCAAGGGAACTGGAGCGGGTGGAAGGATCACACGCAAAGACCTTAAGCAAATCATTGAATCCGGCAATATTCCACAAGCTTCAAGCCAGAAAGAAGCAGTAAAAGAAACTGCACAAGCTCAGCCGGCCGCTGCAGAGCCTGCAACACAAGCTCAATCAGCAGCCCCATCCCAGCCTGCTGCACCTGCACCTTCAGTTCCGGTTGCTGCCGGTGACATTGAAATTCCTGTAACAGGTGTCCGGAAGGCGATTGCGGCTAACATGCTTCGCAGCAAGCATGAAGCTCCGCATGCATGGACGATGGTTGAAGTGGATGTGACGAATCTTGTAGAGTACAGAAATGGCCTTAAAGATGACTTCAAGAAAAAAGAAGGCTTCAATCTTACTTTCTTTGCTTTCTTTGTAAAGGCAGTTTCTCAGGCATTGAAGGAATTCCCACAAATTAATTCTATGTGGGCTGGCGATAAGATCATTCAGAAAAAGGATATTAATATTTCCATTGCAGTAGCGACCGATGATGCACTTTTCGTACCTGTCATCAAGAATGCTGACGAAAAAACAATCAAAGGCATTGGCCGTGAAATCAATGAGCTTGCTCAAAAGGTACGCACAGGCAAGCTACGTTCCGAGGATATGCAAGGTGGAACCTTCACTGTCAACAACACAGGTTCCTTCGGTTCCGTCCAATCAATGGGAATCATCAATTACCCGCAGGCAGCGATTCTCCAGGTAGAATCAATTGTTAAGCGCCCTGTGGTCATGAACAATGGCATGATTGCTGTCCGTGATATGGTGAACCTCTGTCTGTCACTTGATCACCGTGTATTGGATGGCCTCGTTTGCGGCCGTTTCTTAGCAAGAATCAAAGAAATTCTTGAAAACACCTCAAAAGAGACAACATCTATTTATTAATAAAGTTTGTTTATGCAAACATCAAGCGCCCAGAAAATTTCTGGGCGTTTTCGTTTTTATTATGCCAACTCATGCAAATGTCCTTCGTTGCTAGAAAAGGATTCGTATACTAAAATAGAAGAGTGTAAAAATTAGAATTTTACTACAATTTCAGTGAAGGGGGGAAAGCTGTCTGAATTATGGACAGTAAGGTTTATGACGATTGAAAATATGAAGGCGACCTCGTTCAAAGATGCAACATTTGAAGATTGGCAGGAAAAAGCTGCAGCTTCATTGAAAGGCAAACCGATTGATTCACTTTATACGAATACATATGAAAATATTACTCTTAAACCACTTTATACAAAAGGAGATCTTCCAGATGAACTGGCAGGAGATCTGCCTGGCCAGGGAGATTATAGAAGAGGGATCCATTCTCTTGGATACCAGTCCGAGTCCTGGCATATAGCAAACCGCCTATTCTACAACAATGTCGGTGAACTGAAAGAAAAAATCGATCACGCGCTATCAAAAGGACAAACTGCCATTTCTTTTGAGGTAAAACCAGAATTTTTTTCCGATAATTCAGCATTGATGTCACTCATCTCTTCCATTAATAATAAGTACCCGATGAGCTTGGATGCTGGATTGCTTCAGACGCCATTGCTGGCAGCTCTGACAATTTCCAGAAAGGAAGCTGGCACGTCGGAAAAGCCAACGGGTTTCGTTGCAGCGGATCCAATTGCACAGGCAAGCGTGATTGGCGGACTGCCAACAGAGGAAGATGAATTTTTTGCGGATTGGGCAAAGGTGCTTGAAGAAGCAGCTCAGCATTTGCCAGAAGTAAAGACGGTACTCGTCAATAGTGTCCCTTACCATAACAGCGGTGCCAATGCTGTGCAGGAACTTGCAATCACTGTTGCCACAGGAGTTTATCTACTCCAAAAGCTGCTGGACAATGGATGGGAGTTAAAGAAAGCGTTATCAAAGGTAGTGTTCCACTTTGCAATTGGCTCTAATTTTTTCATGGAAACTGCCAAGCTTAGGGCAGCGAGGCTTCTGTGGAGCAAAACGGCAGAAGCTTTCGGTGCAGAACCAGAAGAGCGTAAAATGGTCATATCCGCAGAAACCTCAAAGTTCACTAAAACTATTTTCGATCCATACGTGAATATGCTTAGGACTGGAAATGAAGCCTTTGCTGCTGTTTTAGGAGGAATTCAGTATCTTCATACCGATAGCTTTAATGAACCTTCGGGTACGGTGAATCTTTTTTCCGAAAGAGTTGCCAGAAATACGCAGCTGGTGCTTAAATCTGAAGCTCATCTTGAAAAAGTAGCCGATCCCGCAGGCGGTTCCTGGTATGTCGAGTCACTGACAAAGGAATTGGCTGAAAAAGCGTGGGAACTATTCCTAGAAATGGACAGCAGGGGCGGTATTTATGAAACACTGAAAACAGGCTGGCTTCAGGAGCAGATTTCGCTTACTGCGGAAGCCCGTGAACAGGACATTGCTACGCGTAAAAAGAGCGTAATTGGAACGAATGTTTATGCCAACCTTTATGATGTCATCGCTGAACCTGTAGTGAAGGGGTCAAAAAGCAATTATATGATAGACTCCCTTGATTCTGCCATCAGTAAAATTACCTCTGACAGTTCTCTGTTAGAGAGTTTTAAAGAAGTGGAACCAAGCTTTACATCTTTAAAATTAAATAGACTAGCAGCACCTTATGAGGAATTAAGGTTTAAGGCAAAGAAGCTGGAAAGCCAAGGTGTTCAACCCAAGGTCGGCTTGATTTGCCTCAATGAGTTGAAGAAGCATAAGGCAAGAGCAGATTTCATTTCCGGACTATTATCAGCTGGAGGGATTCATGCTGAGAGGAGCGGGGAAGTGGACTCCATTTCAGCAGCTATTGAGTTCATAAACTCTTCAAAAGCCAGCCAGTTTGTTATATGCGGCGATCAGTCTTCCTATCATTCTTTTGGGCCTGAGCTAGCAAAGGACATTAAGAGAGAGCACGATGTAAAACTTTACCTGGCAGGCATCCCTGATGAAAATCAAAGTGAATGGAGATATGCCGGAATTCAGGAGTTTTTACATGTAAGAAGCAATGCATTACAAACTCTATCATCAATGCTTCAGGATATGGAGGTGGAATCAAGTGCAAAAGCCTGATTTTAAGAAAGTCCGTTTGTTTGCTGAGGAAGAGGAAGTCAGCAAGGAGCAAGTTGATCAGGAGGTACAACAGAAAATCGATGATCTTTTATTTGAAACAAATGAGAAGATCAAGGTGAAATCAGTGTATACAAAAGAAGATGTAACTTCTTCAGAACATATGGAAGGTATGCCGGGTCTCCCTCCTTTTACAAGGGGACCGTATCCAGCCATGTATGTTAACCGTCCATGGACGGTAAGACAGTATGCAGGCTTTTCCACTGCGGAAGAAAGCAATGCGTTTTACAGGCGCAACCTCGCAATGGGACAAAAAGGTTTGTCTGTAGCCTTTGATTTGGCTACACATCGAGGGTATGATTCCGACCATCCCCGGGTTGAGGGTGATGTAGGAAAAGCTGGAGTAGCAATTGATTCGATATTGGATATGAAGGTTCTGTTCGACGGTATCCCACTTGACCAGATGTCTGTGTCAATGACAATGAACGGTGCTGTGCTGCCTATCATGGCGTTTTTCATTGTGACGGCGGAGGAACAAGGTGTGACACAGGACCAGTTATCCGGGACGATTCAAAATGATATCCTGAAAGAGTATATGGTCAGGAACACATATATTTACCCGCCGGAAATGTCGATGAAGATCATTGCCGATATTTTCGAATACACTTCAAAATATATGCCGAAATTCAATTCAATCAGTATTTCAGGATATCATATGCAGGAAGCCGGTGCTCCTGCGGATATCGAATTGGCATATACACTAGCCGACGGGCTTGAATATGTAAGAACAGGCCTTAAGGCTGGGATCGACATCGATTCTTTCGCACCAAGGCTAAGCTTTTTCTGGGCGATCGGCATGAATTATTTCATGGAAATTGCAAAGATGAGGGCTGCTCGCTTTATCTGGGCAAAAATGATCAAGACATTCACTCCGAAAAATGAAAAGTCAATGGCCTTGAGGACTCACTCGCAAACATCAGGCTGGAGTCTTACAGAACAGGACCCATACAATAATGTCATTCGGACATTGGTAGAAGCGCATGCAGCGGCAATGGGCCACACTCAATCGCTGCATACCAATGCACTTGATGAAGCCATCGCACTGCCGACTGATTTCTCAGCACGCATTGCTCGTAATACACAGCTATTTCTTCAGGAAGAATCGGGGATTACAAAGGTTATTGATCCATGGGCAGGCAGTTACTATGTTGAGAGTTTAACAAATGCGCTGATCGATCGTGCCTGGGAGCATATTGAAGAAATCGAAAGTCTTGGCGGCATGGCGAAAGCAATTGAAACCGGACTTCCAAAAATGCGGATTGAAGAAGCAGCGGCAAGGCGCCAGGCCCAAATTGATTCTGGAAAAGAAACAATCATCGGCGTGAATAAGTTTAAGCTGGAGCAGGAGGACCCTCTGGAAATCCTGGATATTGATAATACTGCAGTCCGTGCGAAACAGATTGAAAGGCTCAAGCAGCTGAAAGATAGCCGTGATGAGGTAAAAGCCCAGTCAGCTCTAGATGACTTGTCAAGGGTGGCTGAGAGTGGAGAAGGCAACCTTCTGGAATTTGCAGTAAGGGCTGCTCGCGCAAGAGCGACACTTGGAGAAATATCAGATGCAATCGAAAAGGCGGCTGGAAGGCATAAAGCGGTCATCCGTTCCGTCAGCGGAGTGTATAGCACGGCCTTCACAAATGCAGAGGAAATAACCGAGGTTCAGCAGATGACTGAAGAGTTCCTTGAAAATGAAGGACGCAGGCCCCGCATCATGATAGCGAAAATGGGACAGGATGGACATGACCGCGGAGCAAAGGTCATTTCTACCGCTTTCGCTGATTTAGGTTTTGACGTGGATATTGGGCCGCTTTTCCAAACACCTGAAGAAACAGCAATCCAGGCAGTTGAAAATGATGTCCATGCCATCGGAATCAGTTCTTTGGCGGCTGGACATAAAACATTATTGCCACAGCTTGTGAAGGAACTGAAAAAATTAGGCCGCGAGGATATTGTTGTCATTGTCGGGGGCGTGATCCCTGCTCAGGATTATCAATTCCTTTACGAAAATGGGGCAAGTGCTATTTTTGGACCTGGGACGGTCATCCCAGTTGCGGCTCAGAAGGTTTTGAGGACGATTTATGGGCGCCTGGGCTATGAGGAAGTGTCTAGTTAATGACTGATGAAAAAAAGCCCGAGTGGTTCGATCCCGAAAAGGCGGATTCGTTCTCCAGCGTCGTGAAACCAGGGGTGGCAGCAGGAAATACCGAAAGGTCCGCTGTGAAATCCGGGCGTTTCGTCAAGAAAAATAATGTACCAAGGATTGATCCAGTTTCCTTAGCTGAAGACATCAAGGCGGGCGGCAGGACAGCGCTGGCAAAAGGAATTACATTGATCGAAAGCAATGCGGAGCATGACTTTCAAACGGCCCAAACTCTTTTGCAGAAGCTTTTGCCAGAATCAGGACGGTCCATCCGGGTTGGAATCACAGGTGTGCCGGGGGCGGGCAAGAGCACGTTCATTGAGAGCTTTGGCAGCTATTTATGCAGCAAGGGTCATAAAGTTGCTGTGCTTGCGGTAGATCCTACATCAAGCCTGACTGGCGGCAGCATCCTCGGAGATAAGACGAGGATGGAAAAGCTGGCCCGAAATCCACGGGCATTCATCCGACCATCCCCTTCAGGTGGAAAGCTTGGCGGAGTCCACCGCAAAACAAGGGAAACAATGCTGTTATGTGAAGCAGCCGGCTTCGATATCATCCTGGTGGAGACAGTTGGAGTTGGGCAAAGTGAGGTCATTGTCAGGGATATGGTCGATTTTTTCATGCTTCTCGTCCTGACAGGTGCCGGAGATGAGCTCCAGGGAATGAAAAAAGGAATCATGGAACTTGCGGATGCCGTCATTGTGAATAAGGCAGATGGCTCAAATGAACAATCAGCGAAAAAGACGAAAGAAGAGTATAACCGAATCCTTCATTTCCTGCAGCCTGCTACAAAGGGATGGCAGACAGCGGCCCTGACCAGCTCGGCGTTACAGGACAAAGGAATTGAAGAGATATGGACAACAATCAGAGCCTTTGAGAGTTTTACCAAAAATAACGGGATATTTGATGAAAGAAGGCGACTTCAGACAAAACAGTGGCTGAATGATATGATCATCGATCAGCTGCAGGCAAGTTTCTTTCATCACCCGGAAGTTAAATACCTTCTTCCTAAGGTGGAAAACGAAGTCATCTCAGGAAATAGGCCAGTCGCATCTGGAGTCGAGGATTTATTTAAAGCATTTTTTGAGGCAAAGAAATAAGCTGTCCAATTTTGGGCAGCTTTTTTCTGGCAAAAAAAGCGGACAACAGAATGTTCTGTTGTCCTTCATCTAGGGAGTTTAGGGGTATGGATCTAGCTGTATTGTTACCTTTCCCGGAATTCGTGAGAGTTAAACATACTTTGAAAAATTAATTTTAATTGGTATCATATATTTAGTACTAGTTACTATTCAGCAGAGGAGAGATGTATCATGAGTATGGATTTCAATTTTTTCATGAATGATGTAGTCCGCCAGGCCCGCCAGGAAATCGTGGCAGCGGGATATACAGAATTAACTTCCGGTGAGGAAGTAGAACAAGCTTTGGCTAAAGAAGGCACAACACTTGTAATGGTAAACTCAGTTTGCGGTTGCGCCGGAGGAATTGCTCGCCCTGCAGCAGCACATGCTGTTCATTATGATAAGCGCCCTGACAACCTTGTAACAGTTTTCGCCGGCCAGGATAAGGAAGCGACAGAAAAGGCACGCAGTTATTTCACTGGCTATCCGCCATCATCTCCATCTTTCGCTTTGCTTAAAGACGGCAAGCTTTGCACAATGGTCGAACGCCACGAAATCGAAGGCCATGACCCAATGCAGGTAGTGAACAAACTGCAAAATGCATTCGAAGAATATTGCGAAGAAGTATAATGACTGAAGAACCCCGCATTGCTGGGGTTCTTTTTTTGTGGTGAAAACTCTTGTTATTTATATTTAAAAATATTATTGCATATTTATTAATATGTGTTAAAATACATTTTAGTTAATAATTATTAGTTGTTATTCATAAATTCACAAGTTTAATAGCTAATATATTAATAAAATTGTATAAAAATTACAGAATGGACATTATAGGGGGAAAACAACAGATGAAAAAAGCAATTTCAGTTTTTATGATGAGCATTTTATTAATGGGCATTCTCGCTGCATGCGGGACAAGCACTGAGAAAACTTCAGGTGACGGCGGTGAGGAAAAGAAAGTCCTTACAATGGGGACTTCAGCTGACTATCCGCCATTTGAATACGTGGAAACAGCAACAAGCGATGAAATCATTGGTTTTGATGTAGACTTAGCCAATCTGATTGCAAGTGAATTAGGATACGAAGTAGAAATTAAGGATATGGACTTCAATGGCCTTATCGGAGCAATCCAGGCAGACCGCGTTGACTTTGTCATGGCAGGGATGACTCCAACACCAGAACGTAAAGAGAACGTAGACTTCACAGATGTTTACTATACAGCACAGCATATGATCGTTTCTGCGAAGGACAGCAATATCAAATCAATTGAAGATTTAAAAGGTAAGACTGTTGGTGTCCAGCTTTCATCCATCCAGGAAGAAGAAGCCGAAAAAATTGCCGAAACAGTAGAAATCAAAATTGAGAAACGTACAAGAATCCCAGAATTGGTCCAGGAAATCAAAGCTGGACGCATCGATGCAGCGATTATTGAAGATACAGTGGCAAAAGGCTATTTCGATAATAATCCCGACCTTGAAGGATTCACGATTGAAGACGGAAGCGAAGAAGAAGCGGGTTCAGCAATTGCGTTCCCTAAAGGAAGCAAGCTGACCGAGGAATTCAACAGGGTCCTGAAAGAAAAAATGGAAAACGGTGAAGTAGATAAGTTGATCGTTAAATGGTTTGGCGGAGAAAAGTAAGAATCAAAACAGGCGTTCAGAATGCTATTGTTTTCTGGGCGCCTTTCTCCTTCATGAAATAGACAGAGAGGGCTGTTAGAATATGGATCTAGATTTTACCGCCATCCTTCCTTCGTTGCCATATATTCTGGAGGGAATTGGCGTCACACTGAAAATAGTTTTGGTAGCAGGGCTTCTGGGCTTTGCGTTAGGTATTATTCTTGCAATCTTTAAAATCAGCAAATACAAGGCACTTCATTGGTTCGCTGATGTTTATACATCGATTTTTCGCGGTACACCGCTCATTTTGCAATTGATGATTATTTACTATGGAGCTCCGCAGATCCTCGGCTTTGAAATTTCATCCTACACAGCTGCGGTCGCATCTTTTTCTTTAAACTCGGCAGCCTATATTTCCGAAATCATCCGGGCAGGAATTTTAGCCGTGGACAAAGGACAGAAAGAAGCAGCAATGGCTCTTGGTGTTCCCGGCAATCGAATGATGCGTGACATCATCCTGCCTCAAGCATTAAAAAATATTCTGCCTGCATTGATGAATGAATTCATCACCCTGACAAAGGAATCGGCAATCGTAACGGTTATTGCAGTAAATGATATCATGCGCAGGGCTTATGTTGTTGGCGGAGAGCAGTATAGATTTTTCGAGCCGCTTATTTTTGCCGGCCTGATCTATTACCTCATGGTCATCTCCTTGACATTCATTGGCAAGCTGGTTGAAAGGAGAATGAGACAAAGTGATTAAAGTACAAAATCTTCATAAATCGTTTGGTAAGCTGGAAGTATTAAAAGGAATTTCAACCACAATCGAAAACGGGGAAGTTGTTGCCATCGTCGGACCTTCAGGTTCAGGAAAATCAACTTTCCTCCGCTGTCTTAATCTATTGGAGCAGCCGACAGGCGGCCAGATATTGATTGGGTCAGAGGATATTACCGACAAGAAAACGAACATTATGAAAGTCCGTGAAAATGTCGGGATGGTGTTCCAGCATTTCCATCTGTTCCCGCATATGACCGTACTGCAAAACATTACGTATGCACCGATTAAGGTTAAAGCTATAGGCAAGGCCGAAGCAGATAAACAAGGTTTGGAGCTTCTGAAAAAAGTAGGACTCTCCGAAAAGGCAAATGAATATCCAAACAGGCTGTCAGGAGGCCAAAAGCAGCGTGTAGCCATCGCACGGGCGCTCGCGATGAACCCGGAAGTCATGCTCTTCGATGAGCCTACTTCCGCATTGGACCCGGAAATGGTTAAAGAAGTACTTGAGGTAATGAAGTCACTCGCCCATACCGGGATGACAATGGCGATCGTAACCCATGAAATGGGCTTTGCCCGTGAAGTTGCGGATCGAGTGCTCTTCCTTGATGGCGGAGTATTGGTCGAGGATGCACCTCCAGCAGAATTCTTCAGCAACCCGAAAAGCAGCAGGGCAAAAGAGTTTCTTGAAAAAATGCTATGATTCACTTCCATTGCTTTTATAAAGGATAACGAATCTGATAAACTAAGGGATGACCATGTCTAAGATGTGGTCATCTTTTCATTTTTATTAATAAATATCGTGCATTGCCCGTTTTTCATTTCTGGAATGAATTTCGGTAAAAGGAAGCGCGTTGCATTGCCCGTTTTTCAGTTTTTGAATGAATTTCGGTAAAAGGAAGCGCGCTGCATTGCCCGTTTTTCAGTTTTTGAATGAATTTCGGTAAAAGAAAAGGCGCTGCATTGCCTGTTTTTCAGTTTTGAAATGAATTCTGGTAAAAGAAAAGGCTCTGCACTGCCTGTTTTTCAGTTTTGGAATGAATTTTGGTAAAAGGAAAGGTTCTGCATTGCCCGTTTGTCTAATTTTAAATTGATTTAGGTAAAAGGACATTTCATAAAGGGAATCCGCTTTGTATGGTCTGGAAAGTTATTAGAGCTTAAGTTTTTTGATGGGAGAAGACATTGTGAAATTCAGAATTGGTTATCGTACGTTAAAAACAGCGCTTGGGACGGCGGTCGCCATCGTCATTGCCCAGTTTTTCGGTTTTGAAAATTATGTTTCTGCGGGCATCTTGACGATCCTTTGTATCCAGGTGACAAAGAAGCGATCGCTTCAGGCATCCTGGCATAGATTCCTGGCATGTGTCATTGCTATGGCGTTTTCCGCAGTGTTCTTTGAGGGAATCATGTACCACCCTATTGTCATCGGAGTGTTGCTGCTCTTTTTCATTCCGACTGTCGTCATGTTCAGGGCAAAGGAAGGAGTCGTTTCCAGCAGTGTCATCATCATGCATATATACTCTGCCGGGAAGGTAACAACAGGTCTTTTACTTAATGAACTAGGAATCATCACGATCGGAATTGGAGTTGCGTTGATCATGAACTTGTACATGCCGAGTGTCGACAACAAGCTGGAGGCATACCAAAGAGACATCGAAGCACAATTCAAAAAAATATTCAGGGAGATTGCCCTCTATCTTAGAAAAAACGATTCAGATTGGGATGGAAGGGAATTGACAGAGACTGCAAGAATGATTGAAAAAGCAAAGAGTCTCGCAATCCAGGATGTCGAAAATCATTTCTTGAGAGACGAAAACTTGTATTATCAATACTTTAAAATCAGGGAAAAGCAATTTGAAATAATAGAGAGGGTACTGCCTTCCGTCACTTCGATTCCCCGGCATGTAGAGCAGGCCAATATGGTCGCTGGTTTTATCGAGGAGCTCGCTAAAGGAATCCACCCGGGGAATACGGTTCTGTTTTATCTTGAAAAATTGTTGAGGATGAAAACGGAATTTGAGAATATGGAGCTTCCAAAAACACGGGAGGAATTCGAGGCAAGGGCGGCTCTGCTTCATTTTGTGAATGAGATGGAACAATTCCTCTTGCTGAAACGGTCTTTTAAAGGTTTGAAAACGAGCGAGGATAAAAAGGAAGCAGTCGTGGCAAACTAACGGAAATAGACCGCGGAGGGATCATCATGCCAGTGTTTATTTCTATGCTTCTAGCAGCGTTCATCTTTTCACCTATTTGGCCTCTGGGACCAAATCCGATGCCTGGAGACCCATTCGTGATTGTGAATAAGAGAACGAACGAAGTCGCTTTGATCAACGAGAACAGAGTCCAGACGGTTGTCAGTGCGGCTACTGGCAAATCAGAGGACCTGACGCCTGAAGGGCTTTTCACTGTCACTGTTAAAGCACCTGATCCATATTATCGCAAAAAGGACATCCCGGGTGGCGACCCCAAAAACCCACTCGGCAGCAGATGGATTGGGTTTGACGCTGAAAATACAGATGGCCGGACATATGGAATCCACGGGACGAACGACCCTTCAAGCATCGGGAAAAGAATATCTCAGGGCTGTGTCCGCCTTCAAAATGAGGCAGTTGAATCATTGTATGACTATATACCCTTAGGAACAAAAATCCTGATTACATCGACCTCTGAAGATTTTATAGAATTAGGCAAAGAATATGGAGCAATCGACAAATAGAATAGGGCTGTCACAGCGACAGCCCTTTTATTATTGATATTAATTATAGAAATGTGGACAATCCCATAAGAAGGGTTGAAGCAAGCATAGTAAAAAGCATGATGTATACTACGACCTTCCTGACATTGGTTTTACGCATTAAGGAATCCCCCTTCCAAAACTCAAGCACTCTTCCTCTACTATTTTACATCCCAGTGTTGATTTGGACAACCCTTTTAGCAGGGCTTGAATGCCACCTTTTGATAAAATTTATGATAGTGTAAAAGTAAAGTGACTTTAATATTAAAACTATCCTAATTGTTCTAATGAATGTAATGTTCAATGAAATAAGGAGGAATTGTGACATTTTTGTCGAATATTAAAACAGTTAAATATATTTAAATAATATTTGGAGGGAATTACATGATTAAAAAGGTCGACCATATCGGCATTGCTGTCAAATCTATTGAGCATGCCCTCCCATTTTATACAGATGTGCTGAAGCTGCCATTGCTTGGGATAGAGGAAGTAGAAAGCGAGAAAGTCAAAGTAGCTTTCCTGAAAGCAGGACAAACAAAACTTGAACTCCTTGAACCTTTATCTGAGGAGAGCGCCATCGCAAGTTTTATTGAAAAGCGAGGAGAAGGAATTCATCATGTCGCACTCGGCGTAGACTCGATCCAGGAAAGAATCAATGATATGAAGGAAAATGGAATTAGAATGATTCAGGATGCTCCAAAGAAAGGTGCAGGGGGTGCGCTGGTCGCATTCATGCATCCAAAATCGACAGGAAGTGTTTTATACGAACTTTGCGAGAAGAACGGGGAGGCGGAATAGAAATGCCAGACATCTATGAAAAAATCAATGAACTATATGATAAACGCAGGGAAATCGAACTGGGCGGCGGTGACGAACGGATCGAAAAGCAGCATGAAAAAGGCAAGCTGACTGCTCGTGAACGAATCGATTTGCTTGTCGATCCAGGCAGTTTTGTGGAGTTGAATCCATTCATCCAGCATAGGAGCACAGACTTTGGACTTGAGAACCAGAAGGGACCTGGGGATGGAGTTGTAACCGGTTACGGTAAGGTGAATGGCAGGCCGATTTATTTGTTTTCACAGGATTTCACCGTGTTTGGCGGAGCCTTGGGTGAAATGCATGCAAAGAAAATCGCCAATGTAATGGATCTGGCAGCTAAAAATGGTGCTCCATTCGTGGGGTTGAATGACTCCGGGGGAGCGAGGATCCAGGAGGGTGTCGTTTCACTTGATGGATATGGGCATATTTTTTACCGCAATTCTATCTATTCTGGGGTCATCCCGCAAATTTCCGTGATCATGGGTCCGTGTGCTGGTGGTGCGGTTTACTCTCCAGCCATTACTGATTTTGTTTTCATGGTCGAAAAAACGAGCCAGATGTTCATCACTGGTCCTAAAGTAATTGAAACGGTTACCGGTGAGAAAATTTCTGCGGAAGACCTCGGCGGTGCAATTGTACATAACACGATCAGTGGGAATGCTCATTTTCATGGGCAGTCAGAAGAAGAAACATTAGAGCAGGTAAGGCTGCTGTTAAGCTATCTGCCGCAAAGCTATGAAGAAAAGCCTCCGAGACTGGAGGCAGATGCTGAAGATGACTACAGGCCGGATTTGACAGATGCCATTCCATTCGATGCGATAAGGCCGTATGACGTGCGTAGAGTGATTGAGCAGGTAGTCGATGCCGGCTCATTCCTTGAGATACAGAAGGATTTTGCCAAAAACATTGTCATTGGTCTGGCAAGAATTAAAGGCGAGGTCGTCGGTCTTGTCTGCAACCAGCCTAAGGTAATGGCAGGCGGACTTGATATTGACTCTTCCGATAAAGCATCCCGTTTCATCAGATTCTGTGATTCTTTCAATATTCCAATCATCACTTTTGAGGATGTAACAGGATTCTTCCCGGGTATCAAGCAGGAGCATGGCGGCATCATCCGTCATGGCGCGAAAATCCTTTATGCCTATTCAGAAGCAACTGTTCCGAAGCTTACCGTTATTTTACGAAAAGCATACGGGGGTGCATATGTTGCCCTGAACAGTAAATCCATCGGAGCGGATCTTGTGTTTGCATGGCCGAATGCTGAAATTGCCGTCATGGGGCCACAGGGAGCTGCCAATATTATTTTTGCGAAGGAAATTCAGAACAGCGACAACCCTGAGCAGACCAGGCAGCAGAAAATCGATGAGTACCGTGAAAAATTCGCGAATCCATATGTCGCAGCAAGTCAGGGAATGGTCGATGATGTCATCGATCCGCGGGAAACACGAATCAAATTAATTCAGTCTCTGGAAATGCTGCGGACAAAGAAGGAAGACAGACCAGGCAAAAAACACGGCAATATCCCACTGTAGGATTTTGTGTTTGGTATTGGGATTCAATTAGCGTTATACTCTAGAAGTATTTACATAATTGGAGGTCGGCTAGGATGATAAATAACGAACGTTTATTGAATGAATTTTTAGAGCTTGTCCAAATTGACTCTGAAACAAAGTATGAAACTGAAATCGCACGCGTCCTTAAGAAAAAATTCGAGGACCTCGGTGTGGAGGTTTTCGAGGACGATACAACTACTCAAACTGGTCATGGTGCCGGAAACCTGATCTGTACTTTACAAGGTACAAAGGAAGGAGTAGATACAATCTACTTTACGTCCCATATGGATACGGTTATTCCTGCAAAAGGAGTTAAGCCATCGATTCAAGACGGTTATGTCGTGACAGATGGAACGACGATCCTTGGTGCGGATGACAAGACCGGTTTGGCTGTCATGCTTGAAACGGTGCGCGTCTTGAAGGAACAATCAATCCCGCATGGTACAATCCAGTTCATCATTACAGTTGGGGAAGAGTCCGGTTTAGTTGGTGCAAAGGCATTGGATTCTTCATTGGTAAAAGCCAAATACGGATATGCACTCGACAGTGATGGTAAGGTAGGAAACATTATTGTTGCAGCACCTACACAGGCAAAGGTAGCAGCTGTCATCCATGGAAAAACGGCTCATGCAGGCGTTGCTCCTGAAAAAGGTGTGTCCGCGATTACAATCGCTGCCAAGGCTGTTGCAAGAATGCCGCTTGGACGTATCGATGAAGAAACAACAGCAAATATCGGCCGTTTTCAGGGTGGAACACAGACGAATATCGTATGCGACCATGTAGAGATCCTTGCTGAAGCGCGTTCTTTGATTCCTGAAAAGATGGAAGCGCAAGTGGCAAAAATGAAAGAAGCGTTCGAATCAGCTGCTCAGGAAATGGGCGGTAAGGCAGATGTCGATGTCCAGGTCATGTACCCTGGCTTCAAATTCGGAGAAGGCGACCTGGTTGTTGAGCTTGCTAAAAAAGCAGCTGCAAAAATCGGCAGAAGCTCCGAATTGCTCCATAGCGGCGGTGGAAGCGACGCAAATGTCATTGCAGGTTTTGGTGTCCCAACCGTCAACCTTGCTGTAGGATATGAAGAAATCCACACAACGAATGAAAGAATGCCAATCGAAGAGCTCAACAAGCTTGCTGAAATGGTCATTGCATTGATTGAAGAAGTAGCAGCACAATAATACCTTAAAGGACTTCCCAGCTGGGAGGTCCTTTTTAAACATGGAAAAACCATTGGGGAAGAATTGGAGTGTTAATAATTCTGGCAGACAATTTTGTGCAGCAGTTAATAGACATTTCGGATGGAGCACGGAGGCAAAATGTCCAAGAACCATGTTTTAATAGACATTTCGGATGGAGCACGAAGGCAAAATGCCCAAGAACCAAGCTTTAATAGACATTTCGGATGGAGCACGAAGGCAAAATGTCTAAGAACCATGCTTTAATAGACATTTCGGATGGAGCACGGAGGCAAAATGTCTAAGAACCATACTTTAATAGACATTTCGGAAGGATCACGATGCTAAAATGTCCAAGAACCAAGCTTTAATAGACATTTCGGATGGAGCATGAAGGCAAAATGTCCAAGAACCATGCTTTAATAGACATTTCGGATGGAGCACGGAGGCAAAATGTCCAAGAACTATGCTTTAATAGACATTTCGGATGGAGCACGACATCAAAATGTCCATTAAACACGCTCGTTCTTCAATAATCCTAAAGATGGCACTGAAGAATCCGATATAATACTTGGAATGGTCCACAGATTAACAATCTGGAATCATATGACGATTAACAGAGCAATAGATGGAAATTAAATTAAAGGAAGTGTACTCCAAATGGCTGATAGCAATAAGACGGTTGTATTCCAAGCAGGAAATGAAGAATACGCTTTTCCGATTCTTTATGTCGTTTCAATTGAAAAAATGGAAGGGATGACAGCGATTCCGCATATGCCTGATTATGTCACCGGAATCACAAAGGTAAGGGGAGATTTGATACCGGTCATTGATCTTGAAAAGGTCCTTTACCATCGGGATATTCAGGCGGATGACAAGACGAGACTGATTGTGCTGGAGACTTCGGACATCTCTTTGGGAGTCCTCGTTAGAGATGCGAAGGAAATCCTTGAAATTCCCGAGGAAAACATGAAGCAGCCTGGACTTATCGCCTACCAAAACACAAAATTCATTACGGGAATCGCCAATTTGGATAAACGAATGATCATGATCATTGACCCGCAAACCCTGATCACTTCACTAGAAGGAATCAAAGAAATCAAAGACTATATGAAACAGCAAAAGCAGGAAATACATAATTAATGGCATCAACAAAACAAGCTGGCCTCATCTGGGCCAGCTTGTTTACTTTTATAGTTTGAAGCTGGAGAATGACTTTCTCAAGTCTTCTGCCATGTCAGACAGCTTGTTGGATGATTCCAACAGCTCTTGCATTGTAGCATTTTGTTCTTCGGTTGTTGCGGCTACCTGCTCCAGGAATAATGCGGATCTTGAGGAAGCAGTAATCACTTCATTGGCTGACTGCGTCATTGATTCCATTTTTTCATTTGCATTCATGACGGCGCTGCTAACAGTGTTTCCCTTCAAGCTGACCTCTTCGATCGATTGTGCTATTTCCGTGAAGATTTCTGCTACTTTCTCGACAAGTTCATTTCCTTTTTGTACGGTCGTTTGGCTTTCATCCATGACGTTTACGGCCTGGTTCGTTTCTTTTCCTGTCTGTTCAAGAATGGTGCGGATGCTGTCTGCTGCACCAGCTGATTGTTCAGCCAGCTTGCGGACTTCCTGTGCCACGACACCAAAACCTTTTCCATGCTCTCCAGCTCTTGCTGCTTCAATTGCAGCATTTAATGCCAGCAGATTGGTTTGATTGGAAATATCCGTGATGATCTCGATGATTCGATGAATTTCCTGAGAATTATTTTTCAGAGAATGAATCACACTCGCTAATTCGGAGACTTTTCCATTAATCTGGTCCATCTGTTCTGTGACGTTAAATGCATATAGTTTGCCTTCCTCGATCTTATCCTTTGTGCTTGATGTTGTATGAAGTGTCTCTTTTAGCGAACCAGTGACTTCAATTAATTGGGAAGAAACATCTTCAACCGCTTCATTTGTACGTTCTGAGATTTTCACTTGTTCGTCAGATGAAGATGCCACATGCATGATGGATGCTGTAATTTCATTATTGGCTTCTGTCGTGGCCTCAGCATTGAATTTTAAGTTCCTCGACATTTCGTTTACCTGGTTAGAAGAAGCAATTATACTTGAGATGGAAGTTTTCAAGTTACCAGACAATTGGTTCATTGCCAGAATGATTTGGCCGACTTCATCCTTGCTCTTTGCTTCCAAGGCTTGGACATTCAATTCACCTGCAGCTAGTTTTTTGCAGTATCCGACTACATTTTTAAGGTTTTTGCTGATGTTGCGGGAAACAAAATACATGGATACAGACGAAATGATGAATGCAAGTATGATAAGGATGAAAGTGTTTCGGATCATTGAAGCTATTGAAGAATGGGTTTCCTCCATGATTTTTGTTCTGTCCTCAAGAATCGTTGTCCTGATAGCATTTAGTTTTTCAATGTTCATATCACGGATTGTCTCTGCTTTGTTAGTCAGGCTGATCTGGGTATAAATATCAACCTGTTCAAAGTTCTGCTGGAATTCTGTGACAGTCTTCAAGATATCTTCTTCCCACACTTTATCCATGTGTTGATCTATGTTCATAATCGCATTAAGCAAAGTTTTTGCTTCTTCTGTCTTCACATACGCTTGCAGTTTTTTCGATGAAGCATTGAATTGTTCAGCCTCTTTTTCATAAGCGGTAAGAAGTTCTGGTTTTGGTTCAGTTATGTAGTCTGTAATAATAATATACTTCTGGCGGAAAGAAGCCCCCATTTCACTGATCATGATTGCATAATCACTTTTCTCCTCAGCAAGATTAATCGCTCCTTGAAGATTTGTTAAAACCGTTGATAAATAAATAAAGCTGCCCAGAAATATGACCATTATAAATGCGAAAACGCTTGCATACTTTCTGCCAATTGACCAATGCTGCATAAAAATTCCCCCATCTTTTCATTATCCTCATGGTTATTTATCGGTTTCGGAAAAAATTTTTTTAACGTTTTAAGGCTTTTCTTCACATAATGTTCAAAACTTTACCCTGACCTAAATTCAAACGCGATATAAGTAATCAATGGGTTTTTTTGATACACTATAAGGGAACGTATATTTGGGAAGTGGGATCATGAAAGAAATGTATCCAAAAAACGGCAAAGTCATTTTGCATGTTGATATGAATAGCTTCTATGCCTCAGTAGAAATGGCTTACGATTCTGAATTGAAGGGAAAGCCACTGGCTATTGCCGGCAATCCTGAAGAAAGACGCGGAATCATTGTCACGTGCAGTTATGAAGCGAGAAAGGTCGGCGTCAAAACGACAATGCCTTTATGGGAAGCCAAAAAGCTTTGCCCAGAATTAATCATAATGAAACCGAACTTTGATAGATACCGTACAGCATCTGCGGCGATGTTCGATATTTTGCGCCAGTATACAGAAGCTGTAGAACCTGTTTCCATTGATGAAGGGTATATGGATATAACGAATTGCTCAGAACTCGGCGCGCCTCTTGAAATCGCTGAAGGCATCCAAAAGAGAATTTATGAGCAGCTTGACTTGCCATGCAGCATCGGGGTTGCACCAAACAAATTCCTGGCGAAAACGGCTTCCGATATGAAGAAGCCAATGGGAATCACTGTTCTTAGAAAGCGTGACATCCCGCGGATTCTCTGGCCGCTCGAGGTCGGGGAAATGCATGGAGTAGGAACAAAAACAGCGGACAAACTAAAAAGTATTGGAATCAATACAATAGGCGGGTTGGCGGCTGCAAATGAAATCCAGCTGAAAGGACTGCTGGGCATAAATGGATTACGATTGAAAGAAAGAGCAAATGGACAGGACAATCGCCGGGTGGATCCCGATTCTGTCTACGATTTCAAGAGCATCGGCAACTCGACAACGCTGCCCCGTGATATTTCAAATCAGCATGAGCTCCTCAAAGTTCTTGATGTGCTTTCAGGGCAAGTAGCGGCAAGGATGAAAAGGAAGGAAGCTGTAGCCACCAGCATTAGCGTGATGATCCGCTTTAAGGACAGGAAGACGATCACCAGGAGCCAAAAGCTGCAGAACCCCATATCGAAGCAGGACGAAATAGCCTCGGCCGCAAAAATGCTTTTCCTGAAGCATTGGAATGGAGATCCTATCAGGCTATTGGGAATCACGGGAACGGATTTGCTTGAAGCAGACAAAGCAGTCAAGCAGCTTGACCTTTTTTCTTATGAGCAGGATGCTAAAAAGGAGCCGCTGATCAATACGATGAGCCAGTTGCGTGAGAAATACGGCAAGAGCATCATTGAAAGTGCAGGTTCTCAGGTGAACAAGCCCAGAACCAGCGAGAATCCGGGGGCTGGGACGAGCTTCAATAAGGATTTCCTCCAGGGGCGCAAAAGTGAGGAAAAAGATTAACAATGAAGTTTAGCATACCCGGGTTAAGTCAAAATAAAAAGGGACAAACCAGATTGTTTGCACCAGTTTGATTTCATTGTTAAATTAATGTGTATGTCTAAACACCTATTATAAAATGAAGGGAAGTTATTATATGTCAAAACAGCAAATTGGAGTCATTGGCCTTGCTGTCATGGGAAAAAACCTTGCCATGAATATCGAAAGCAGAGGCTATTCTGTTTCAGTATATAACCGGTCCAGGGAAAAGACGGATGAAATGCTTGAGGAAACGAAAGGCAAGAAGGTCGTCGGAACTTATTCTATCGAAGAATTTGTTCAATCTCTTGAAAAACCAAGAAAGATCCTTCTGATGGTGAAAGCTGGAGCCGCAACAGATGCGACGATCGATCAACTAAAACCTCATCTTGAAAAGGGCGATATTATCATTGACGGCGGCAATACATATTTTGCTGATACTCAGCGTCGGAACCAGGAATTGAGCGAGCTTGGACTTCACTTCATTGGCACAGGTGTATCTGGCGGTGAGGAAGGGGCACTTCATGGACCTTCCATCATGCCTGGCGGACAAAAAGAAGCGTATGACCTTGTGGCCCCAATCTTCCAGGATATCGCTGCAAAGGTTAATGGAGAAGCTTGCACCACCTACATTGGCCCTGATGGAGCAGGACATTATGTGAAAATGGTACACAACGGAATAGAATACGGAGATATGCAGCTGATTTCTGAATCCTATTTTATGTTAAAGCATGTACTTGGATTGAATGCTGACGAGCTGCATGAAGTATTTGCAGAATGGAATAAAGGTGAGCTTGATAGCTATCTGATTGAAATTACGGCTGATATTTTTACAAAGAAAGATGATGAAACCGGCGAACCACTTGTTGATATGATTCTTGATACCGCTGGCCAGAAAGGCACTGGAAAATGGACGAGCCAAAGTGCGCTTGACTTAGGGGTGCCGCTGCCAATCATCACTGAATCTGTTTTCGCCCGCTTCATTTCAGCAATGAAACAAGAGCGTGTCGAAGCAAGCAAAGTCCTCTCTGGCCCTGAAGCAAGATCATTTGATGGCGATCGCGATGCATTCATTGAATCCATTCGAAAGGCACTTTATTTGAGCAAAATTTGTTCTTATGCTCAAGGATTTGCGCAAATGAGAGCGGCGTCTGAAGAGTATGGCTGGGATTTGAATTACGGCTACATTGCGATGATCTTCCGCGGAGGCTGCATTATCAGAGCTCAGTTCCTTCAAAAAATCAAAGAAGCATACGATCGGGATCCAGCTCTTAAAAACCTGCTGCTCGATCCATACTTCAAGGAAATCGCAGAAAGCTACCAGCAGTCATTGAGGGAAATTATCTCGGCAGCCGTCATGAACGGCATACCGGTGCCAAGCTTCTCCGCTGCACTTTCTTATTTTGACAGCTACCGTACTGAAACACTGCCTGCCAATCTGATCCAGGCACAGCGCGATTATTTTGGTGCCCACACGTATCAGCGCATCGACAAAGAAGGAATCTTCCACACTGAGTGGATGGAATAACAAAGAGGCACAGCGAATTCAATGTTCGCTGTGTTTTTTATATTATAAAAAAGTTAATTCAGCTGCAGGGAGGGTTTTTAAAAGGGCCAGTCGAAACCTTTATTGGATGGTATTATGATTGGAGGGATTCAGTATGGCAGAAGATTATCCAGTTTTACAGGGGGCAGAACCGTTTTATTTTGAAGGGAATTCTGTAGGCATATTGGTTTCGCATGGATTTACCGGATCCACACAGAGTATGCGGCCGCTGGGAGAGGCATTTGCTGCTGCAGGATATACTGTTTGCGGACCACGATTGAAAGGTCACGGTACACATTATGAGGACATGGAACAAACAACCTATCAGGATTGGATCGCATCGGTAGAAGAAGGACTTAAATGGTTAAAAGCACGATGCGATAAGATTTATGTAACTGGCCTGTCAATGGGAGGAACATTGACTCTTTACATGGCTGAGAATTATCCTGAAGTCAGGGGAATTGTCTTGATCAATGCGGCCATTGATATTCCCGCAATGGAGCCGGTCCTCCAGCTGGAAGGAACAAGATTTCTGGATGCTATTGGTTCAGACATCAAGAAGCCGGGAATTACGGAACTTGCTTACGAAAAAACCCCTGTTCAATCCATTAAAGAAATATTGGCTTTTATGAAAGTAGTAAAAGAAGACCTATCCAAGGTTTCTTGTCCAGCTTTGATCTTTGTTTCGGACGAAGACCATGTTGTCCCGCCTGATAATTCACAAAAGATTTATGAGGAGATCAGCTCTGAATTAAAAGAAATCATTTACTTGAAAGATAGCTTTCATGTGGCTACTCTCGATAATGACCAAAAAATAATCATTGATAATACGCTCGCATTCATCAAAAAACACTAGGTTAAGAGGTGAATGTATCATTGCTTGCGGAGTGATCCGCAAGCTTTTTTGATTCAGTTCTACAGAAGATAAACCAATCATGACTCTGAATAGGAGGATCTTTTCTCACCTTTTAGCCAGCTCCGCATGCAGAGCCAGGTGATTAAACTCAAAATCACCAATAAACTTTCCAAAGAAAAAATATACCATGGATAGGGGCCGAGTAAATCCAGGAAACTTGGGCTTTTCGGTTTATGACGTAAAAACCAGTAATTTCCGTCAGCTGTCGTATTAATGAACAGGATGACTGGCAACAACATATTGATAAAGAGCACAACTTTTATAACCGATCTGAAGGTAGGGTAATAACCTTTAGCCCAAAGAAAATAAAGGGTCACCCATACAATCATCATATGAGCATAGAAAAAGTGGAAAAATCGGAAGTGAGGAAAATCATAGGTTAATGCGGGTGTTATTATGGCTTGAGTTGCCCCTAATAAAGCAATGAAAAATAGCAGTTCAAAAAGTATTTTCTTCCTGGTCAGTAATAAACCAATCGCGAGCAAGAGCCCAATATTGCATAATTCCAGCGGCATTGATCGTCCTAATTTCCAGACAGCATGCTTGTACATCCAAAGGTGGTTGGTGATCTCAATCATTATTAATGACAGGGCTGTACCCAGTTCTGCTTTTCTCCACCGCTCCACGCTTAATTTCTTTCGGTGAATGAAAATGAGAGAGCAAACCAAAAAAAAGATTGTTAGGGTAACATAATGACTCAAGGAAAACATATCAAAGTTAAAACCTTTATTGCTATGACCAAACCACTCCATGCTTACACCTCTAGTCTGAAATAGAACAAACATAAGTTATCCTTTTTCGGTCATTTTTATGTAGGCTCA
The DNA here is from genome assembly GCF_020422885.1 of Mesobacillus sp. S13. Taxonomy (NCBI): domain Bacteria; kingdom Bacillati; phylum Bacillota; class Bacilli; order Caryophanales; family Bacillaceae; genus Mesobacillus; species Mesobacillus sp. S13. The sequence goes on along the minus strand of NZ_CP084622.1, from coordinate 3,183,205 downwards.
TACCAATAAAATTGCTGTTGACGCAAACAAGGAATATTCATTTCAGAAGAGGAAAAAGTGAAACCAAAATATATTCAATGCGTAATAGTACTATAGCTTAAAACAGGGAGATGAATTTCATGCAAGGTAATGGCTGTATTAAATGTGGAAGCAGGGATGCAGGGCAGAAAGATGTAGCAATGACGGGGACGGGCTTGTCCAAGATGTTTGATATCCAAAACAACCAGTTCACCGTTGTCTATTGCAAGAATTGCGGATACTCGGAGTTCTACAATAAAAATGCATCTGCTGGATCAAACATTCTTGATTTCTTTTTTGGAGGCTGATGATAGTCTCACTTCAGCTAAGGAAATACCAAAAATCCCGCCTGTAATATGGGCGGGATTCATGTTGTATAGACTTAAACTTTATTGCTTTCTCAACCAATTATAAAAACAATCTATTTTCAGCAGTTCCCTCGAAAAGAGTCCTTTTTAACAATTCTCCACGTCAATTTCAGTGATTGGCCACCAGAAGAATCCATCTTTCTCGAGCAGCTTGTCTGCTGCGTCAGGACCCATTGAACCGGATGCGTAGTTCGGGAATGATGCTTCCTTCGTGTTTTCCCAGACCTCTGAAATATTATCAACGAAACTCCAGGATAACGCGACTTCATCCCAATGTGTGAAGTTAGTTGCATCACCGCGCAATGAATCAAACAGCAGCTTTTCGTATGCTTCAGGTGTGTTCAGACCGTCAATGCCTTTATTGGCATAATTCAGTTTTACTGGTGTCGCATCTGTGCCCTGGCCGGATTTCTTGGCATTCAGATGGAGCGTGATTCCTTCTTCAGGCTGGATATGGATCACAAGTAAATTTGGGTTGACCGTCTTTTCAGGCTGATAGTACAGATCCATTGGGATATCCTTGAATTGAATCACGATTTTCGTTGACTTGGCCTTCATTCTTTTTCCAGTACGGATATAGAATGGCACCCCAGCCCAGCGGAAGTTATCAATCATCAACTTTCCTGCTACGTATGTTTCTGTATTGGATTCAGGATTGACCATTTCCTCGTTGCGGTATGCAGGTACGTCTTTTTCATTCATGATGCCTTTGTCATACTGTCCGCGAACAAAGTATTCATTGACTTCACCGTCTTTTATTGGGCGGAGGGCACGGAATACTCTAACTTTTTCAGAACGAATCTCATCAGTCGTCAACTTGATCGGCGGCTCCATCGCAAGCAATGAAACCATTTGCAGCATATGGTTCTGGACCATATCCCTTAGTGCACCGCTTTTCTCGTAATATCTTCCGCGTTCTTCGACTCCAAGAGTTTCACTTGATGTAACCTGGATATTTGAAATGTAGCGGTTATTCCAGAGTGGTTCGAACATCGCATTCGCAAAACGGATAACTTCGATATTTTGGACCATTTCTTTTCCAAGGTAGTGGTCGATCCGGTAGATTTCATCCTCGGTAAAAGCGGTTCGGATTTGTTTGTTCAACACTTTGGCTGACTCAAGGTCATGTCCGAACGGCTTTTCAATGACTAGGCGTTTGAACCCGGAAACGTCGGTAAGCTTGTCCTTCTTTAAATGCTCAGCAATTGTTCCAAAGAATTCTGGTGCCATTGCCAGGTAAAAAATTCTATTGCCGTTAAGTCCATAGTGGCTGTCCAATTCTTCCGAAAGCTTTCCTAGGGCAAGATAAGAACTAGAGTCAGTTACATCATGTGAATGGTAATAAAACTTGGAGACAAACTCGTCGATATCCGCATTTGTCTCTGTGTCCCCATTTTCATTGACGGATTCTTTTACCTTAAGCTGGAATTCCTCGTTAGAAAGTGCTCGGCGGGCAACGCCAACGACCGCGAATTTGTCCAGTTTTCCTTTTTTAAACAAATTATAGAGGGAAGGAAATAATTTACGGTTTGCCAGGTCTCCCGTAGCCCCGAAGATCATGATTAAAGCTGTTGGTTTTTCGGTATGTGCCACAATATAGAACCTCTCTTTTATGTGAATTTAAATGTATGTAGAAAAAAACACTTTACAAATACAAAATTTTATCTGTTTCAAGAACAATTAGCAACTGTTTAAACTGTATTTAGTTTTCTTCCAATTGTCTGGAACTATCCCATTGTGGTTAAATCCGTCGTTTAGTTTAGCTGTATACAAGGTGTTGTGATATATTGTAAGGAATAATGAACCTGCCTGTAAGGATTGCAGGTGTTTTGTACGAGAGGATGTTAGCATTATGGATGTATTTTTTCTTGGAACAGGTGCAGGTGTTCCTGCCAAGCTGAGGAATGTAACCTCAATCGCCTTGAAATTGCTGGAAGAACGGGGAGCTGTCTGGCTATTTGACTGTGGGGAAGCAACTCAGCATCAAATTTTACATACCAGCATCAAGCCTCGCAGGATTGAGAAAATTTTCATCACTCACCTCCATGGAGACCATATTTATGGTTTGCCGGGACTTTTGTCCAGCCGTTCCTTCCAGGGAGGGGAGTCGAGGGTTACCGTATATGGACCTCCCGGGATTAAAGAGTATATCGAAGTGTCTTTGAAAATTAGTAAATCCTATTTGAAATATCCAATTGAAATCATCGAGCTGGAAGAAGGCGTCATTTTTGAAGATGAACAGTTCACCGTGGAAGCAAAACTGCTGGAGCATGGAATTCCTTCCTATGGGTATAGAGTAAAAGAAAAAGACCGTCCAGGGACTCTCCTTGCTGACAAGCTACAGGCGGCAGGTGTTAAACCAGGTCCAGACTACCGGAAAATCAAGAATGGTGAAGAAGTCATACTGGATGATGGAAGTGTCATCAACCCTGCGGATTTCGTCGGTCCGCCGCAAAAAGGCAGAATTGTCACGATTCTGGGTGATACAAGAGTGTGTGAAAATGCTGCATTGCTCGCGCAAAATGCAGACCTTCTCGTCCACGAAGCGACTTTTTCAGCAGATGAAGGCACACTTGCTTATGAGTATTTTCATTCGACCACACTGCAGGCCGCGGAAACAGCATTGAATGCCAATGTGAAAAAGCTTTGCCTGACCCATATTAGCTCGAGGTATGACCGGAATGACTGGAAGGAGCTTGAGGCGGAAGCCCGGACAGTGTTTGCCAATACTGTAGTCTCGGAAGATTTTATGGAAATCTCCGTCTCTTATGACCATGACTGAGTGAAGGGGTGTAATGATTGAAAACAATCTATCTTGTACGACATGCAAGTGCAGTTGGACAGCCTGTTGACTCTCCCCTGACTGAACAGGGAAGGAAACAGGCGCTGGCGCTCGTTGACTTTTTCAAGCAAAAAGAAATAGACATCATCTATTCAAGTCCTTTTAAAAGAGCGGTCGATACAATCAGGCCACTTTCTGATTCAAGAGGAATAAGAGTTCAAGAAGACGACAGACTCGGAGAAAGAGTACTCAGCACGGTCAATTTTGAGGACTGGCGGGATAAATTAAGGCAAAGCTTTGATGATTTCGAGCTTGTCTTCGAAGGTGGGGAATCCCATTCAACCGCGATGAATCGCGCGAAATCGCTGTTAGAAGATGTATTATGTTCAGATGATGACCATATTCTACTGGTCAGCCATGGCAACATGACCACATTGCTCATGAGGTACTTCAATGAGAGCTTCGGATACGACTGCCTGTTGGAAATGACGAATCCGGATGTTTTCGAACTGGTCGTTTCTAGTGAAGAAACAATGCTTAATCGAATTTGGGATGATAGAATTTGAGTTTTTGTTTGGCTCGGCGATTTCCGGCCAGGTATGAAAATCCATAAGCGGAGAATTTCCGGCTATTGTATAGAAAGGCCGCTTTTGAAGCAGAACTAGGCGGAGATATTCCGGTTAACTGCTGTAAATAAGACGAATTCCAATGATTTTGATTAAATAAACGGAAAAATGCCCTTTATTTTTAAGAAAATATGGGGCTTTTCCAATTTAAACGGAATTTTTCCGTTTATTTTTCTTATACTGTGAAATACACCTTCAGTTTTTACAGCGCCTAGAGTTTAAGGTCGGAACCCAGAGGGAATTGGAAAGTGATGGGACAATTTCCATCAAGCCAACAACATGAGAACTGGGGGAATTGATATGGAGTTTTTGCTATTATTCGGTCTTCATCTTTTTATCATGGGTTCGCTGGTCCTTTTGCTCAGCGGGATCATCACTTTTCTTTTTCCAAGGTTAAATTTTCTCATCACCATATCACTATTCGGAATAGTTGGTTTTCTGTATGCCTACATTTTTGAAGTAATGGACCTTGCGATATTTGCTGTGTTTTTCAATATGATTCTCTCCTTGACCGCAGTAGGCCTCGTCAAATTGGGGTTTTACTTCAAAAAGGTTGCCGACAGGCAGGGTGAGAAAATAGCCTAACCTTTAAAACCAGGAGAATTCCTGGTTTTTTTATTTCATTTGACAATCAAACACTTGTTTGAATAAAATATATTCAAAAGATCATTTGAATGATACCTGACAGACATCCTGTACCTTCAACAAGTGTCACTCTGAATAGTCTGAGGCTTTGGAGAGTGAAAGATAAATAGTTGTTTCAAACTATGATTCTGGGTGGAGAGGATAACATGAACAATTCGTGGAATAAGCTAATTTACAAGGGCTGGGCCCCAATTTATGATAAGTTTTTCAATGTTGGTCCATTTTCAAAAGCAAGAGACAGCCTGTTCAAAGAGATTCATTTCCGTCCGGGAGACAGAGTACTGTTCGTAGGGGTTGGCACTGGGGCAGACATCGAGAGATTACCATATGACCAATTGGAGATTACGGCAATCGATTACTCTGAGGATATGCTGCAGAAAGCAAAAGATAAATTCAGGAATACTTCGATCACCTTTTTAAAAATGGATGCCCAACAGCTTGAATTTGCCGATGCATCATTCGATTATGTGATCGGTAGCTTGATTTTATCAGTAGTACCCGACAGCAAAAAGGCGTTCCGCGAAATGGTCAGAGTTTGCCGCAGGGATGGTCTAGTGGTAGTTTTCGATAAATTTGCAGAACCCGGCAAAGGACTATCTATTGGCAAAAAAACTCTCAGACATGTGATTAAACTGCTCGGTACGGACATCGGTGTGTCATTCGATGACATCAGCTCAACAGAAAGAGCCAGAGTAAAGCTGATTGCAGATGAAGGAGTTATGTTCGGTAATATGTACCGGAGGATTTTACTGGAAAAAGTCTGTTGAAAATGAAGGATTCATAGAAAAGAGGCTGTTTGAAGACAGCCTCTTTTCTATGGATGTATAAAGTTGTCTCGCTTTAAGGCCATGACGGACAGAAACTCATGAACTATGCAAGAAAGTGTCCATCATCAAGTCCATGACGGACAAAAACTCAGGAAATACGCAAGGAAGTGTCCGTCATCAAGGTCATGATGGACAAAAATTCCTTGGCAAACACAAGAAAGTGTCCATCATCAAGTCCATGACGGACAGAAACTTATGAAATACGCAGGGAAGTGTCCATCAGCAAGGTCATGATGGACAAAAATTCCTTGGCAAACACAAGAAAGTGTCCGTCAGCAAGGTGATCACGGAAGAAAGCCATGAAACTGGTTTAGAACAAAAAAAGGCTATCCAAAGTAACACTCTGGAAAAGCCTCTTTAGCAATTATGATTGTTTTAGCTTAAAAAATCCATCCTCGTTCATATTGTTTAGGTGATTCGATGCTTGTGCCGAGCTCTTTGGCAGCTGTTCTTGGCCAGTATGGGTCGCGCAGCAGTTCGCGTGCGATGAAAATCAAATCGGCGCGTTCATTCTGGAGGATTTCTTCAGCCTGGATCCCTGTGGTGATCAAACCGACCGCGCCGGTAGCCACATTGGCTTCATGCTTGATTTTTTCTGCGAATTTAACCTGGTAGCCTGGATAGGCATGAATTCTTGCAGGTACAACGGCACCTGAGCTGACATCAATCAGGTCAACTCCCAGTTCCTTTAGTGACGCACCAATTGTTACATAATCCTCAACAGTCAAGCCTTCGTCATGATAATCACTTGCGGAAACCCGGACAAGAAGTGGCCCATCCCAAACCGTTTTCACCTCTTCAAGAATTTCCTGAAGGAAGCGGAAGCGGTTTTCGGCAGTGCCCCCGTATTCATCTTCCCTTTTATTCGTAAGCGGGGAGAGGAACTGGTTGATCAAATAACCATGTGCAGCGTGGATTTCAATCACATCGAAACCAGCACGATTTGATCTCTCGGCAGCCAGTCTGAACGCCTCGATGGTTTCCTTGATTTCCTCAACCGTCATCGCCTTCGGTTCTTTATATTTCTCGTCAAAAGCTAGGGCAGAAGGGGCGATGATTTCGTCACGCAATGCTGCTTTTCGGCCGGCATGTGCCAGCTGGATACCAGCCGCAGCACCACTCTGCTTGATTTGTTCCGTCAATTTTGTCAGCCCGGGAACATGCTCATCGCTCCAGATGCCCAGGTCCTGATGTGAAATCCGGCCCTGAGGAGTGACCGCTGTTGCTTCGAGAATGACCAGGCCAACCTGGCCGACGGCGCGGCTTACATAGTGTGTCATATGAAAGTCGGTGACCATCCCATCTTCTTTTTCACATGAATACATACACATCGGAGCCATGACAATCCTGTTTTTTAGGGTTAAATCTTTAATTTTATAAGGGGAAAACAATTTCTTTTCCAATCCAGAAGCCTCCTTTTATTTCGTTAGCCAAAATATATTTTAAGTATAACAGGGCTCAATCAGGAAAGGAAAAATTGTACTCACCGCAATGTGTTTTTTCTTAATTCAGCTAGCGTATATTTTGTTCCGCGCCAGATGATGCCGCCTCTTTTAAAAGTCAGGTAGCTGGCTCTCAGGATGGAGAAGATGAACAGCAGGGCAGTGAACGGAAGGACAAAGAACAGCCATGGTGAAAATCGTGTCATCTTCTTTGTTACCATTACATAAAGAAAAGCCAGGAATACGAGATTAACAGCGCTCAGGATTGCCACTGCCTGATCGCTTGAAAAAAGGGTGAAGAACGGCATGACCTGGGATACAAAGACCCCGAACACCGAAAACAGCACCATGCTGATCCTGTAGTGAAGGCCGGCGAAGGTGTTCTTTTCCAGACCTGCTAAAGCATCACGCAAGCTCTGATACCATTCCACTTCAATGAGCTCCATAGCAGTGACAATCCGCTGCTTGAGGCCCAGTCGCTTTACCATCATGCCCAGCTGCAGGTCATCATCGGGCCGCATCTTTATATATTCATGTGTACCGACTTTTTCATAGGCCGGCCGGGTGATCATATTAAATGCACCGATTCCGACTCCCGTTTTCGAACGTGGATTATTGCCGAGCCATGGCCGCTTGTAATAAGAAAAGCCGAATAAGAAGAAAGCAACAAAGGCCTTCAGCCAGAACGGCTTTGCGCTGAGGTTTGGGGCGGCCGTCAAATGATCAAGGCTATGTTTCTGGAAATAGCCAACTCCTTTAGAAAAAGCCTCAGGATGATACAAAACATCGGCGTCTGTAAATAAAATCAGGTTCCCTGTCGCATGCTGATAGCCTTTATAGAGTGCGTGGTTCTTGCCAAGCCACCCTTCTGGCAAACTCTCGATATGGATTACTTTGATTCTCGAATCGAAACTTTTCAGGTTTTCCATCACTTTGCCGGTGCCATCCTCGGACCGGTCATTGACCAGGAGCCACTCAGTATTTTTGTAGGTTTGGTTCAGCTGCGTGCGAACGCTTTGTAAAATATGTTCTTCTTCATTCCTGGCAGCCACGATCACGCTTAGCTTTTGTCCCTGCTCGACAGTCTCGGCCTTTTCGAGGGAATCCAATTTCCTGAAACCAATCAAGGCATCGATTGTCGCCAAAATCCAAATGATTAATGTTAAAGACAGTAAGGTTAGAATCACCATGTACACGTCCCTGTTGTTTTTCTCCATTGTAGAGAAACAGGGAGCACTTTTGCAATTTTTAAAGGTGGCGGTTTGCAGCTGCCAGTTGATCGCCAAGCAGGTGGCCCAGCCTTTTTGATTGAGCGGTGGCTTCCTTGATGCAGGATACGAAAGCAGTTTGGACGCCATGCTGCTCAAGAATGCTGATCCCTGCTTCGGTCGTGCCACCCGGGCTGGTCACCTCCAAACGAAGCTGTGCAGGCTCCTTATCAGATTGCGTCAGCATCTCAGCTGCGCCCAGCAGCGTCTGGATAATCAACTGCTTAGCTGTCTGCTTTTCGAGACCGATTTCAGCGGCGCTTTTTTCCATCGCCTCCACAAGGTAATAAATATAGGCAGGTCCGCTTCCAGATAGTCCTGTAACGGCATCGAGCTGGTATTCCTCTACGATCGTCGTCAGGCCGACAGTGTTAAAAAGCTCCTGCACCAGCATCTTTTGGGTTTCACATACATGGGAGTTCACTGCCAGGGCAGTTGCCGATTTGCCAATCGCTGCCGAGGTATTAGGCATCGCCCTTACCACAGCAAGGGATTTTTCTGCAGCCCTTTCAATGGCGTCAATCGAAACTCCAGCGAGAACCGAAATGATCAGCATCCCCTCGGGTAAATACGGTTTAATCTCCTCGATCGCACCTGCTGCATCTTTTGGTTTCATGGCCAGAACGACTGCATCAGCGTCTTTAAAAAGCATTTCATAGTCATATGTCGCTTTTATTCCGTATTTCTGCTTCAGAGTTTTTAATCTGTCTGTATCCTGTCTATTCGTGACCCACATTTGCTCTCCCGGAAGAAGCCCGCTTGCCCCTATTCCGGAAATCATCGCTTCTGCCATCGAACCTGCCCCAACAAAAACAAGCTTCTTCATCAATATCGCCTCCATGATATTTCTTCGTTTGTTACAGCTTCCAGAAAAAACAAAAAGGCCCTTCATCCCAAAAAAGGACGAAAGGCCATGCTTCCGTGGTACCACCTTCATTCACTTCCTCGGCCAGCGCCGAGTAAGTGCAGCTCAATATCCGTTAACGCCGGCTTACGTCCAGGTTTGCCTGGCAGCTCGCAAGGTAGGGTTCAACATGAAGAGGGTGGCGGAGCCTTTCAGCCGGTGGACTCCACTCTCTGGCACCATTCCTGTCTACTCGTCTTGCTCAAGTGCTTTTAAAAAGTTTACGAAATTTTAATAGTGATTATGCAAGATGGACAACCCTTATGTCAAGTAGTATTTTAATTAATTTTTAGTTTTTTCAGAAAATATAAAGTCAAAATAATGACAATTGACTGCTTTAAATGTAAACTTATTTTTATATTGGAAAAATACCAAGACCCGGTAGGTTAATTGATTATCTTTATAGTCAATCAGATTATCTTATAGAAAAATAATATTTTGAGGTGTATGGATCATATGGCTGAATGGAAAGATGGAATTGCCAAACTGACTTTGCCGACGCCTTTTCCGGTCGGTGATGTGAACGCATATTTAATTAAAGGGGATAGATTGACACTTGTGGATGCCGGTACGAAAACGGAGCAGTCCTGGGAGTCGTTCAAATCCCAGCTTGCGGATTTGAAACTGAAGCCGGAAGATATTGAACAGGTCATCCTGACACACGACCATCCGGACCATGTAGGAATGCTGGATTATTTATCGCCAGATCTCAGCGTATTTGGCCACTACCTGAATGAAAGGTGGATCAACAGGACTTCTGAATTTGAGAAAGAACATCAGAAGTTTTATGAGGAATTCTTTTTGCAATCAGCAATACCACAACAATATTTCGTGCCATCGATGAAAATCATGAAAAAGACATTGGTATTTTCATGCAATCGCTCGTTGACTGGGACTATTTCGGAAAATGACGTTCCGCCAGCGCTGCCAGGGTGGAGGGTGATCGATACACCGGGACATGCCCAAAGCCATATCGTGCTCTTGCGCGAAAAAGACGGCACAATGATTGCCGGGGATACAATCCTTGCGGGGATTTCACCGAACCCATTGCTTGAGCCGCCGCTGCCAGGCGAAACGGACCGGCCGAAGCCGCTGGTCCAATATAATGCATCACTGAAAAAACTGCAGCAGTACCCGATTGGACTAGTATACACCGGTCATGGAACGGAGATAACAGAATTGCAGAGCCTGATTGAAAAAAGGCTGGCCCGCCAGCATGATCGGGCATGGCAGGTAAGGGGAATGCTTGAAGGAAGGGATCTCACTGTATTTGAGATTTGCAAACTGCTCTTCCCGACAGTTTATGAGCGTGAGCTGAATCTGACCATTTCGGAAACAGTCGGCCAGCTTGATTATTTACAATCCCTGGACGCAATTTCGGTCAGGGAAGAAGGTACCTCCTTCGTTTATACAGCAAAATGAGGTGAATGAAGATGCCATCCTTAAAAGGGAAAAATATTATCATTACCGGAGCTTCCGGGGGAATAGGGGCCGAGATTGCCACACTTTGTGCTGCGCGCGGTGCGAATCTCGTCCTTTTGGCCCGGAGTATCGATAAACTGGAGAATTTAAAAAAGGAATTACAATCGAAGTATGCAATCAATGTCCATGCCCAGCAGCTGGATGTAGCAGATCCTGAAGCGGTCAAGCGGGTCTTCGCAGAAGTGCTTTCAGATATCCGCTATGTGGATATACTGGTCAACAATGCAGGCTTTGGCGTTTTTGACTATGCACACGAAGCGAAAATTGATGATATCAAAACGATGTTCGATGTCAATGTCGTCGGCTTGATGGCATGTACCTCGATGGTGTTGCCTGCAATGAAGCAGAGAAGAAGCGGACATATCATCAACATTGCTTCCCAGGCTGGCAAGATTGCCACACCTAAGTCAAGTGTCTATTCGGCCACAAAGCATGCCGTGCTTGGATACACAAACAGTCTGCGGATGGAGGTTGCTGATGACAATATCTATGTCACTTCAGTCAATCCAGGCCCAATCGCGACAAACTTCTTTGAGGTCGCCGATAAACAAGGAACCTACGTCAAAAACGTAAAACGTTTTATGCTTCAGCCCGAATACGTAGCGAAACAAGTGGTCAATCGCATGATGACGAGAACACGTGAAATCAACCTGCCCCGCTGGATGAGTCCAGGAAGCATTTTTTATTCTCTGTTTCCACGCACATTCGAACTTTTCGGCAAAAGGGTTTTCAATCAGAAATAAGCCGTCGATAATCTGTTTCAAAAGAATACCGTTGATGACCGCCTTGTAAAACTTTTGGCGGTTTTTTCAATTTTTTAAAACTTTTTTCCGGGTTCGATGTCTAATTGATAGAGACAAAGTCAGGGGGAGACATTTTGGAGCTTCAAGAACTCGTACAGAGAGCAAAAAAAGGAGATGAAGCGGCATTTTACGAATTGATGCAGCTTCATAAAGTGCGCCTGTACCGGATTGCCCTCAGCTATCTGAAAAATAGCGAGGATGCGGTCGAAGCGCTGCAGGAGGTAACCTACAGAGCGTTCCGTTCAATCCGGAAGGTGAAGGAACCGCAGTATTTTACGACATGGCTGACCAGGATTCTGTTGAATTACTGCAATGATGAATTAAAAAAGAGGAAGCGAATCCTCGTCAGCAATGATCTCATCAGCTTGATGGGCACCGAGCACCAGTCCAGCTGGCTTGAGGTTGAGGAAATCATATGCAAGCTGGATTCTAAAACGAGGCAGGTCATTGAATTGAAATACGTGCATGATTTTAAAATCAAGGAAATTGCCGAGATTCTCGAATGTCCCGAAGGCACCGTGAAGACTTGGCTGAATAAAGGGCTGAAGGAACTTCGCGGGCAGCTCGAAGATAAGGGAGGATTGGGCTATGCTTAATGCTGAAGAAAAAAAGTTGACACAGGCTCAGGCCGCACTTGAGAATATCGAAGTTCCGGAATTGCAGCTGGATGGGGCCATCGCAGCCGGAATCAGCAAGGGGAAAAGGAAGCGGAAGAAAACCCTTTTCTTCATAAGGACATTTGCATCAGCAGCAATCCTGGTTTTTGTTTTTACCGCGTTGCTGAGGACGTCAGAAACATTTGCTACGTATGTCACCGCGATACCTGGGATGGAGAAGATCGTCGAGCTTGTCCGCTATGATAAAGGGCTGACTGCAGCCGTTGAAAATGATTTCGCGCAGAAAATCGGTGTATCTGATGAACATGACGGCCTTAAGGTCACATTAGATTCGGTCATTGTTGATGAGCAGATGATGGTGATGTTTTATAAGATTCATTCTTCAGGCGGGCACAAGAAAATTTCGGTTGAGAACTTGAAATTGACCGACAGTGACGGAAATAACATCGAAGAAACCGTGTCTTCTTTTGGCGGATGGATAGATAATTCACAGAATAACGAGCAGCTGCTTCAGGCAACATATGAGTTTTATGGGAATAACCTTCCGGAAAATTTGAAACTCAGTATTGAGCTCGCTGAAGGAGAAGCAGAAGATGGCCAGCCTCTGGCTAAGCTTGATGACACGTGGGTACTTCCATTTTCGATTGATAAAGAAGCATTCAAGAATAAAAAAGAAGTGTTTGAGTTAAACAAGACAGTCGAGTTCGAAGGCCAGAAAATCACTATTGAAAAAGTGTCCATTTACCCTACGAGAATTGGGGTAACGGCCCATTTTGATGAACAGAACACCAAGCATGTTTTTGGCTTTGAGGATTTGAGGCTTGTGGATGAAACAGGAGAAGAATGGGCTGCGACCAACAATGGAACCATCATCAGCCATTCGGAGAAGAACACGAAAGAGTTTTACCTGCAGAGCAATTATTTTAAAAAACCTAAGGAGCTTTATCTTCGCTTCAATTCCGTGCGGGCACTTGATAAAAAGGAGCTTGATATTATTGTTGATCCCGATAAACTGGAAATCGTGAAGGCTCCAAGTGATGGTCGATTGCTTAAAGTCAGCAGGGAAGAAGATCAGTTGATGCTTACCTTCCAAAGGAATTCAAAGGAAGGACATACCAATATTTCTTTTGAACAGGCAGTCGATTCGAATGGAGATGAAATTGGTGACGGATCTGCTTCTTTCAGGTTGAGCACGAATGAACTGCCGGTTGATATTTTAATCCCATACTTCGGTGAAGGAGCAGCACTGGGCCCGATTACCTTAAAGCTGAATGACTATCCCGCAACAATCAAAGGCGAAGCAAATATCAAGATAAAATAATCAAAGGCTGTCCTGTTTGCAGGGCAGCCTTTGCCATTCCGGGAATTTTTTTACGTCGCTAAAAATTCATATACCGCATCATTGATGATGTCATGCAAATCCGTCTCAGGTTCCTCATTTTTCTGTTCCACAATCTTTATGTAAATTTCATTGAATTCCGCCTCGCCAAACGGCAGTGAACCTTCATGACGGTACTGGACGAAGCATTTCTGGACCATTTTACGAATGAGTTCTTTATCCATCTAAACAGCACCTCTCGATCTGATTATACTCGGAACCTCGCTCTGGAAACACCCTTCCGTAAAAATCTCCATTCCTGGCATCACTCACCATTTACACCTTAATTAAGTCAGTCACCCGGAAAATTACCATTGAAACCGAACACATATTCGCTTAATATAATGGGTATAATGAAACGGAACAGATGTTCTTATTTTGGTGGATGCCCTGCGGAAAGGAGAGAAAACATGGTCGATTACAGCGAAATGCCGCAAAATAAAATTTTATGTGTGGATATGAAGAGCTTCTATGCGAGTTGTTCTGCCGTGATGCTTGGCCTCGACCCTCTTGACTGCTATCTGGCTGTCGTCGGGAATCTTGATCGCCCGGGAAGCGTCGTCCTCGCAGCCTCACCGCGTTTGAAAAAAGAATTTGGCATCAAGACTGGATCACGGAAATTTGAAATTCCTGATGATCCGCGAATTGTTGTCGTTGATCCGCAGATGTCCACCTACCTGCGAATCTCCACAGAAATCTCCCGTGTATTCAATCGCTATGTTCCAAAGGAAGCGATCCATACCTACAGTGTCGACGAAAGCTTCATAAAGGTAGACGGAGCTTCGAAGCTTTGGGGAGACGCAGCCTCAATCGCAAAAAAAATCAAAGATGATATTGAGCGCGAGTTCCAGCTTCCCTGTGCCATAGGGATTGGGCCGAACATGCTGATGTCGAAGCTCTGTCTTGACCTTGATGCAAAGAAGAAGGGCATTGCTGAATGGACTTATGACGATGTCCAGACAAAGCTGTGGAACGTCTCACCCCTCAGGGAGATGTGGGGAATTGGCCGCCGCGTCGAAAAAACACTGAACAGCATGGGGATTTTCACAGTCGGCCAGCTGGCCCGCTATGATCTTGAAAAATTGGAGAAAAAGTTCGGCATCATGGGCAACCAGCTGTACTGGCATGCATGGGGGATCGATTTTTCGGATATCGGCGCGCCAATCATGGAAGGGCAGGTAAGCTTCGGGAAAAGCCAGATTCTGCTTCGCGACTATAAGGAAGAAGAGGAAATCAAGCATGTCATCCTCGAAATGTGCGAGGAGGTCGCTCGCAGGGCAAGGAGCCATGGGAAAGCAGGCCGGACGATCAGCTTCGGGGTTGGCTACAGCCAGGATGAATTCGGCGGAGGGTTCCATCGCTCAAGAACAATTGTGGAGCCGACAAATATCACAATGGATTTATATCGTGTCTGCCTCGAGCTTTTTGCCGAGAACTATGCAGGAAAAACGGTGCGGAGCATTTCCATTGCACTCGGGAATCTCGTCACCGACAGCGAATTCCAATTGAATCTTTTTGAAAAAAACGGCTGGAAAAAGAAAGAGCTTGGCTACGCAATGGACCGGATCCGCAGCCGTTACGGCTCGACAGCGCTCCTAAGGGCAGTGTCCTATACAGCAGCCGGAACAGCAAGGCATCGCGCCGCACTCGTTGGCGGGCATAAGGGTTGATAAAAGGAGGAGGAGAGCAAGATGATTCGCGACCGCGGAAGAATTAAATGGACATCAATGATGCTACCTGAACATGTCAAGATGCTGCGTGACTGGTCACAGGAGGACGAATATGAAAAGGAAAAGCAGCTGGATGAACAGCAGCTGGAGCAATTGAATGATACGATCCTCGAAGCAATGGAGTATAACCGTCCGCTCAGCATCACCTATTACAGGCAAAGAAAATATGAATTGGTGATCGGAAAAATCCATTATTGGAATGAACTTGGGCAGAAGCTCCATATCGTGGACCGATTCGAAGAAATCCATCAGATCGGGATTTCCAGCATTGCCGATGTCAGGCTTGCGGAAGAATGGTAGTCAAATCATCAAGCAACTCCACGGGCCCTCTTATAAGAGTGGTTCGGTGAAATGAATCCCCATAAAAAAGAGCAATGGATGAACCATTGCCCTCACATGAATTATTCCGTTTCATCAGCTTGCGGAGCACGGACTGCTGATTCGAATTTCCCTTTATGGGAAGCATCGCAGAACGGCATGTTCTTGCTCATGCCACAGCGGCAAAGCGAGAAAGCAGGCTTTGTCTCATACTTATTGCCGGCACCATCCAGCAATTCAACATCACCAGTAATCCTTAAGGAACCATTATCATTGACTTTAATCGTTACTTTTGACAAAAAAAGCACCCCTTTTCACATTGTCAGAATTATCTTTGATAGTAAGAGTTAAACGGAAAAAAAGCAAGACATTTCGGCAAAGGGTTCTGAAACGTAAAAATTTCCTCACTATGATAAAATGAAGCATCGAAAGGGGATGGCGAGCATGAAGTTGAAAATCACCGAAGCAGCATCGAACAAATTGAGCGAAAAAATGTCAGGTGAAGGGTATGTAAAATTGAAATACGATATAGATGGCTGCGGCTGTGCAGTAAATGGGGTAGCTGCCCTCTGGTTTGAAAGCGAAAAAAATGTGGAAGAACATCAAATAGAAACGGGCGGAATTCCGATTTACATTGAAAAAGCCAAAGAGGTCTTTTTTGATGAGGAAATGACGCTGGATTATAAGGCGAGCAATGGATGTTTCCAGTTAAAGAGCCCGAATGAATATTTGAATCCAAGAATGAGCTTTCATGATAAAAGAAGGTTATGAGTTTACAAAAAATTGAAAAAAAGGTTAAATAAGAGAGAGGAATGCAGAAATACATAGAAGTTTGACGCAAAGGCAGGGGAGAAAGATGGGGAAATTGTGGAGGTCAGCGATCACCATTTTATGCGTGCTGGTGCTATCGGCGTGTGCCTATAAAACTGCAGGGGAAGCAATCCAAAACGATATTCCGTTCAACATCAAACAAATCGTCCACAAGGAAAAGGTGGAGGATGGATATCTCATCTTTTACACAACAGAGCAAAAAGAAGGCTCAAACAGATTTGACGCGCTGGCAGTCGCCTATATCAAAGGCAGCGAAAAAGAAGGCTGGGAAAATGCGGGACATAACCACTGGACTTATTATAAAAGTGATTTCATGATCCTTTATGCCGACACTTTCACAACCTTTGATGAAGACGGAACATTGGACACAAAGATTCCCGTGATTTTCGGTAAGGTCGTGAATCCGGATATCAAAACAATTGAAGCAGCAGGACCAGATGGCAAGTTTACCAAAATAGAAATCTTTGAAAAAGATAGCGAGCGTTATTATTACGCAATTGGTGATTACAAGGAAGTCAGGGCATTGGACGGTGCCGGAAAAGAAATGGATCGCCAGGGAGAAAAACAGTAAAAAATTGGCTCAGCAGATGAGCCAATTTTTTTGCGCTTAAAAGACTAGTGACAGGACGCATAAAGCCCAAGCGAAACTGCTCCGGGGGAAAATGCCCATAGAAAGACTCTATCGGACAAATGGAAGCCGGAGCGGAAGAAAAATGTCCGATAGAAAGGCTATATTGGACAAATGGAAGCCGGAACAGAAGAAAAATGTCCGATAGAAAGGCTCTATCGGACAAATGGAAGCTTGAACGGAAGAAAAGTGTCCGATAGAAGGGCTCTATCGGACAAACAGAAGCTGGAGCGGAAGGAAAATGTCCGATAGAAGGGGTCTATCGGACAAACAGAAGCTGGACCAAGAGAAAAATGTCCGATAAAAAGGCTCTATCGGACAAATGGAAGCTTGAACGGAAGAAAAATGTCCGATAGAAAGGCTCTATCGGACAAATGGAAGCTTGAACGGAAGAAAAGTGTCCGATAGAAAGACTCTATCGGACAAACGGAAGCTGGAGCAAAAGAAAAGTGTCCGATAGAAAAGCACAATTGGCTGCGTCCGAGCTGATAACAGCGTAGGATACAGACTCGCTCAATCCGCATCTGAGGTTTCCTGATCGGCAAAGACATATTGCTCGAGGAATTCATCGAGCACCTTTTCATACTGATCCCGGTTCTCGCTATAGGATTGGGCATGGAGTCCGTTTTCAGCCATGAACAGCTTCTTCGGTCCTTGTTTCTGTTCGAATAATGCCTCGGTCATCGATGGCAGGATGAAATCGTCCTTACGGCTGTGGACGAACAGGATCGGGTTTTTAATATTTTCAATAACCGCAATCGGCGATACCTGACTTAAGGAATATTTATCACGGATGCGGACGAACATGCTGGCGACTGGCAGCAATAGTTTTGGCGGCAAAAACTTGACCTCTTCCTTGATGCGGTAAGCAAGCTGTTCGCTGAAGTCGGAAAATGGGCAATCGGTCACATAGAAGTCCGCACCGTCCTCAAGCATGCCTGCGTAAAGGAGCACGGTAGCGGCGCCCATTGACTCTCCATGGATTCCGAGAAGCAAATCCGAACCTTTTTCCTCCCTCAGCCAATCGACGACTGATTTCAGGTCGAACTTTTCATAATATCCATAGCTGGTGGTCTTCCCGCCTGATTCACCGTGACGCCGATGATCGTAGATGACAGCATTAAAGCCCCGGTTCAAAAATAAATTCATGTATTTCACAGAATTCGTCTTGCTCTGGGTAACACCATGGGCAATGATGATGTAACGATTTGTGTGATGTGGCTCAACGAGGACGGCCTTCAATGAGTAGCCAAAGGACGAAGGGATGGCCACTTCCGTCTTTGGCAGGGAATCATATTCATCAGGCACCAGATGCCCAGCTTTCGTTTCTCGGTTGAAGATTTCTTCGTCATCTTTCCTTTTTAGAAACATGACTTTATTGGATATAAAAACCCCGAGCGAGGTCAGGACTAACAAAAAAGAAAATAGCACGCGGAACGCTCTTCTCAAGCTCAACCCTCCGATAATCTGTTTTCTTTATTTTACCATTAGAATCAGAAATACAAACAGGAAAAAGACCGCCAAACCGGCGGTCCACTGTTAAATTTAGTGAATGAATTATATCTCGAGAAGTGTCCAGCTCCAGCGCCTAGCCAGTTTTCATCCCTGAGAGTGCCTCCTCGAGTATCTTGCGATAAGCGTTAGCTTTGAGCAGCTCGAGTCGCTTGTCGGGGCTGACCAAGGCGCTTACGCTTTTCTTTATTGCTGAGAATTTTGGCGCTTTGTCGGATGAAGCGCTTTTTCAAGGTCTTCGGCGGCAATCTGCTGTTTTACACTATCTGCATTTGGCTTGCCTTGCTGGCTGTAGCCTTTGTCCCGTTTTTGGCTCATGCAAAATACTCCCTTCTTCAAAATTACCTCATCTAATAAGATGGATTTTAAATCAGGAGCTTATGCAAAAAGTTAAACAGTAACAGAATTCAGCTTGAAATAGGTGCTTTCAATCGGCCTTGAGAGGTGAGGCTTGACCACCTCGATGGCATTGAGCATCTTCTCAAGGTCAACGCCGGTTTCAATCCCCATCCTGTGCAGCATATAGACGACATCCTCAGTAGCGGCGTTGCCTGCAGCACCTGGGGCGAATGGGCATCCGCCAAGGCCGCCTGCAGAAGTGTCGAATCGGGTGACTCCTGCCTGGAGAGCGGCGAGAATATTTGATAGGGCCAGCTTCCTTGTATCATGGAAATGCGCAGTCAGTAGCACACCGGGGTAGGCATCCTTCAATTTGGCAAATAAAGAATAGGACTCATGAGGTGCAGCCATGCCAATTGTGTCGGCAACACTGAGTTCATCGACCCCGGCACGAACGAATTCCCCGCATAGGGCAAGGACTTCAGCCTCTTCGACCTTTCCTTCGTATGGGCAATAAAAAGCAGTGGAGATGCATGCACGCACAAAATAGTCCTTCTCTTTAAGCTCAACAATCAGCGGGAGAACCTCGGCAAGGCTCTCAGAAGTTGATTTATTAATATTTTTCTGGTTAAACGTATTGCTGACACCAACGAAGACAGCGACTGCTTTGCATTCGGTCATATAGACGCGCTCAATCCCCTTTTTATTAGGAGCGAGGACGATATTCCTGGTGTCGCTATCAAGGCAGTCAGCTACGATTTCTGCTGCATCCCCCATCTGAGGCACCCATTTAGGGGAGACGAAGGAAGTAAGCTCCATCTCTTTGATGCCGGCACCCTTCAGCGTAGTGATAAATTCTTTTTTTACTTCCGTAGGAACAAAACTCTTTTCATTTTGGAGCCCATCTCTCGGGCCTACTTCAATTATTTCAACCTTCTTGGGAAGCTGAAGCATTTGATATACCCCTCCTCTTAAGATATCTTAATTGTAAATAGAATATTTTTAAAAATGCAAGAATAAATAAAATTTTGATAAAATAAAAGGGATTTTATCAAAAGCAATAGAAGTTAATAAAATGTGAGAATCAGAGAAAGGGTGAGCAGTTTGAGCAAGACTGAAGCAGTAATCGTAGCTGCCGTCAGAACGGCTATTGGCAGCTTTAATGGGAGTTTAAAAAATATTTCCGCACCAGATCTAGGTGCCGCAGTAATTAAAGATGCCTTAAAGCAAGCGGGTGTCCAGCCTGATCAGGTGGATGAAATCATTATGGGGAATGTTCTCCAGGCAGGTCTTGGTCAGAATCCGGCGAGGCAGGCAGCGATTAAGGCGGGTATTCCTGAAAGCGCTTCCTCTATGACCATCAATAAAGTATGTGGTTCAGGCTTGAAGGCCGTACATCTGGCAGCACAGGCGATAATTGCCGGAGATGCTGAGGTTGTCGTAGCCGGCGGAATGGAGAATATGAGCCAGGCTCCATATTTATTGAAAAACGCACGTGATGGATTCAAGATGGGTGACCAAAAGCTTGTCGACAGTATGATCTCGGACGGACTATGGTGTGCGTTCAATGATTACCACATGGGAGTGACCGCAGAGAATTTATGCTCTCGATATGATATCGGCCGTGGAGAACAGGACGAGTTCGCAGCATCCAGCCAGGAAAAGGCTGCAAAAGCGATTGAAGAAGGAAAGTTCAAAGATGAGATCGTACCGATTGAAATTCCTCAGCGAAAAGGGGATCCGGTTGTTTTTTATACAGATGAATATCCGAAAAAAGGAACAACTGCAGAAAAGCTTGGCGGACTGCGTCCTGCATTCAAAAAGGATGGCAGCGTAACAGCAGGGAATGCGTCAGGAATCAATGACGGAGCTGCAGCTCTCGTTGTAATGAGCAAGGCAAAAGCGGAAGAGCTTGGCCTGAAACCGCTTGTTGTAATCAGGGCAAACGCAAGTGCTGGTGTTGATCCAAGTGTCATGGGCATCGGACCGGTTGATGCAGTGAAAAAAGCTTTGAATAAAGCGGGCATGACGATGGAAGACATGGAGCTGATCGAGGCGAATGAAGCGTTTGCCGCACAGTCACTCGCTGTCGACCGTGAGTTGAATTTCAATAAGGAAATCCTGAACGTGAATGGCGGAGCAATAGCTCTAGGCCACCCGATTGGGGCCAGCGGTGCAAGGATCCTGGTTACGCTGATCCATGAAATGCAACGGAGACAAGCAAAAAAAGGCCTTGCTACGCTTTGCATCGGAGGCGGACAGGGTGTCGCCACTGTAGTGGAACTGGCATAAAACAATGAATCTTTCATTCTATTAAAAAACTCTGGCAGACTGTCATTAAGACGCCGGCCATTGCTATCCATAGTAAAAGGGGGAAAAACGATGAAAAGAATTTGCACATCCTTTCAAGATGCCGTAGCGGATATCCAAGACGGTGCAACCTTGATGGTGGGAGGCTTCGGGCTCTGCGGTATTCCTGAAAACGCCATCCTCGCGCTTGTTGAAAAAGGAGTAAAAGATCTGACAGTCATTTCGAATAACTGCGGTGTCGACGATTGGGGACTTGGCCTTTTGCTTAAAAACAAGCAGATCAAGAAAATGGTCGGTTCCTATGTTGGAGAAAACAAAGAGTTCGAAAGACAGGTATTGTCTGGCGAAATCGAAGTCGAATTGATTCCTCAAGGAACCCTTGCGGAAAAAATCAGGGCTGGCGGTGCTGGAATCCCGGCATTCTATACACCTGCAGGAGTAGGCACTCCAATCGCGGAGGGAAAAGAAACCCGTATGTTCAATGGCAAGGAATACCTCCTGGAAGAGTCGCTGACGGCGGATTTCAGCATTGTCAGGGCTTGGAAGGGCGATAAGATGGGCAACCTCGTCTACCATAAAACGGCAAGAAACTTCAATCCAATGATAGCAGCAGCCGGCAGGGTCACCATTGCCGAAGTCGAAAATCTATATGAAGTTGGGGAATTGGAGCCGAACAGTATCCATACTCCAAGCATCTATGTCCAAACGCTGATTGAAGGAAATCAGGAGAAGCGGATTGAAAGGCTGACGGTGAGAGGTTAACTCTGGCTGAACATGAAAGGAGAAGGCTTATGATTAAAAACAAAGGGAATGTCCGGGAAAAAATCGCGCGCCGGGCGGAAAAAGAAATTCAAAATGGTTTTTACGTAAACCTTGGAATCGGAATGCCGACGCTAGTGGCAAACTTCATCTCTGATGACAAGCAAGTTGTCCTTCAATCAGAAAACGGCCTGCTCGGTATCGGCCCCTACCCAACGGAAGAAAGCGTCGATCCTGATTTGATCAATGCAGGTAAGGAAACGGTCACTGCCATTCCAGGTGCAGCGTATTTCGATTCTGCTGAGTCTTTTGCCATGATTCGCGGTGGACACATCAATATAGCGATCCTCGGCGGGATGGAGGTCGCTGAATCAGGTGATCTGGCAAACTGGATGATTCCAGGCAAGATGATCAAAGGAATGGGCGGGGCGATGGACCTTGTCCACGGTGCCCAAAAAATCATCGTCATCATGGAGCATGTGAACAAAAGCGGTGAGGCAAAAATCCTTAAGGAATGCAGCCTGCCGCTCACAGGAAAAGGCGTCGTCAATCGGATCATCACTGACATGGCAGTCATAGACGTGACACCTTTCGGATTGAAACTAGTTGAAGTAGCTTCCGGTTACACAGTCGACGATGTCATCAAATCAACAGAACCAGAATTGCAGGTAGACGACTCAGTCATCCTAGACGCATATTGATAAAACGGGAACGTCCTTAAAAAGGCGTTCCTTTTGCTTTAAAGAGCAGCAAACTCAGAAAAATTTTAATTGTTAGCATCCGATGGTATAATTTCATCACAAATGTTTGTATTAAATTTATTTTTATTTTATAAGCCCTGTTGATTGGAGTGGAAGGCGCGTAGACTCCTGCGGGCTTAGCTGGTCAGGTGAGACCCCGCAGGAGCAAAGCGACGAGGAGGCTCAGCGCCAGCCCCGCGGAAAGCGAAGCGCCTGGAACGGAAATCAACAGACTAGTTTACAATCCAAAATAAGGCTCTCAGTATTTAAACCAAGTTACCAAAAACATAGAACCGAGGGATCAACGATGAAAAAGAAACAAAAACGCCAGCAACAAGTGAAAAAAGAAGATAAGCCAGCAACACTTGGCGATCTCCTGAATCAGGATATCATGCAAAAGCTAAAAGCCCAGCAACAAGAGTTAAAGGACGAAGAAGAAAAGAAGAAGCAGGCAGAACTGGAGCGCAAGAAGGAGGAGAAGCGTTTAAGGGAAAAGAATAAATCGTTTGAAGAATTGCTTTCCGAGAGCGACATGGATTGGAAGAAGTTCAAATGACCCGGAGAAGAGTGGAAGTCGTTCCATACAATCCCGAGTGGGAAACTCTTTTTGAAAAAGAGAAGCAGCTTCTTGAATCCATTTTTAACGGAGGAGAAGTTGAAATCCATCATATCGGCAGTACATCTGTCCCGGGCCTTAGCGCCAAGCCAATCATCGACATCATGTTAGCAGCAGACATCCTTGAACAAGTGGATAAGGCGACAACCGCGATTGAGGCTGCTGGATACGAGGCGAAAGGGGAAAACGGCATCCCTGGGCGGCGTTATTTCCAAAAACATGACGAAAACGGAATTCGAAAAGTTCATTTGCACTCTTTTGAAAAAGGCAGCCATCAATTACACAGGCATCTTGTTTTTCGTAATTACTTAAGGGCTCACCCATCGGAAGCGAGCAAGTATGCTGAGGTAAAAGAAAAAGCTGCCCTTAAATATGAATACGATATTGATTCATATATTGCTGAAAAGTCTCCAATTATAAAGGAGCTTGAGCAAAAAGCAATGTTGTGGAGGCCTGAAAGATAAAGGGTTCTGCACCTGAATAAAATGTTTTGCTTCGTGTGCGAAAGGGCAATTAGGTAAAAAAAGCAAAGGAGCAAAGCATTTGTTACTTATCACTTTCATATTGGCGGCTGGATTTGTTTCCATCCATTTATTTTCAAGATATTTACCTTTTCTCGACAGTGTACCTAGAAGTAGACTGCTATCAGCTGCAGGAGGCATCTCTGTAGCCTATGTGTTCATCCACCTGCTCCCTGAGTTGAATAAACATAACGAGGTCCTTGACAGGAGTATCCAATCAGATGCCTTAAAGTTCTTTGAAAACCATACATATATTGTGGCAATGATTGGTTTGGCCATTTTTTATGGACTGGAACGCATGGTAAAGACCTCAAAAAAAAAGCAGCAGGAGAAACACAATATGGACCGGGCTTCAAAAGGAGTATTTTGGATCCATATAGTTTCTTTTTTTCTCTATAACAGCTTGATCGGGTATTTGCTGCTACATGGAGAGCAGGAAACAAAAATGGGACTGGTCTTTTACTTTATCGCCCTGGCCGTCCACTTCATCACCAGTGACCATGCGCTCAGGGAAGCA
Source organism: Mesobacillus sp. S13 (assembly GCF_020422885.1). NCBI lineage: Bacteria > Bacillati > Bacillota > Bacilli > Caryophanales > Bacillaceae > Mesobacillus > Mesobacillus sp. S13. Next base: position 3,159,224 of record NZ_CP084622.1, on the reverse strand, counting down.
CACAAGGACATGTATGATGTTATAGGGAGATGGCTTCTGGCAGCCGCAATATTGGCAGGCTGGGCAATCGGGATTATCTGGGAAGTGAATGAAAACATTATTGCTGTCCTATTTGCCCTTCTTGCAGGCGGAGTCATTTTAAATGTAATGAAAGAAGAGCTCCCGGAGGAAAGGGAGAGTAACTTTTGGGCCTTTGCCGCTGGAATGGCAGGCTATACATTTTTGTTGATGCTTGCTTAGAAACTGGATTAACTCATATAGAAGAAAGGAACACTCTCGCTTTTGCATGCGAAGGTGTTCCTCTTTTTATCTATGCTGTTCATATTTATTTGCCTTCGTAATGGACTTAATCAATTGGATTTCTTCAGCAGACAGGGAATTGGAGCCTGCAGCCCTGGCATTTTCCTTGATTTGTTCAGGTGTGCTTGCTCCTGCGACAACGGAAGCTACGGCAGGTTGGGCTAAATTATATTGAATGGCGACTTCAGCAAGTGATCTTGATGAAGCGACCTTCTCTTTCAATAAAGGAAGGATCACAGCCAATTCGTCATAACTGTAATCGAGATACCCTTTGGCAGCTGCTTTCTCTAGCATCCTGTCACTGAGCATGCCTTTAGCGACCGTCCCTCTCGTTACCACACTGATGTTTTTATCCTGAAGAAGCGGGAGCGCAACTTCTTCCGGGCGGCGGTCCAGTATGCTGAGCTGCATCATGACCGAGACTATGTTTGATTTTTGAGCATATTCTCGAATGACATTTGGTCTAATGGAAGATATCCCATAAAATTTAATATAGCCTTCATCTTTTAATTCTTCAAAGGCCTCGATAGTTTCATCGATATTATCTTCAATTGTCCCGCCATGAAGCTGGTACAGATCAATATAATCAGTATCCAATCTTTTCAAACTTTGCTTGACGGCCTCTTTGATATAAGCTTTTGAGGGATCCCAAGTCCAGCTGTCTTTCTCGTCAGTCCAGCGATTGCCGGCCTTTGTAGCGATGACGACTTGCTCTCTGACATTCTTTAAGACTTGTCCGACTATCTTTTCATTCTCCCCGAAGTCGTACAAATCAGCGGTATCAAAATAGTTGATTCCTTCTTCTAGGGCAGCTTCAACGACCCCCTGTGCCTTTGAGAGATCCTTCCCAAGCGACATACAACCGAGGCCGATTTCGCTGACAAACAGATCAGATGTACCCAGTTTCCGTCTCTTCATATAAAATCACTCCGTTCCAATATTGATTCCATCTTAACGGAAAAAAAGGAGTGTATTCAACTATTCAGGCCGGCGTGTATGCTGATTGACAGCGTCTACCCAATCTTTAACAAGCTCATGCTTTTTTCCATACTCTTTTAAGATGGTTTTGATTTCCCACGCCTTTCCAGCAAGAGTGATTCCCTGGCCATGGACGTAAATTTTCATAGGCATACTCCTTTCAGATAAGTATGGTAAAATGTATGAGCATTTGATATCGGATTAGAACAGGAGTGGACATGTATGAAATCGCTTGAGGAAAAAACATTGAAGACAGAGCAGATTTTCACAGGAAAGGTCATAAGCCTGCAGGTAGACGATGTAGAATTGCCGAATGGAAAAACATCAAAAAGGGAAATCGTCAAGCATCCAGGGGCAGTAGCGGTCATTCCGGTCACTGCTGATAATAAAATCATCATGGTGGAACAATATAGGAAGGCTCTTGAACGGACAATCATTGAGATCCCTGCTGGCAAGCTGGAGGCAGGAGAAAATCCCGAAATTTGTGCGGCACGTGAGCTTGAGGAAGAGACTGGTTATGAATGTGCCAACATGGAATGGCTGATCTCCTTCTATACTTCCCCGGGGTTCGCAGATGAGATTATCCATGTATATAGAGCAACTGGGCTTGCTAAAAAGGCCAATCCAGCGGCAGCCGACGAGGATGAGTTTGTCAATTTGCTGGAAATAACCCTTGAAGAGGCGATCCAGCTTGTGAAAGAACAAAAAATCTTTGATGCCAAAACAGCATATGCAGTCCAGCATCTGCAATTGCAGGAAGCGTTGGATAAGTAAATGGAGGAATACTTCGTTGATCTGCACATCCATATTGGCAGGGCGAGATCAGGAAGAGCTGTTAAAATCACGGGTGCAAAATCACTCACATTCAGCAATATAATCCGCCACGCAAGGGATTATAAAGGATTGAATATGATCGGGGTCATTGACAGCCATTCACCGGAAGTGTTAGATGAAATGGAAGAGTTGCTTAAAGCAGGTGAGCTGCAGGAACATCCAGAGGGTGGACTGAATTATGGCGGGATGAGTGTGATCCTTGGTTCCGAGCTTGAGATAAATGATGAAAGCACTCAGGGTCCAATTCATGTATTATGCTATCTGCCAACTCTCCAAAAGATGAGAACTTTTTCAGATTGGCTCGCAAACCACTTGAAAAATATTCATTTGAGCTCCCAAAGAGTGTATGTTTCTGGCCATGTTTTGCAAAAAAAGGTTAAGGAACTTAGTGGTATTTTCATCCCTGCTCATGTATTTACGCCCTTTAAAAGCTTATACGGAAAAGGGGTCAGGAATTCTCTTGCAGAGGTGTTCGATGCAGACCTGATTGATGGAATTGAATTAGGCTTAAGCTCAGATACAAACATGGCAGACCAGCTGGCTGAGCTTCACCGTTATACGTTCGTGACGAATTCCGACGCCCATTCACTTGCAAAAATCGCGAGAGAATACCAGAAGATTGTAATGGCTGAACCATCTTTCCGAGAACTGGGACTTGCACTAAGCAAAGCGGAAGGCAGGGGGATCAGAGCAAATTATGGTCTGGATCCTCAGCTCGGAAAGTATCACCGCACGGTCTGTGCAGATTGCCTTACATACAGTCCAGTATTTGATGAAGCGTGCTCTGTTTGCGGATCTGATAAAAAGATAAAGGGTGTTGCTGACAGAATACTGGAACTAAGGACTTCTGAGGAAAATAATTATGATGAAAGGCCACCATATATCCACCAGGTGCCGCTCGAATTCATACCAGGGCTGGGTCCGAAAATGCTAGAAAAGCTCATGAATCATTTTGGTACAGAAATGGCCGTCCTTCATTCAGTGCCATTTGACTCCTTAAAACAGGTCATTCCTGAAAAAACTGCTATAACGATAGATAAGGCTAGAAAAGGCCAACTTGCGTTTCACGCAGGCGGTGGAGGAAAATACGGTAAGATAACTGATTAAATGAATCCGGTCATGTGAAATGGCCGGATTTTTGTTTCCAGCTCCAGCGTCTAGCCAGCTTTCATCCCCAAGAGTGCTCCCACGAGTATCTTGAGAAAAGCGTTAGCTTTGAGCAGCTCGAGACGCTTGTCGGGACTGACCAAGGAGCTTACGCTTTTCGTTTTCTATTAAATCGGAAATTGAAAGCTTTGCAGTCATAGACTCTCTGTCCATGCATATGATGATAGTAAGTAACCAATATGCAGGAGGAAAAGAGATGAAGAAACGAAGGTACCAGGACGTCGCAGTAACCCATTTAAGAGAATATTCCTCAATCTATCTTTTTGTCATTGTCCTGTTTTTGATGGGAGTCATATTTGGGGCCATAATAGTGAATAGCCTCAGCTTCACTCAAAAAGAGGATTTATTCTATTATTTATCGCAGTTCTTTGGCCAGGCCGCATCCGGAAAAGTAGCGGACGGAAAAGATTTATTTTTGCAAAGCTTTTTACACAATGGGAAATTCATTGGACTGATCTGGATTCTTGGAGTTTCAATCATAGGGCTTCCAGTCATACTGATTCTGCTTTTCATGAAAGGGATGGTTGTTGGCTTCACGGTCGGCTTTCTTGTTAACCAGATGCAATGGGACGGATTTCTTTTATCTTTTGTTTCCATCCTTCCGCAAAACTTCATTATTATCCCGGTATTCATCATAACAGCAACAATGGCGGTGACTTTTTCATTGAAAATGATCAGGAACCAATTTATGAAGAAAATCAACCAGCCAATCATGCCGCAATTCTTCAGATATATCTTTGCGTTTGTCGCTGCGCTTGTTTTCCTGGCTATGGCGGCAGGAGTGGAGGCGTATTTGTCTCCAGCACTGTTGAAGGCGGTCATCAACTCCGTTAATTAAAGTAATTACTAAAAGAAAATAACTATTGTTTCTTATTTGTAATAATTTTATTTTGAATCTCATTCCCCTTCTGATATAATATAAGAATAGTGGCGGGGGAGTGAGAGTTATCGAAATGGAAAACAGAATTGAGAGAATCAAGAAACAGCTGCATTCGTCCAGCTATAAATTAACGCCGCAGCGTGAAGCTACTGTTCGCGTGTTGCTTGAACATGAAGAAGACCACTTGAGCGCGGAAGATGTTTATTTGCTTGTCAAAGAGAAATCTCCTGAGATCGGTTTGGCAACAGTATACCGGACACTTGAACTGCTGACTGAACTGAAAATTGTCGATAAGATCAACTTCGGCGATGGTGTATCTCGTTACGATCTCCGCCAGGAAGGCGCTGCCCATTTCCACCATCATCTCGTCTGCATCGAATGCGGAGCAGTGGATGAAATCCAGGACGACCTTCTTGAAGATGTGGAAGAGATCGTTGAAAGAGACTGGAATTTTAAAATCAAAGATCACCGCCTGACTTTCCACGGCATTTGCCATAGATGTCAGGAAAAAGAAACAACTGAAACTGATGAATGATTCCAAAACCCTTTTTCCATTGAAGAAGGGTTTTTTATTTTCTCGTGAAATTGCCTTAGCATTAGGTATAATTCTTGTCCAAATAGGCATACAGATTAGTATTAAGTATAGTCGAATAGAACATGACGGACTCTGAAAAAGGGGCATCCCTTGTTCTATGTGTCGGTTTGGAGGCAAGAAAAATGAAATCGTGGTTTGGATTGGTCCTGCATACATTAAAGGTGTTTATATTATTCACTGGATGCACAATCTTATTTTATTATGGTATCATGTGGATTAACGAAGAGTATGAGAGTTATCATCGATATGACGCACCAGAAGGAGCGGCTATAAAGGTGTCAGGAACTTTTGATGAAGAAAAGGGAAGTATGTTTGAAAGGCTTCTACTGTTTTATCTGAATGGGGAGTAATAAGAATGGAAGACAGGCTTGACGACTTTATCCACTTTTTAGTTGTTGAAAAAGGGCTTTCGAAGAACACGATCGTGTCCTATAAACGTGACTTGAACAGTTATATCACATATCTTAAAAATGTTGAACAGCTTGGGGACTTAAACGGTGTACAACGTCCTCAAATTGTTCATTTCCTGGGTCATTTGAAAGACACAGGAAAATCGTCAAAGACACTGGCAAGACATATTGCCTCAATCAGGGCTTTCCATCATTTCTTGCTGAGGGAAAAGGCGGTCGACCATGATCCCACGGTTCACATCGAGAGTCCTCAGCATGAACGGTCTTTGCCCAAGGTATTGAGTATGGAAGAGGTAGAGACACTTCTCGACAGCCCGAAACTGACTGACCATTTTGGCTATCGGGACAAGGCGATGCTGGAAATGATGTATGCTACCGGAATCCGTGTGAGCGAGCTGATAGGACTGAAATTATCAGACGTCCACCTGACTATGGGATTTGTCCGCTGCATGGGGAAAGGCAGCAAGGAAAGGATCATTCCTATTGGCAAAACTGCTTCAGATGCAATTGAGCAATATCTTGAAAAGGGCCGTCCGAAACTTATATCAAAAAAACATAAAGATGACTCTTTATTTTTGAATCACCATGGGAAGGGCCTATCACGTCAGGGTTTTTGGAAAATCCTCAAACGTCTTGCGACAGAAGCGGGAATTGAAAAAGAGCTGACCCCTCATACGATGAGACATTCATTTGCCACTCACCTGCTGGAAAATGGCGCCGATCTTCGCGCTGTACAAGAGATGCTGGGCCATGCGGACATCTCGACAACCCAGATCTATACCCATGTCACGAAGACAAGATTAAAGGATGTCTATACAAAATTCCACCCCCGTGCTTAACACAGCGGGATGCCTTCCGTGTTTAATGCATTGACCGATGAAGGCTGCGATTCACGCAATAGGATAATAGTTTCATAGAATTGTCATAAAAGGCCGGCTAAAAGTCGGCTTTTTTTCTTGTAATTTTATTTAAATTTAGTACAATGATGATGTCAGACTTCTGACAAATGAAAACGCAAGCATTCGGTTATCTGAAATAAAAAAGGGTATCATAAAATTGTGAAAAAGGTTAGTAACGCATTCACCATTTTAAGGAGGAGAAGGAATGTCGACTACATATAAAAGAGTGTTCTTGATCGTCATGGATTCAGTCGGGATTGGTGAAGCCCCGGACGCTGAAAAGTTTGGAGATAAAGGTTCCCATACACTGGGCCATATCGGAGAAAGAATGAATGGCCTGAACATGCCGAATATGGGCAAACTCGGCCTTAGTAACATCGAGGCGATCAAAGGAATCACTCCAGCAGATAAGCCACTGGCTTACTTCACAAAGATGGAAGAGGCTTCTAACGGCAAAGATACAATGACTGGCCACTGGGAGATCATGGGCCTGAATATCCAGACACCATTCCAGGTATTCCCTGATGGATTCCCGGATGAATTGATATCTGAGCTTGAAACACGAACTGGCAGGAAAGTCATCGGGAACAAGCCGGCAAGTGGAACGGAAATCCTTGTTGAGCTTGGCGAAGAGCACATGAAGACAGGAGCATTGATCGTTTATACTTCAGCTGATTCAGTGCTTCAGATTGCTGCTCACGAAGAAATCATCCCTATTGAAGAGCTTTATGATATTTGTAAGATTGCCAGGGAATTGACACTTGATGAGAAATACATGGTAGGAAGGGTCATCGCCAGACCATTCATTGGTGAACCTGGAGACTTCAAACGAACATCCAACCGCCATGACTATGCACTGAAGCCATTTGGAAGAACAGTCATGAATGAACTGAAGGACGCAGGACTTGACGTATTGGCCATCGGTAAAATCTCTGATATTTATGATGGGGAAGGTGTAACTGATTCTCTTCGCACAGTTTCCAATATGGACGGAATGGATAAATTGCTGCAGACACTGGATCAGGATTTTACAGGCTTGAGCTTCCTGAACCTTGTGGATTTTGATGCTTTGTTCGGACATCGCCGCGATCCTGAAGGGTATGGCAAGGCGCTGGAAGAATACGATGCACGTCTTCCTGAGGTATTCGAGAAATTGAAAGAAGACGATCTGCTTATCATTACGGCTGACCACGGAAATGATCCGGTTCATCACGGAACAGACCATACACGTGAATTTGTGCCGCTCCTCGTCTATTCAAAAGGAATGAACGAAGGAAAAGAACTGCCTGTCCGTAAAACATTTGCAGATATCGGTGCAACTGTTGCTGAAAACTTTAATGTGAAAATGCCGGACCACGGAACAAGCTTTCTAAATGAATTGAAATAAGGAGTGGATGTTATGGATTACAATTACATTCAAAATGCAGTATCTTTTATTAATGACAAACTGAAGAAGCAGCCGAAAATTGGGTTGATTCTCGGTTCAGGGCTAGGCGTACTTGCGGATGATATCGAGAACCCGGTTAAGATTCCTTACAACGAAATCCCGGGGTTCCCGGTTTCGACTGTAGAAGGCCATGCAGGACAATTGGTCTGCGGACAGCTCAGCGGTGTGGAAGTGATTGCGATGCAAGGACGTTTCCATTATTACGAAGGCTATAGTATGGATAAGGTTACTTTTCCAGTGCGCGTGATGAAGGAACTGGGAATTGATAAGCTGATTGTTACGAACGCTGCTGGCGGTGTGAACGAAAGCTTCGAGCCTGGCGATTTAATGATCATTACTGACCATATCAACAATATGGGAACGAATCCGCTTATTGGGCCAAATGATTCCCGTTTTGGCGTACGCTTCCCGGATATGAGTGAAGCTTACTCCAAGAAATTAAGAGGAGTTGCGAAAGAAGTTGCTGATAAGAACAACCTCACACTCAAAGAGGGAGTATATGTCGGTAACCCTGGACCAGTTTACGAAACACCTGCAGAAGTACGAATGATCCGTACAATGGGCGGTGATGCAGTCGGAATGTCCACAGTACCGGAAGTGATCGTTGCTAAGCATTCAGGACTTGAAGTGCTCGGCATTTCTTGTATATCTAATATGGCAGCAGGGATCCTTGATCAGCCTTTAAGCCATGATGAGGTAATCGAAACGACTGAAAAAGTGAAATCAAACTTCCTTTTACTCGTAAATGAGATTGTAAAAACGTTAGGATAAGAAATCAATAGCTTACCGGCTAAATAATGATAAGTGGTGATAAGGATGAGAATGGTTGACGTTATCGAGAAAAAACGTGACGGGCATGAATTATCAACTGAAGAGATCCGATTTTTTGTTGAAGGCTACACGGATGGATCGATTCCAGACTATCAGGTAAGTGCCCTGACAATGGCAATTTTTTTCCAGGGCATGACGGAAAAAGAGCGTGCAGACCTTACAATGGCCATGGTGAAATCTGGGGACCAGATTGATTTATCAGCCATTGAAGGCGTGAAAGTCGACAAGCACTCTACAGGCGGTGTAGGTGATACGACGACTCTTGTTTTAGGACCTTTAGTAGCAGCTTTAGGTGTACCGGTCGCAAAAATGTCCGGACGCGGGCTTGGCCACACAGGAGGGACAATCGACAAGCTGGAGGCTGTTGAAGGCTTCCATGTTGAAATCGATAATGATGAATTCATCAATCTTGTAAATAAAAATAAAATTGCCGTCATCGGCCAAAGCGGAAACCTGACTCCGGCTGATAAAAAGCTTTATTCATTGCGAGATGTAACAGCTACTGTGGACAGCATCCCATTGATTGCGAGCTCAATCATGAGCAAGAAAATCGCTGCTGGAGCTGACGCGATCGTCCTTGATGTTAAAACAGGTGCAGGCGCATTCATGAAGACTCTCGATGATTCTCGTGAATTGGCTAAGGCGATGGTCCGAATCGGTAATAATGTTGGCCGCAGGACGATGGCTGTCATTTCGGATATGAGCCAGCCGCTTGGATATGCAATCGGTAACGCTTTAGAAGTTAAGGAAGCAATTGATACATTGAAGGGTGAAGGTCCAGAAGACCTGACTGAACTTTGCTTGACGCTTGGCAGCCACATGGTATTCCTTGCTGGAAAAGCTGAATCTCTTGGAGAAGCACGCAGCAAGCTGGAAGAAGTGATCAAGAACGGTACCGCACTTGAAACATTCAAAGTGTTCCTGGCATCCCAGGGCGGAGATGCTTCGGTTGTCGACGATCCAAGCAAGCTTCCTCAGGCAAAATACACCTTTGAGCTTGAGGCAAAAGAGGCAGGATATGTTTCTGAAATCATTGCTGACGAAGTAGGAACAGCAGCTATGCTTCTTGGCGCAGGAAGAGCTACGAAAGAATCTGTAATCGACCTCGCAGTAGGTTTGGTATTGCGCAAGAAAATTGGCGATAAAGTCGAAAAAGGCGATTCACTTCTTACAATCTATAGCAACTTTGAGGATGTAAATGAAGTGAAGGAAATGCTGTATGAAAATATTAAGGTAACAAGTGAACATGTAGAAGCACCTATTCTGGTTCATGAAGAAATCACTGAATAAATAGATGCAGGAAGAAGCGAAGAGGCAACTCTTCGCTTTTTTGTGTGCAGAAAATCAAGGTTTTATATACCTTGATTGTATAAAAATGGATTCGTTGGAAAAAATAGACCCTATAAAGATAGGAGGGTTATGGCCATGAATCTGAAAAAGTTGACGAGTATACTGCTTGTTTTTATGATGGGCGCTGCAATTACATCCCCAATAGGGTACGCAAATGAGGGAGACCCGGGACTGGCTGATGATGCCAGTTCAGCTATTTTGATTGAACGTGATACTGGTCAGGTTTTATTTGATAAAAACAGTCATGAAAAACTCCCGCCAGCCAGCATGACAAAAATCATGACTATGCTCTTAATCATGGAAGCATTGGATGAAGGCAGGCTGAAAATGGACGAAAAAGTCCGGGCCAGTGAATATGCTGCTTCTATGGGAGGTTCACAAATTTTCCTTGAGCCAGGAGAAGAAATGACAGTTGAGCAATTGCTGAAAGGAATTGCAATCGGATCAGGAAATGATGCATCAGTTGCCATGGCTGAACGAATTGGCGGGTCTGAAGAAGCTTTCGTCAAAATGATGAATGAGAAAGTAAAAGAGCTCGGTTTGAAGAATACAGTATTCAAGAACACGACCGGATTGCCTGTCGATGGTCATTACAGTTCAGCATATGACATGTCCATGATGGCAAAAGAGTTGCTGAAATATGAAAAAATTACTAAATTCACTGGAACGTATGAAGACTATCTCCGGGAGGATTCTGAAAAGAAATTCTGGCTGGTCAATACGAATAAGCTTGTTCGTTTTTATCCAGGAGTGGATGGACTGAAAACAGGATTTACAAATGAGGCGAAATATTGCCTGACGGCTACAGCTCAAAAGGATGGCATGCGTGCGATTGCCGTCGTGTTTGGAGCCCCAACCTCCAAGGCAAGGAATGCACAGGTAACGAAAATGCTGGATTATGCTTTCAGCCAATACCAGACACATCCTATGTTCAAGAAAGGCCATGCACTTGGTAAAGCAGCCATCAGCAAAGGTGACAAGAAGACAATCAATGCTGTCACATCTGAAAGTGTCTCACTATTGACTAAAAAAGGTGCAGACGTCAAGGATGTAAAGCAGAAAATCACTTTGAATAAGAGCCTTAAAGCACCTGTCCAAAAAGGTGACAAGGTAGGCACTTTGAAACTGGTCAAAGACGGCAAAACTCTTGCTGAAACACCTCTTGTTGCTGATGCGACGGTAGAAAAAGCTAGCTGGTGGACATTGTATAAACGCTCATTTGGAATGTTTACGAGAGCAGGAAGCCAGCAATAATGTGAATTTTTGAAAGAGAATGTCGAAAACTCTGCCATTCCATCTAGTTTTAGCGAATGGGCACTAGTTTTGTTCTTAAGAAGGATTTGCCTGAATCAATGGAGAATTTGACTCACTATACCAGATAAGGAGGCTTTGGATAGTGAGTCTTAACATTGATATCGAAGTGAAGCATGACGTCTTATTAATTCGAGTAAGTGGTGAATTGGATCACCATACCGCAGACCAGCTTCGCGAGCAGGCAACAAAAGCCCTTGAAAACGAAGAAGTCCGCCACATTGTCTTGAACCTCGAACATCTTACATTTATGGATAGTTCAGGTCTTGGGGTAGTTTTAGGCAGGTATAAACAAATCAAGCAGCTTCATGGAGAAATGGTTGTATGCGCAATTTCTCCGCCAATCAAGAGATTATTTGATATGTCGGGACTATTTAAGATTATCCGTCTTGAACCGACAGAAGAATATGCATTAGAGAGATTGGGGGTTGCTTGATATATGAAGAATGAGATGAATCTTCATTTTAGCGCATTAAGCCAGAACGAGTCTTTCGCCCGCGTCACTGTCGCTGCCTTCATTGCGCAGCTGGACCCAACGATGGACGAACTGACCGAAATCAAGACGGTCGTATCTGAAGCGGTAACGAACGCGATTATTCATGGATACGAAAGCAATCCAGATGGAAAAGTGTTCATTTCTGTGATGCTTGAGGATGGAATGGTAGAAATGGTGATCAGGGATGAAGGAATAGGGATTCCGGATATCGATGAAGCCATGCAGCCACTGTATACCTCTAAGCCTGAGCTTGAAAGGTCCGGTATGGGCTTTACGATTATGGAAAATTTCATGGACGAAGTACAAGTGAGATCAGAGCCCGGCTTTGGGACAGAGATTCGTTTGAAAAAGCACCTGTCAAAGAGCAAAGCGCTGTGCAATTAAGGGAGTTCTGCCTATGGATGTGGAGGTAAAAAAGGATAATAGCCAAACGTATCTTAAGGACCATGAAGTCAAAGAACTGATTTTGAGAAGCCAGCAGGGTGACCAGGCGGCCAGAGATTTAATCGTCCAGAAGAATATGCGGCTCGTATGGTCTGTCGTTCAGCGCTTCCTCAACAGGGGATATGAACCGGACGACCTGTTCCAGATTGGCAGCATCGGCCTCTTAAAATCAGTTGATAAATTTGACCTTTCGTATGACGTAAAATTTTCAACGTATGCCGTCCCAATGATTATTGGGGAAATCCAGCGTTTCATCCGGGATGACGGCACCGTGAAAGTGAGCAGGTCGCTAAAGGAAACCGGGAATAAGATACGGAAAGCCAAAGACGAGCTTTCCAAAACTTTGGGCAGGGTACCGACTGTCAACGAAATAGCCGAGTTTCTGGAACTATCACCGGAAGATGTGATCATGGCGCAGGAAGCAAGCCGCAGTCCAGCATCCATCCATGAAACGGTGTACGAGAACGACGGCGACCCCATTACCCTGCTGGACCAGATAGACAACGGGGAAGAAGGGCGCTGGTTTGATAAAATTGCGTTAAAAGAGGCGATTAACGAGCTGGACGAACGGGAAAGGCTGATCGTGTACTTGAGGTACTATAAGGATCAGACTCAATCCGAAGTTGCAGTCCGACTGGGCATATCCCAGGTTCAAGTCTCACGCCTCGAAAAGAAAATACTGCAGCAAATGAAAGGCCGTATGGATCTTTGAATCCATATGGCTTTTTTTTGTTTCCCTTTAACTAACAATCTTTCGAGGGGAGAAATAGCTTCTATTAAGTCACCTATTGAGCGCATTGGCGCCCGAAAAACCAAGATTCAGGTAAAAAGAGGTCACCAATGAAGTGTATTGGCGTAAAAAAAACAAGATTCAGGAAAAAGAGGTCACCAATGAAGCGCATTGGCATCCTAAAACCAAGATTATGGAAAAACAGATCTCCAATAATGCACATATCCCAAAAAGGAAGCCTGCCACCTTAACCAATTATTGGACTTCATGAAATATCTGCTGGAATACATACTAAATATACGAGGAAAACACTGTGTTGGAAGTGAATCTGATGGAAAAAACGATTTATATCCGTATGCGGAATCGCGTCCAGGTCAAACCTGAGCAATCCCTAATAATGAAGGATATTGCGCAAATCATCGCTAGTGAAGAGATTTATCAGGATTTGGCTGCTCTTCAGGTTAAAAAGATCTTGCCAAAGGACCATATACACATTGTCGATGTCATGAAGGTCATTCGTTTCATTTCAGAGATATACCCTGATCATGAAATCCAGACTGTTGGCCCTCCGCAAACGATTATTGAGGTGATTTACAAGAAGAAAGGGATGTCAATCCCCTTTTTTATCCTTGTATGGTTCCTGTTATTTTTCGGTGCAGCGTTGACCATCATGAATTTCCATGAAGATGTCAGCATGCAGACGGTGCATCAGCGGCTTTATTTTATCATGACAGGGAAAGAGGTTGCGAAGCCGCTGCTATTCCAGATTCCCTACTCAATTGGCATTGGCCTCGGCATGATCCTGTTTTTTAACCATGTATTTAAAAAGAGGCTGAATGAAGAACCTAGCCCGCTTGAAGTAGAAATGTTCAACTATCAGCAATCTCTCGATCAATATGTGATCCTTCACGAAAACAAGGAAAGCGTGAAACATATTCATGACGATTAGTATCTTGTTGATTATTCTCATCGGGCTGGCGAGCGGGCTTGCTGTAGGATCTGGTTTTGTAGCTTTCTTATCGGTGCTCGGAGTGATTCCCAGACTCACACAGCTGACAAAGACGATGAAGCTGATTTCCTGGTATGAGTGGGCGGTGGTATGCGGTGCCCTGCTCGGAACAGCCGGAAGCCTGAGAGACCCTGTGATGAGCTTCTCTCCCTACATCACGATCCCACTTGGGTTGGCGGGGGGAGTATTTGTCGGTATGCTGGCAGCTGCGTTGACAGAAGTCTTGAATGTACTGCCAATCCTTGCGAAAAGAGTCAGGGTAGATGATAAGCTTGAGACATTGCTGATGGCGATTGTACTGGGAAAAATATTCGGTTCATTATTCCATTGGATTTACTTTGTAGGACGATAATCAATGGGCTCAGTCGTTTTTAAACTGGAGTTAGTGCCTGCAACGGTTTCGGTAACATTTATTTAAGATATTTGAAAAAATGAGTGGCAGAAAGGACGGCAAAGAATGGCCGAAAAAAGGAAGGTAATCTTAATTACAGATGGCGATGATTATGCCCGGCGTGCAGTTGAGCACGTGGCTGCAGAAGTAGGCGGGCGCTGCATCTCTGTTTCTCATGGCAATCCTTCTGTCCTTTCGGGACCGCATCTTGTTAAATTAATCAAAAAGGCAGCAAAGGACCCTGTATTGGTCATGTTCGATGATAGTGGTTTTCTTGGAGAAGGAGCAGGGGAGAAGGCGCTCAAATACGTCGCTGAGCACGATGACATTGAGGTGCTTGGAGCCATTGCAGTCGCTTCGAAAACGCATATGGCAGAATGGAGCCGAGTGGATTTTTGCATAGATCGGGATGGTGAACTCACCCCCTATGGTGTTGACAAACATGGAGTACCGGAACTTGAAATGGGCAGAATTAACGGAGATACGGTGTACTGTTTGGATACGCTTGATGTCCCATTAATAATTGGAATAGGTGATATCGGTAAAATGGCCAGGCGAGACCATTATAAAATAGGTTCACCAATCACGAAGAAAGCAGTGGAAATCATCCTTGAAAGGAGTGGATTCTATGCCAAAGAAGAATGACAAGCTTCCTATCCCGCAATCATTGGACGAGGCTGAAAAGTATATGAAAGAACGCGTCGGCCTGGAAGCCAGTTTTGACCTTGGAGTTCGGAAGCTGAAAATCCTTAAAAAGAATGTCCATTTTTATTATGTGAATGGTTTGTGTGATACTAGCTTCATCGTACATATTGTTGAAGAGCTAGTGGACATCAACGATAATGAAAAACTTTCTACCCATCTGCAAGAGATTGTCGAAAACCGGATTACCCACCAGTCTGTAGAAAAAATCAAAACGATGGATGAACTGGTCGATCAGGTTCTTTCGGGTCTCATTGTCATATTGGTCGAGGGGGAAGGAATAGGGTTAGTCGTTGATGTCAGAAGCTATCCAGGAAGACAGCCGCAAGAGCCAGATACAGAAAAGGTTGTGCGTGGTTCCCGGGATGGCTTTGTTGAAAATATTATTGTCAATACAGCACTGACAAGAAGGCGAATCAGAGACGAGAACCTGCGTTTTGAGATGATGAAGGTAGGAGAAAGGTCAAAATCAGATGTTGCCATTGGCTATATTAAAGATATAGCAAATCCCGACTTGATCAATGTCATCAAAAAAGAGCTAAAGGCAATCGAAATTGATGGAATTACGATGGCTGATAAAACCATCGAAGAATTTTTAGTGAAACAAGGCTATAATCCATACCCGCTTGTAAGGTACACGGAGAGAGCTGATGTGGCTGCAACCCACCTGCTTGAAGGACATGTTCTCATTTATGTTGATACATCACCAAGCGTCATCATTACGCCAACAACCTATTTTCATCATCTTCAGCATGCTGAAGAGTACCGACAATCACCTGGGGTCGGAACGATGGTTCGCTGGATCCGATTCCTTGGTGTTCTTGCATCCCTTTTGCTATTGCCGTTATGGTACTTATTTGTTCAGAATCCGGATCTGCTTCCTGAGAAAATTTCCTTTATCGGGCCAAATGAAGAGTCGAATATTCCGATTTTCTTGCAAATCATGCTTGCGGATGGCGGTATAGAGTTCCTAAGAATGGCAGCCATTCACACTCCGACCCCTCTATCGACAGCGATGGGTTTAATTGCTGCAGTCCTGATTGGGCAAATTGCCATCGATGTAGGGATGTTTGTGCCAGAAGTTATCCTTTATGTAGCTGTGGCGGCAATCGGCACTTATGCGACACCAAGTTATGAACTTAGTATAGCGAATAAAATAGGAAGGGTATTTCTGCTGATTTCGACGGCCATTTTCCATATCCCCGGCTTTGTTGCCGGCACCACAATATGGCTGTTGCTGCTTGCTAGTATCAAATCCTTGAACACACCTTATCTATGGCCATTCATTCCTTTTCATCCTGTTGCCTTTATGCAGATTTTGATCAGGAGAGCTGTGCCAGGTTCGAAAATCCGTCCAAGCATCGTCCATGCGCGGAATCGCTATAAGCAGCCATCAAAATCCTGACCAGGAAGCAATTGCACGTTCCCTCAAATTATGATAAAGTGTTTTTAATTTACTAAAGACTTAAAGCGAAAAATAGAATAGACAGTTCACCAGATGAACTGTCTATTTGTTTATCTTTTTCAGATGGATAGCTTAACAGCGCGAAAGAACAGGTTATGCTGAATTGACTGAACAATGAAAATTATGATCTTAAATGGCAAGGGATGAGGGGACAACATGGAATTTCATGGAACTGCAACAGTTAATCGACTAGGACATTTGGAAATTGGCGGTGTTGATACAATCCAGCTGGCTGAGAAGTATGGAACTCCGCTGTATGTTTATGACGTTGCCTTAATCAGGGACAGGGCAAGAGCGTTCAAAAAAACGTTTGAGAATGCTGGTATAACCGCTCAAGTGGCGTATGCAAGTAAAGCCTTTTCAACTGTGGCAATGGTGCAGTTGGCGGCTGAGGAAAATCTTTCGCTGGATGTTGTATCAGGCGGAGAACTTTATACAGCTCTTGCTGCTGGCTTCCCGACAGAAAAAATCCATTTTCATGGAAACAATAAAAGCCGTGAAGAACTGATCATGGCCATCGAACACAATATCGGCTGTATTGTTGTCGATAACTTTTATGAGCTGGAAATGCTCAAGGAAATCTGTAAAGAAAAAAATACGAAAATAAAGGTTTTACTGCGAGTTACACCCGGCATTGAAGCGCATACCCATGATTATATTTTAACGGGCCAGGAAGACTCCAAGTTCGGATTCGATTTACAGAATGGACAAGCAGATAAGGCGATTGAACTTTGCCTGGAGGATCAACATATCGAAGTTCTTGGTCTGCACTGCCACATTGGATCGCAAATCTTCGAAACAACTGGCTTCATCCTTGCTGCACAGAAAATCTTTGAAAAACTTCATCAGTGGAAACAAGCACTTAATTTTGAATCTACAGTGCTTAATCTTGGCGGAGGTTTTGGGATTCGTTATACAGACGAAGATGATCCAATCCCAGCAGCTCAATATGTAGAGGAAATCATTGCTGAAGTGAAAAAGCAAGCTTCACATTTTTCAATGGCAATGCCGGAAATCTGGATCGAGCCAGGTCGTTCTCTGGTAGGGGATGCAGGAACAACACTTTATCGAGTTGGTTCGCGAAAGGATGTACCGAATGTGCGCCAGTACGTAGCTGTCGATGGAGGAATGAGCGACAATATCCGACCTGCCTTGTACCAGGCTAAATACGAAGCAGTCCTTGCGAACAGAGTGATGGACAAACCTGATGAAACTGTATCGATTGCCGGTAAGTGCTGTGAATCAGGTGATATGCTAATTTGGGACCTTCCGCTGCCAAAGGCTGGAGACCAGGATGTATTGGCTGTTTTTTGCACCGGTGCCTATGGGTATTCAATGGCCAATAACTATAATCGCTTGCCTAGACCGGCAGTGGTTTTCCTGGAAGATTCAAAGGACACCCTTGTCGTTCGCCGCGAAACATTCGAGGATATGGTAAAATTAGATCTTCCTTTTAAAGAAAAGGTAAGATATTAAAGCTGCTTTTGCGCAGCTTTTTTTAAAGGTTAAAAAGTGGAAATTTCGCTTCGTTGGCGAAAAACCCGGTCTTGTTGTAGAATTACAGATTGGGAGGGATTCCGTTTGAGAAAGAACAATTGGCTGTTATTCCTGTTATTGCTTTTGATGTCTGTTGGCTGGGGAGCCTATTACTGGTTTTTCATCGTACCGGGACAATAAGTCTCAGAAAAGATTTGAAGTATCGTTTTAGATTATGTATGATATTATCAATTCAAGTAAAATATTGAACCATCATTCGAGGAAAAACATATATTATTAAAACCGTGTTATTACATGTGATTTTTTCGCTTCCATTAAAAGGGGAACCAAGGGTTTAAGTTGGATGAAAAATGGAAAAAATAGATTTGTTATCATTCCATTATTATTGGCAAACCACAATGAGGGATATCTATGTTAATTCGATATAAAAAGGCATTTGAAAAGATCGCGATGGGATTATTATCTTTTATGCCAAATGAAAAGGATTTGAAAAAACTTCAGCAGACGATGAGGAGTTATGAAAGTGATGATTCATGGCAGCTGTTTTTGTGGAAGGACGGAGAAGATATCATCGGGCTTTTGGGTGTTAACTTCACTGATGATAAACTGATGCAGCTTATGCACATCTCAGTGAACCCATCACACCGCCACCAGGGAATAGGAAGGCGTATGGTCAACTCCCTGCAGGAGATGTTTCCTGAATGGACAGCAGTTGCTAATGCTGAAACAGCATCCTTTTTTGAAAAGTGCAGTGAGGTAGACAATAGTGCAGAAGGCAGTGGATGTTAAATCCAACTGCCTTTTATTTTTTGTCTCTTTTTTTCCTATCCTCAAGAGCCATTTGCCGGTCTGTAATGACATCGCTTCGATCACGTTGAGAATGTCGATGGATTAAATCAAAGTTCTCGAGATTGCTGCAGGTCCCCCAAGTAAATCCGTTTTGTCTGCATTCTTCAAGGCAAAGCCTTTCAAGTTCCTTATCAACTAAAGGAAGGTTAAAGCTTGTATAAGGAATCTTGTTAAGTAAGTTTTCTTTTCTTTTACGCAGTGTTCCTGACAAAAGGTCAGGATCAATTCCCAACTGATTAACCGCATCTTTATCGTTTGAGAAGATTTCCAGTGATTTATCTAAAGTCCGTAAAGCTCCTGAGAAATTTTTCCGGCGATGATGGTAATTTGATACCGCCAAAAGGATTAGTGCCACCCAAATGGATTTTTTATTGCCGGCATCTGTCGCTTTCCAATATTCTTCCAGTATTTCATGGCATTCAAAATAATCTCTGTCTCCATGGAAATGAGCGAGATATTGTATATAGGATATTGGATATTTAATCATGAATTAACCCCCTATCAAGTACTACTAGCTTAGCATATAATCAGTAAAATGATAAAAGGAACAAGTGCCGCTCAGCTCGAAATAAAAAAGCCCGGCCAGTGCCGGGCATCTTCTTCATTGGGATTGCACAAGCTTATAACCAGGCAGCACCAACGATGATGAGCAAAATGAAAAGCACGACGATTAAAGCAAACCCTGCACCGTAACCATAACCTTTTCCATCAGACATTTAACATACCTCCTATTAGTGAAATAGCCTAGTATTCAATCACAGCATATGCAGGAACAAGGAGAAAGGTTTGGGCGCATCGCCTACTTTTTACAATAACTTCAGTTTTAACGATGTAAATTAGTAATGGATAACATGAAGTGAATCTACTATACTTATATAATGATGCAGTTCAATATAGGAATTTTGGTGGGAAATGATGCAATATAATGTGAAAATCGAGGCCTTTGAAGGTCCGTTGGATTTACTTCTGCACTTGATCAATACTTTGGAGATTGATATTTACGATATACCAGTAGCGGAAATAACGGAACAATATTTAATGTACATTCATGCAATGAAGGAACTGCAGCTGGATGTCGCAAGTGAATATCTTGTAATGGCAGCGACCCTGTTGGCAATCAAAAGCAAGATGCTCCTTCCTAAGCATGAGGAAGAACTGGAAGATGATTTTGGATTTGATGATGATGGCGATCCGCGAAATGAACTTGTGGAGAGATTGATTGAATATAAAAAGTTCAAAGAGGCAGCGATTGACCTGAAATCACTTGAAGAGGAACGGGGACTTATGTATACCAAACCCCCAAGTGACCTTACGGAATATGCCCTCGAAACCAAGGGTGAAAATACAGACTTGGATATCTCTTTGTATGACATGCTGGGTGCATTTCAAAAGCTATTAAGAAGGAAAAAGCTGCAAAGGCCAATTTCAACTAAAATCGCCCGTCAGGAAATTTCCATTGAAAAAAGGATGGATGAGGTCTTAAGCTTCTTGAGAAAAAGCGGCGAAAGGAAAAATTTCAATGATTTGTTTCCCGAATCTGACCGCGAGCACATTGTCGTTACATTCCTGGCGATTTTAGAGTTGATTAAACGGAAAGAAATCGACATAGAGCAAGAGCGGAACTTTGCTGAAATATACATGACAGCCAGAAAGGAGTAAACTCGTGGGAATAGTGAAGTGGAAAGGAATATTGGAGAGCCTTCTGTTTGCAGCAGGTGATGAGGGTTTGAGCATGAAGCAAATTACAGCTGTGCTTGAAGTGGACGAAATCCAGGCAAATGAAATTGTTACCGAACTTAAGCAGGATTATGAAAAAGACGAAAACCGCGGCATAACAATCGTACAGCTGGCCGGTGTGTACCAGCTGGCCACGAAAAAAGAACATGCTGGTTATTTAAAGAAGCTTGTTGAATCACCGGGAACTGCTCATTTGTCACAAGCTGCCCTAGAAACTTTGGCGATTGTAGCTTATAAGCAGCCAATTACTAGAGCTGAAATTGAAGAAATCCGCGGAGTGAAAACGGAAAGGCCGCTTCATACGCTTTCATCAAGAGCGCTGATTAAAGAGGTTGGCAGAGCAGAGGGTACTGGACGAGCTATCCTATATGGAACAACAAAAGAATTCCTGGATTACTTTGGCTTGAAAAATATAAACGAGCTTCCTCCTCTTCCCGATCATGTGGAGGACGATGTGCAGGATGACGCAGATTTATTCTTTGAGAAATTCCAGGAAACAATGGAAGCAGATCAATAGCTTTTGTGCACAAAGTTTAGAATTTATGATAAAATCAAAATAATTATTTATGAAATGCTTGGACGGGTGCCAGTTTGCAGGCATTTAAAAGCATTTTTTCTACATAAGGATTTAATTAAGAATGAATGTCCAACGGGAGGAATACCATGCTTATTAAGCAATGTATTGGTTATGAACTTGAAAAAGAAAAATCAAACACCTCGGAGGATTTTTTCAACCGAAGCGAAGTCACTTTTGTAGAAGATGGCAAGGAGAAAACCCTGCATGTCCTTTATGTAAGGTTTTTTGATGAGTTGGCTGCAAGTATCACTCCATTTGCTCAGGATCCCATCTTCAAAGCTGGCGGTAAGGAAGTATACATGAGGGATTTGGTGGCACTGGCTGCATTGTTGAAAAATCCTGGATATCGACACCGCAAAAGGGTATATATAAATGAACAAAGAGAATTTGCGGAACTTTTCAAAGGCCTAGATTTCAATAAAATTCCGGGGATCTATGAAGGCATAGAGCAAAAAGGATCATATGAAGTGCGCTCTCCTTTAGATTATATTGTCCAGCCAGTCTAATTCCGTAAAACTTTGAATCTTTTCTCACAGGTTCTTTACATTCTTGGTTGCGGGTATACATCTATGTGAACCGATTCCAGAATGATGTTCTTCATTAGAGCCATAGGAGAGCAGCAAGTCTCGCAATAAGGAATGGTTAAAATCCATTGGGGGTGTCAGTTTGGGGAATTCAATCGTAAAAACACAAATCGAAGAAGTAAGGGGATTTCTGGCGGATACCGTTGTAAAGCTAGAAAACTACCTGAATGAAACAACCCTTGAAGAACTAATACAAGGGCAGACGTCAGATGAAGAATACTATAAAATCGTTCTTTCCAGCCTTCGAAAGCTGGCTGTATACTCCGATGAAGGCCTGGACGCTTGCAAGGTGATCCTCCAGGCAGAAGTATTCTCAAAGCCGGCAGCTGAGAAAACACTATACCGTATCTACTATCAATGCATCGAAGAGTTCTTCTCTCCTAAAAGTGATGCTTGGTATGAAGACAGCAGAGCCGCCTATACTGGTAAAAATGCAATCAAGTTCAGGCAGACTGTGCCTGCTCACCTGAATGAACTGATGGTCAGCCTTGAAAGCGGGTTTCAAAGAGCCCGCGAAGAGCTTGAATATTACGAAACAGATTACCGGACAAAAATGCTTCAATCCAGATAATGAAAGCCAGGGAACAGCTATTTTAAAAGCTGTTCCTTTTTTCATGACTTGATTTATTAAAATCAAGGGGAATATTAAGGCCACGCTGTTCTCTCCCTCCGATTTGTGTCATAACACACCTTGTCCTGCATAAACTTGTACAAACTGCCAAAGGAGACGAGGGTCTGTCAATGAAAAGGATTTCGATAAAATTATTGTTAATTGCCACTCTGTTGATTTACAGCATTCCTCAAACAGCACAGGCTACTGTTTCAGTAAGTGCCCGAAGCGCTATTTTGATAGAACAGGAATCTGGCAGGGTCTTATTTGAGAAAGATGCACACAAAGTAAGCAGGATTGCCAGTATTACAAAGATCATGACGGCGATTCTTGCGATAGAATCTGGCAAATTGGATGAGAAGGTGAAAGTAAGCGAGAAGGCGGTCCGTGCCGAAGGATCTTCTATTTATTTGAAGCCGGGAGAAAAAATCAGGCTGGAGGATCTGGTGTATGGATTGATGCTGAGATCTGGTAATGATGCTGCCGTCGCCATCGCGGAACATGTAGGTGGCAGCCTCGATGGATTTGTATACATGATGAACGAAAAAGCCCAGCAAATCGGTATGCAAAATACACATTTTGCGAACCCCCACGGATTGGATGATCATGAGAATCATGTTTCCACAGCCTATGACATGGCAATTTTGACTCGCTATGCAATGGAAAATGAAGTGTACAAGGAGATTTCTGGGACAAAAGTTCACAGAGCTCCAAATCCAACTGAAACATGGGACAGAGTCTGGAAAAATAAAAACAGGCTTCTGACAGAGAAGTATAAATATAGTACAGGAGGAAAGACGGGCTATACAAAGCGCGCGAAACGAACATTAGTCTCAACCGCCCAAAAGGATGATTTTGGATTAATTGCTGTCACTCTAAATGCACCTGATGATTGGAATGACCACATCCAGATGTTTGAAACAGCATTTTCAAATTACGATATTGCTGAACTTCTTTCAAAAGGAAAAGTTAAAGGGATTAAAGAATCCCACTATAAAGATAAAGTTTATCTGGATCATTCATTTGTTTACCCGCTGACTTCCGAAGAAGAAGATCTGGTCAGGGTAGAGTACAGATTGAAAAAGTTGGCTCCGAATGAGGATGATATGAGAGACCCTATCGCTGGCCGTGCGAATGTTTACCTAAACGATCAGCAGATTGCCAGTTTACCGGTCTATTACAAAGTAGACAAAGAAGAAGAAAAGTCATTTTTTGATCTTTTTAAAAACATCTTTACCTCAATAGCAGGGGTCAATGAACATGGTTAATTATATATGGGTGTTCATGATTCTAATCAGCCTTGGATTTGCGATGATGAATGGCACAATGGCTGAGGTGAATGAAGCTGTTTTTACAGGTGCAAAGGAAGCGATCACACTTAGTATCGGATTGATCAGCATCCTTGTTTTCTGGCTCGGCATGATGAGAATCGCTGAAGATTCAGGGCTATTATCCAAGCTTTCTGCATTATTTAAGCCGTTCATTTCAAAGCTGTTCCCTGAAGTTCCTCCCAGCCATCCAGCAATGGGCTACATACTATCGAATATGATTGCGAATATGTTTGGTCTAGGGAATGCTGCTACCCCTCTTGGGATTAAGGCAATGGAAGAACTAAAGGACTTGAATGATGGGAAAAGTGAAGCAAGCCGGTCGATGATCACATTCCTTGCGATCAACACAGCAAGCATCACCCTCATTCCAACCACTGTAATCGCAATCAGAATGAATTATGATTCCGCCAACCCGACAGATATCGTTGGACCGACGCTTGTAGCAACCGCTGTCTCTGCTTTTGCAGCAATATTAATAGATCGTTTCTTTTACTATAGAAGAAGCAAGAAGGGGTGAATCAAATGGAAATTGTATCTGCGATATCATTATGGTTCATCCCTGTTTTGATCGCTTTTATCCTGATCTATGGAACGTATAAAAAAGTTCCCACATATGAAAGTTTTGTAGAAGGCGGCAAGGAAGGGATCAAAATGGCTGTGTCCATCATGCCATTCCTGGTAGGGATGATGGTCGCCATTGCGGTTTTCAGGGCCTCCGGCGCACTTGATGTAATGGTGAATTGGATTCGTCCTGGACTTGAGATGGTGGGAATTCCTGCAGAAATTGTTCCGCTCGCGCTGATCAGGCCAATCTCAGGTACAGCGGCACTCGGAATTACCAGCGACCTGATTGGTGTCCACGGGCCGGACTCTTTTATCGGCACTCTAGCAGCGACCCTTCAGGGAAGCACCGATACAACTTTCTATGTCCTCACCGTTTATTTCGGAGCAGTCGGGATCAAAAAAATGGGAGATGCACTTAAAGTCGGCCTCCTTGCTGACGCAGTTGCCATCATAACAGCCATCATCGTCGTCACATTCATGTTTTCCAAATAAAGAAGATACCTCCAGCGGGTATCTTTTTTTTGCCCCTTGCAGCAGGAATATTGTATTTGAAAATAAACGGAAGAATTCCGGTTAAAATGGAATCGATCCTTCTTTTCTTAAAAATAAGGGTTGTTTTTTCCGCTTATTTGATCTAAATTGCTAGATTTCGTCTGATTTTTAGCAGTTAACCGGAATATCTCCTCTTAATCCAGCTTCATAGGCACCATCTATCTACAATAGCAGGAAATTCTCCTCTTAAGATTCTTCATACCTTCGCGATCAACAAAGATTGGTAAACACCCTATTTTTAAGCAACGTTATATAAGGAAAATATCCGTTTAGCAGGTGAGCTTAACGAAACAATGTTAAAGAACAATTAACATTCCCTATTTATTTTTCACTTTTTAAGCCATTGCTTACTTTGAAAACAGCGAGACTTATGTCATAATTCATAGGGATGGATTAGATATTAATATTAACCATAGGTAATTGATATTAAATAGGAGTGACCTTCATGGAAAGACTGCAAAAAGTGATTGCTCATGCAGGAATCGCATCGAGAAGAAAAGCCGAGGAATTGATCCTCGAAGGAAGAGTCAAGGTAAATGGCAGTGTTGTCAAAGAACTTGGCCGGAAGGTGACTTCATCTGACAGAGTAGAAGTGGATGGAGTGCAGATTGAAGGGGAAGAACCGGTTTATTTCTTGTTTTACAA
This sequence comes from Mesobacillus sp. S13, assembly GCF_020422885.1. Lineage (NCBI taxonomy): Bacteria > Bacillati > Bacillota > Bacilli > Caryophanales > Bacillaceae > Mesobacillus > Mesobacillus sp. S13. Next base: position 3,134,039 of record NZ_CP084622.1, on the reverse strand, counting down.
ACCCCGCGGAGTTATTTCGAGCGTACAGGATGATAAAGGACGCAAAGTGGTTACGGATTTTTTCCAGACAATCGAACAGCGGATCTATCCTGTAGGACGGCTGGATTATGATACATCGGGACTGCTATTGTTGACGAACGATGGTGAATTTGCGAATTTGCTCATGCACCCAAGTAATGAAATAGATAAGGTGTATGTGGCGAAGGTGAAGGGGATCCCTTCAAAAGAAAAGCTGACGAGCCTGGCTCGTGGCGTCATGCTTGAAGATGGGAAAACGGCGCCTGCAAAGACGAAAATGCTGAGTGTCGATAAAAAGAAAGATACCGCAATCGTTGAAATTACCATCCATGAGGGCCGGAACAGACAGGTCAGGAGGATGTTTGAAGCAATTGGGCACCCAGTATTAAAGCTGAAAAGAGAAAAATATGGATTCCTGACGCTGAACGGCTTAAGAACTGGGGAAATCAGGGAGCTTACACATCATGAGGTTAAGCAGCTCCGTGTCCTGGCTATGAAAAAATCATAGACTTACCGACTAATGGCAGTTGTAATGTTATAATGAGGGAGAAATACGGTGGGAGGTTTAGGAATGAAAAAGAAGCGTCTAATCACTCGAACTATTATTCTTGCGGTTATGGTTCTGGCTGTTGGCTATACATTATACGCCAACATGAATAAGGATAAAAACCAGAAGATTGTGATTGGAAAACCTGCTCCTGATTTTGTCCTTGTGGATATGGAAGGCAATAAACACAGGCTTTCTGATTATAAAGGACAAGGAGTTTTCCTTAATTTTTGGGCAACATGGTGCAAACCTTGCGAGAGAGAGATGCCTTATATTGAAAATCAGTACCAGCAGTTCAAGGATCAGGGTGTCCAGGTCCTGGCAATTGACTCCGGTGAATCAGAACTTGCTGTAAATAGGTTCATTGAGCGAAAAGGGATGACTTTCCCGGTCATGATCGACGATGGACCAGTCCAGGCCGCTTATGGTATTAACCCGCTGCCAATCACTTTTTTGATTGACAAAGAAGGCATTGTCTTAAAAAGCCATACCGGGGAATTAGATGAAAAAACAGTCCGTGATTTCATGGAACAGATAAAACCTTAAAAATAGTAAGGGGAACAGGGAGTTTTTACTATGAACGAAGTAAAATGTGAGTGCGGCCATGTAAATCCGCAGGGAACGATCCTATGTGAATCTTGCGGAAGACTGCTGGAAGAAAAAGAGAAAGAAAAGCAGCTCGTTGATATGCGCTATGAAGGTAGCGCGCGCCGGTCCCAAACTTATAACAAGACAATCATCGATAAAATCTGGAATTTCTTTTCATCAGTGAAGGTAGGGGTATGGCTGATCGTCATCCTCTTGATCGCATCCTCATTGGGTACGATTTTTCCACAGGAAATGTATATTCCGCCAGTCATGCCGGCATGGGAATATTATGAAGAGCAATATGGCTGGCTTGGTAAACTTTATTATGATCTGGGATTCCACAACCTTTACAGCTCCTGGTGGTATTTGCTTCTAATCGCTGGGCTAGGAATATCACTTGTTATCGCAAGTCTTGACAGGGTGGTTCCGTTATATAGATCCCTTAAAAATCAACGAGTGTCAAGGCATGAAAGCTTTTTAAAGCGCCAGAGAATGTTCGGTATGTCAGATGCCGAGTTGTCAGATGAAGCAGTAGGTAAGATTAAAGAAAATCTGACGAAAAAGCGCTATAAACTGCGTGAGGAGAATGGAGATATCCTCGCCGAGAAAAATCGATTTTCTCGATGGGGTCCCTATGTAAATCACCTTGGCCTGATCATCTTTTTGATAGGGGGCATGCTCAGGTTCGTACCTGGAATGTATGTGGATGAAATCCTCTGGTTAAGGGAAGGCGAAACAAAAGCAATCCCAGGTACAGAAGGCCAATATTATCTTGAAAACAATCAATTCATCTTTGAAGTATACGACAAAGATAAAGATGAGGAAGTCTTCCAGGATGCCATCAACAAGGCAGGGACTGTTGTGAAAAACTATCAGACCAATGCTACTTTATATCAAAGGCAGGGGGAAATAATCCCCGGGGAAAAACCTGAGCTTGAAAAGGTCCGTGACCAGGCAATCCAGGTTAATAAACCTCTAAAGGTAGACGGTTTTGCTTTATACCAGGTTGATTACAAGCTTGATGAAATGAACAAAATGTCATTAAATCTTGAGAATAAAGAAACACAAGAACAATTTGGTACTGTAGAAGTAGATTTATATGATCCGGAAATGCATTACGATTTAGGAAATGGTTATAAAGTTGAAATAATGAGCTATTTCCCGGATTTTGAATTCAATGATGATGGGGAACCAGCTACGAAGTCTCGAATTCCTAATAATCCTGCTTTTATTTTCAAGATGTTCTCTCCTGAGAATACGGAAGGTGAAGTCAGTTTCGTAGCCATCAGGCAGAATCTCGAGCCTTTAGGTGAAAATGATTACAAGATGACATTCGCAGGGATTGAAACGAAGAATGTTACTGCCCTGACTGTCAGAAAAGACCATACCCTTTGGATCATTGGGCTTGGTGGATTAATATTCATGATTGGTGTCATCCAGGGAGCATACTGGAACCATCGACGAGTATGGTTAAGACGTGTGAATGGCCAGGTTTGGACAGCAGCACATACGAATAAAAACTGGCATGGTTTGAAGAGAGAACTAGAAGATGTCTTCTCCGATTCAGGAATAGAGGCTCCAGAAGACCAGGTAGCCGAAGACAAGAAGGAGTAAGGAGGGAAAATTAATGGTTGAGTTGAGTTCTAACTTTCTGTTTACAGCGTTTATCCTCTATTTAGTTGGTATATTATTTTTTGGGGGAGCAATCAAGGATAAAAGGCATGCAGATCGAAAAAATGCCCCTAATAAATGGGCGAAAATTGGGATCCTGGTAACGATTGCAGGCTTCCTTTCCCAATTGACATTCTTTATTTTAAGGTGGGTCGCTTCAGGGCACGCACCGGTCAGCAACCTGTTCGAATTTACGACATTCTTCGGAATGTCCTTAGTTGGGGCATTTATCGCTATTTATTTCATTTATAAAACGCCATTGCTTGGCTTGTTCACCTTGCCGGTAGCGGCTTTGATCATTGCTTACGGAAGTATGTTCCCAAGGGAAGTAACCCCGTTGATTCCGGCTTTGCAAAGTTACTGGCTCCATATCCATGTAACGACAACAGCGATTGGACAAGCAATCCTGGCAGTAAGTTTTGCTGCAGGACTGATTTATCTTGTCAGAAGTGTTGACCAGTCGAAGAAAAGCAAAAGCACATTATGGCTTGAAATTGTTTTATTTGGATTGATCAGTACTCTTGGCTTTGTATTTGTATCGAGCTTCTTTGCAGCAACAGACTACTCAGCGAACTTCAACTATATCAACAAGGATGGACAGCCAGCAACAGAGGAATACACAATTCCTGCTTTGGTTGGTCCGCATCAATATGAGCTGACTGATAAAAATCGCTTTGAACCATTGTTCGAGACACCTGCCATCATCAGTGCGAAGAAGCTGAATACGGTTATTTGGTCGCTAGCAGCGGGTATAGTATTATATGGATTATTAAGAGCTATCCTGCGCAAGCGCATTGCTGCTGTATTGCAGCCATGGACGAAAAACATCAATATGGATCTCGTCGATGAAATAGGTTATCGTTCGGTACTGATTGGCTTCCCGGTATTCACGCTTGGCGGGTTGATATTTGCAATGATCTGGGCGCAGATTGCCTGGACGCGTTTCTGGGGCTGGGATCCGAAGGAAGTTTGGGCATTGATTACCTGGCTTTTCTATGCTGCATTCCTTCACTTACGTCTTTCAAAAGGTTGGCATGGCGAAAAGTCCGCTTGGCTTGCGGTCATCGGTTTTATCATTATCATGTTCAACCTGGTAGCAGTTAACCTTGTTATCGCAGGTCTGCATTCTTATGCAGGATCCTAATTTGTGTCAAATTTATGGCTGCCTTCACTGTCTTTAGTGAAGGCCTTTTTTAAAAAAGCATGGAAAGAAGACTCTTGTTTATGTAAAATAATCGCAGGGAGGGATATACCTTATGGAAAAAGACGTAAAGATTTTAGTAGTGGATGATGAAGAAAGAATCAGACGATTATTGAAGATGTATCTTGAAAGAGAGAACTATATAATTGATGAAGCAGAAGATGGCAATGAAGCGCTGGCGAAGTCGCTTGCAAACGATTACGATGTCATCCTTCTGGATTTGATGATGCCAGGTAAAGACGGTATCGAGGTCTGCCGTGACCTTCGTGAAAAGAAGTCAACACCTGTGATTATGCTTACCGCTAAGGGTGAGGAAGTGAACAGGGTACAAGGCTTCGAGGTTGGGACTGATGATTACATCGTCAAGCCGTTCAGCCCTCGTGAAGTTGTTCTGAGGGTCAAAGCAATGCTGCGCCGTTCGTCGAGCACTAGTTATTTGCAGACAGAAACGACGGCAAAAGACGTGATTGTTTTCCCTCATTTAACCATTGATAATGATGCCCATAGGGTTTTGGCAGATGGCAAAGAAGTCAGCCTCACGCCTAAGGAATATGAACTGCTCTACTTCCTTGCGAAAGCACCAGATAAAGTTTTTGACCGTGAGCAATTGTTGAAGGAAGTTTGGCATTATGAATTTTTCGGAGATTTGCGTACCGTTGACACTCATGTTAAAAGATTGCGTGAGAAGCTGAATAAAGTATCAGAACAGGCTGCTAAGATGATTGTGACAGTCTGGGGGGTTGGCTACAAGTTCGAGGTAGTCAATGAATGATGTTTTGGCGCAGTGTAGTAGGTAAGCTTTGGATTACCATCCTTTTGCTCGTTTCATTTGTGTTATTCATCCTGACAGTCATGTTGATGGAATTCTTTGAAAACTATCATATTAATGAAACCAGGAGAGGAATGACCAATACTGCTGAAAAAATAGCCAGGGTGCTGGAAGATCACCCTGGCCAGGAACAACAATTAGGTATAGAGATCGCATGGGAAATGGTCGACGATGATTCCAGGGTAACGATTGTTAAGGATAAGAATACTTATTTTTACTCACCTGGTGGAGAAGACACGACACATGTGCCCATTTCATTTTTTATGAATGATGACGATCTTTCTGCCGTTTTTAAGAACGACCAGACTGTAGATATGATTACTTCCATGCCAGGTGTTTCCAACGAAGTGGATGATACCCAGTATTTAATGATTGGTGTTCCGCTTCACCAATTTGAAAATGAAAATGGAGCAGTCTTCATATACCAGTCGCTTGAAGTAATGGAAGAGACGACAAGGCTGACAACCAAGTTCATCTTGCTTGCTGCAGGCGTCGCCATAGTCCTGACAACAATTTTTGCTTTCTTCTTGTCTACGAGGATTACTGCCCCTTTGCGAAAAATGAGGGAGGCAGCCTTCGAAGTCGCCAGGGGAAAGTTTGATACAAAGGTACCCATCCTCACTCATGATGAAATTGGTGAACTGGCCACTGCCTTCAACCAGATGGGCAGACAGTTGAAATTCAATATGAATGCATTGAGTCAGGAAAAAGAACAGCTGACAAGCATTCTTAGCAGTATGGCAGATGGAGTGATCACCTTTAATCGTGATGGAACCATCCTCATCACGAACCCGCCTGCCGAAGTATTCTTGAGATACTGGTATTATGAGCAGGGCCTGGCTTCCGAGAATACAGATGCCGTCCCATCCGAAGTCATGGAGCTATTCCAGCTTGCGGTCAATACGGAGAAAGAGCAGGTTGGGGAAATCACAGCACAGGGACGTACCTGGGTCATCATCGTCAGCCCGCTCTATAATAAAAGGTTCATCCGTGGAGCTGTAGCTGTTGTACGTGATATGACAGAGGAAAGAAAACTCGACAAAATGAGAGAAGATTTCATCGCCAATGTTTCACATGAATTGCGGACACCAATTTCGATGATGCAAGGTTATAGTGAAGCCATTGTCGATGACATCGCCCAAACTGATGAAGAAAAGAAGGAAATGGCCAAAGTTATTTACGATGAATCACTAAGAATGGGCCGCCTTGTTAATGAACTGCTCGATTTAGCCCGTATGGAAGCAGGTCATATTCTTCTGAACCTTGAAAATGTTGAAATCAATCCTTATGTAAACCGGATTATCCGTAAATTTCATGGTCTGGTGAAAGAGAAGGGGATTGAGTTATCAGTCCAATTCGATTCAGAAGAACGTGATTTCCGTTTTGATCCGGACCGTATCGAACAGGTTCTTACCAATCTGATTGATAATGCGATCAGGCATGTCCCTGATTCGGCATCTATTGTGATCAAAGGAAGAACCGATGAACGAGGCATATATTTTGAGGTGAGCGACCAAGGACCAGGTATTCCCGAGGAAGACTTGCCATTCTTGTTCGAAAGATTCTATAAAGGCGATAAGTCCAGAACTCGAGGTGTATCCGGAACCGGGCTTGGACTGGCTATCGCCAAGAATATTATCGACGCCCATCGAGGGAATATCTCTGTAAAAAGCAAACTCGGACAAGGAACGACATTTTCCTTTTTCATCCCTCGAAATATTGAATAACTTGCCGACTAATCTTGATTCACAAGGAACAAAGAACAAGTCCATCCCGTTTTTTTGTGGGTGGGCTTTTTTGAGTTTTTGAAAAAGGTAATTCTGTTCCCGCTATTGGACAACCTCAAGCAGAATAGAGGGGTAATTGTCCGTTAGAACGCCTCTAACGGTCAAACAGAAGCAGAATCTAGAGAAAATTGTCCGTTAGAATGCCTCTATCGGCCAAACAGAAGCAGAATCCAAGGAAAAGTGTCCGTTAGAGCACCTCTATCGGACAAACAGAAGCAGAATCCAGAGAAAAGTGTCCGTTAGAATGCCTCTATCGGCCAAACAGAAGCAGAATCCAGAGAAAAGTGTCCGTTAGAATGCCTCTATCGGCCAAACAGAAGCGGAATCCAGAGAAAAGTGTCCGTTAGAATGCCTCTATTGGCCAAACAGAAACAGAATCCAGAGAAAAGTGTCCGTTAGAACGCCTCTATCGGCCAAACAGAAGCGGAATCCAGAGAAAAGTATCCGTTAGAACGCCTCTATTGCCCAAACAGAAGCAGAATCCAGAGAAAAGTGTCCGTTAGAATGCCTCTATCGGCCAAACAGAGACAGAATCCAATGGAAAGTGTCCATTAGATCACCACCTCCAGGGTATGATCAATGGTAATTAAATGGAAAGTGGTCTTCAAGTCCTCATAGGATGATAAAGTTTGTTTTAAAGAATGGGATTCTGTTTTCGATTATTTTGTCCTCTAAAATTCCTTCCATTTCCATTCTAAAAATAATATAGTTAATATGAAACTTTAATTAATTATTTACGACTAATCTAATGAATACGGAGGCGAAAAGACCTATGAACTCCGTTTTTGATGAATTGTATCAAAAATATCATCATGACGTTTTTCAATTTTTATTTTATATGGTAAAAAGCAGGGAGTTGGCCGAAGACCTTGTGCAAGAAGTGTACATCCGCGTATTGAAGGCATACGACCGGTTTGAAGGCAAGAGCAGTGAGAAGACCTGGCTGTTTTCGATTGCGAAGAATGTCGCAATTGATTATTTCCGAAAACAAAAGGGCTGGAAACAGCGATTGCTTGAATCCTTCGATATGTCTGCACGCCAGGTAAGGGATGACCAGCCATTACCTGAGGAAATGGCTCTCCAAAGTGAAGAAATTCAAATGATGTACAAGTGCCTCGATCAATGCACGGTTGACCAGCGAATGGTCATCATCATGCGCTATATACATGAGCTATCCATAAGTGAAACAGCAGAAGCTTTATCATGGACAGAAAGCAAAGTGAAGACAACCCAGCACCGCGGGTTGAAGACGCTGAAAAAGCTTATGGAAGAAATGATTGTAAAGGAAGGGATGACTAGTGAAAAAGTCACAGCTAAGCGATAAGCAGCTAGAAGAAATCCTCGGCCAGATGCCAAAGATAAAAAATCATCGCGACTCTCGTGACATTTATTCAAATATCGCCCATCGTGTTGAAAAAAGAAAGAAAATGCCAGCATGGGTTATACCGGGCGCTGCACTTGCTGCCGTACTCTTCCTCGCCTTCATCCTTTCTCCTGGACTGCTTGGTGTTAACGACGCATCACAGGAAAGTATGGACAGAAACTCCGCCACAGAAGCCAAGTCGTCAATGGAGATGGATACAGCTGTCAGGGATGATTCGGCAAATAAAAGTGCTGCTGAAGAGGAGAACACCTTCATGGCGGATTCAGCAGCTGGTAAAGAAAAGGCAAATGAATTTGCCGCCATGGATCAAGTAAATCCATATGAGGGACTGATTTCATTATATCCTGAGGAAGTAGATACGGAGAATACGGAAATCTTTACTTATTCCATTCCTGACCAACAGGTGATGACAGTTGTTCCAGTAACGGTTACAACCCCAAAGCAAGAAGGGAAAAGATGGATAGACAGCTATACAGAAACAATGCCTAAGCTTAAAGAAGAGGAATGGGGATTGACAGATTACTATCCAATTGATGCATCTTGGAACTATGATGAAGCGACGAAAACACTGACAATGGATGTAAAGCCAGATCACCCATTTCAATATGGAAGTGCTGCAAACATTATTTTTGTTGATTCCATGACACAGAATTTCTCACGAGCAGGGATCGATAAGATGGTGTTGACGACAGAGGGCGAATCGGGGATTAATCTAGGGAACTTTGGCACCATGGAGGAGCTTCCGCTTAACACAGAAACAAAAAAGAGGCGGGCGTACTTGTTTTTGACTGTGGAGGAGGTACAGAATCCGTACCTTGTTCCAACCAAAGAACAGTTTAAAACAATTGGTGAGGCCTTTGCGCAGATGTGGAAGAGTGATGAGATAGGGTATCTCTCACCTTCCCTGCCGGATGATTTCAAGCTTGCAAAAACTGAATCAAAAGATAAAGTGTTAGAAATCACCTTAACTGATGATACGACTTTGAACGAAAGTTTCCTGCCACATCTCGAGGCAATCTTAATGACAGCGAGCGAGTTCGAATATACAGGTGTTAAATTCACAAATGCCAACATTGACCAGATTGGACCTTTCAATATGAACGAAGTCCTCTCGCTGCCACTCGCTCCGAACAAGAAAAATATTGACTAAAAGAAAGGCCATCCGGTCTTTCTTTTTTTTTGCTTAAGCACTTCAAAACGCTGGCACATAAACAAATTTTCCTTCTTTTGCATAAAAAAGCAGTTTCCCACCAATTATAACGAATGTGCTTTTTTTAGCTGCTTCTTTTCCGCGATCCAGTTCTATTTTTGTACAGGCTGTCATAGGGATGGAAAGGGAGCAAAAAGTTAAGGAGGAAGAAAATGCAGGATTACATAAAGCGTTTACTCATTGCCGGGATCATGGCACTTTGTATCAGTTTGCTATTTCTTGGCGGAAAGCACTCTCAGGCGGAAATGCTCGATTTAAAAGAATTAACTTCAGATTGGGTGTGGCCTGCTGATGGAGTTATAACAGACTTATATGGAACCCGTCATGGTCATCATAAGGGAATTGACATTGCTGGTGAGTTCAAAACACCTATACATAGTGTTGATAAAGGTATAGTAACAAAATCATATTTTTCTGGTTCCTATGGACATGTTGTGTTTATCAAGCATGATAACAACCTGGAAACTGTATATGCCCATTTGAATAAAAGAAACGTAAAAGAAGGACAGGTCGTCATGCAAGGTGATGTAATCGGATTGATGGGAAATACAGGCGATTCCTCTGGGGTTCATCTCCATTTTGAGATTCATAAAGATAATTGGACCTATGAAAAGGAAAATGCGATCGATCCTGTATTGGCACTAGGTGAAGCTGCAGTGGGACAGCCTATTTTAGCTATGGAGAAAAAAGGAAGTGAAGTGACGTTGGAGACAGTCGCCAAGCTTCGATTGATGGATAATATAGATATTAGTAATAAAGGTGAAAGCATACATCCTGACGATGAAAATAAAAATGTAGAGACGTCAGTTGCAGTTGAGCAGCGCTCTTTAGAAAAGCACACCGTCCAAAAAGGGGAGACTCTTTGGTCAATCGCAGGGAAATACGACACCACAGTAGAGACCATTAAAAAAGAAAATAATATCAGCAGTAACCATATCTCAGTGGGTGACATTTTAACAATTAAGAGTTCATCTAAAAAGAGTTATGTCGTTTCTTCCGGGGATACTCTCATCTCAATAGCAAGAAAGACAAACACGACTGTGGAAAAATTAAAGGCTCTGAACAATTTGACATCTGACACCATACAGCCACAGCAAATCTTAATTACTGAATAATCTCCCCTTGTACCATGCTGATTTCTGAAAGTATAATAGGTAAAAGAGTGCAAAGGGGATGGATACTATGCTGACGGATTACCACAACCATCTTGAGAGAGGCACATTGACGCTTGACTACTTGAAGAAATTCACGGATACAGCGCACCAAAAGGGCATCCAGCATTTCGGGATTTCTGAGCATGCTTATCATTTCTATCAGACTGCGGATATTTTACGCAATAGCTGGGTGGATGAACGCAGATACTATGATATGTCTGATTACGTTCACCTTTTCGAGGAAGCCTGGAGAAATGAAATCGACGTAAAAATGTCAATCGAAATGGACTACACTCCTGGCAAGCATAAGGAGATGGAACAGTTCATTAATAGCTATGACTTTGATTATGTTATTGGGTCGATCCATTGGATTGGTGATTTTGGAATCGACCTTGCGGAGTATCGCAAGGAATGGGACAGAAGAGATGTTTACGATGTTTATAGAAGTTATTTTGATCAGGTAGTAACGTTGGCTCAATCCAATCTGTTTGATATCATCGGTCATATTGACCTTGTCAAAATTTTTAAGTATGTACCTGAAGATGAGAGCTTCCTCATGGAACAGTACGATCGCGCAACCTCAGCATTGGCTCAGTCCAAGACCTGTGTGGAAATCAGCACGGCGGGATTAAGGAAGCCTACCCAGACTCTGTATCCGGATAAAAGGCTATTGCAGATGTGCTTTGATAAGAAAATACCGATTGTCTTGTCTTCAGATGCCCATGTACCTGAGCATGTCGGAGCCGATTTCGATCAGGCTCTTGAACTTGCAAGGGAAGTAGGCTATAAGGAAATCATGACGTTTTCCAAAGGTGAGCGAAAATCCTATCCTTTGGGATAAGATAGGGAATATCCTTGTGATGCAGGAAACGCATCACAAAAAATACAGGCCCCACTAATTGGAGGCCTGTTTGCTTTGTTTATAGAACGATACTATTGATTGTGACAATGTCCTGCAGGGATTCAAGCTTGCCGATCATATCTGTTGAAAGGGGCTTATCAAACGAGAGAACCATGATGGCTTCGCCGCCGGCCTCTTTTCTGCCAACCTGCATGGTCGCGATGTTCACACCATGGTCACCCAGCACCTTTCCTACATGTCCGATTACACCAGGTCGGTCCATATGCTGGATATACAAAAGGTTTCCTGACGGATGGAAATCGATATTAAAGCCATCGAGATTGACTATCCTTGGCCCGTAATGGTCAATGTAAGTTCCTCTCACGGTAAAAGATTCGCCATCCCCGCTTGCGGTAACTGTTATCGTATTTGCGTATCCATAGGAGTTTCCTGTCACTTTTTCACCGACCATGATTCCTCGTTCTTTTGCAATGTGGATGGCATTCACTTCGTTGACTTTCATATCAATGCGGTTTTCAAAAAATCCTGCAAGCAGGGCCTTTGTTAAAAAAGAGGTTTCAAGTTCCGCTGCCGTTCCTGAATACGTGGCTGTAAGCTCGCTGATTCCTTTGTTATGGCATTCAGAAACAATCTTCCCCATTTCTTTGGCTAGCTGGTGATAAGGTTGGATTTTTTCGTATATTTCTTTAGACATGGCCGGAAGATTGATCGAGTTGGCAACAGGGTTATTTTCAAAAAATGTTCTGATTTCGCTTGCGACCTGGGTGGCCACATTCAGCTGTGCTTCTTTTGTTGAGGCTCCTAGGTGTGGGGTGGCAATAACAGAATCAAACTTAAGTAAAGGGTGATTCTCTGGGGGTTCAACTTCAAATACATCCAGTGCAGCACCGGCAACATGACCGTTTTCAATGTAATGGGCGAGTGCCATCTCGTCAATTATTCCTCCTCTTGCACAATTCAGGAGATAGACACCTTTCTTTGTTTGGCTCAAAGTCCTTTCGTTAAGAAGTCCTTTCGTTTCCTTCGTCAAAGGTGTGTGAACCGAAATGATATCTGTTTCGGCTAGAACTTCCTCGAAAGACGATAATTGAACGCCCAAAACTGCTGCACGCTCCTTTGTCAGGAAGGGGTCAAATACCTTTACCGACATTCCGAAAGCCTTGGCTCTTTTTGCAAGCTCGGAACCAATCCTCCCTAAACCGATAATTCCTAATATTTTTCCGTAAAGTTCATTCCCAATAAACTTATTTCTCTTCCATTCGCCATTTTTAACAGTAGAGTGTGCCTGCGGAATGTTTCTCATTAATGCTGACATCATCGCAAAAGTATGTTCTGCGGTAGAAATGGTGTTCCCATCCGGAGCATTGACGACGACAATTCCTCTTTTTGTCGCCTCGGCGATATCGATATTATCCACCCCCACACCTGCACGGCCGACGATTTTTAGTGAGGGCATCAGATCAAGCAGTTCCTGGGTTACTTTTGTTGCGCTTCTGACAAGAAGGGCGTCAACCTTTTGTAAATCAATAATTCCTGAATCTACACCTCCGATATGTACATGGATCCCATCCTGTTCTAATAAGGGCCGTAAGCCTTCTTCCTTAATTGAATCTGCCGCTAGAACGTGAAACATCCTTTTACCCACTCCTTTTAGTGAAACAAAGTGTTAATTTTCTGATTATTTTACAAAACGAATATTCTTTTGTCAAACTGCGAGATTGTTCATAAATACAATGCAAGCGCTCTCAAAGATAACTGATTTATATTAAATATATTCTGTTATTCCGAATTTAGCAGAAGTTAATTATAAATAGTGTGGGCAATCAAGGGCAGGTGGGCTTCTTTACCTAACGGTCAAAAAATCTTCACAAGCATACACCTTCACAAATGATTTTTTTTTCAGTATAATAAACCTGTTAAATAAATATGGTCTATCTTCGGGGCAGGGTGAAATTCCCGATCGGCGGTAATGAGATCCATTCTCTAAGCCCGCGAGCCTGTATGGGCAGGATTTGGTGCGATTCCAAAGCCGACAGTATAGTCTGGATGGGAGAAGATGGAGGTTCTGCAGACGATCAAAAAATGCAGGTTTTGATCGTTTATTAAGCATGCCTTTCACAAGTCTCCCTCAAGTACTGAAAACTTGGGGGTTTTATTTGTTATGGGTATGTGATTGCCGAATCTTTCTTCTTTATGTGAGATGGATCTCTATAAGGAGAGAGGAAAAATGAAAAAATTTAGTGTCAAAGCAATGGTTTCGATTGGAATGCTTAGCAGTATCTCTTATGTATTGATGCTGTTGAATTTTCCGCTGCCGCCATTTCCAAAATTCTTAATGGTCGACTTCAGCGATCTTCCTGCATTGATAGCTGCGTTGATTTTTGGTCCGGTAGCTGGTATTTTAGTAGAATTCTTGAAGAATACGCTTGATTATTTTATGACGGGCAGTGATACGGGTGTTCCCGTAGGCCATGTTGCCAACTTTGTAGCAGGGGTTTTATTCATCCTGCCAACCTACTATATTTATCAGCGTATGAAATCAAATAAAGGAATGACGTTTGCTCTCGTGGCTGGGACAACAAGTATGGCCATACTGATGAGTGTGCTTAACTACTACGTGTTCCTTCCTGCCTACACATTGTTCTTGAATATGCCAGCTATGTCTGGCCCAGAAACCAAGGCGATGATCGTTGCAGGGATTTTACCATTTAACTTCGTAAAAGGCATATTGATGTCTGTCATTTTCATGCTGATGTTCACAAGAATGAAAACATGGATCGAAAGACAGCAAACTTTTAAAAACGCATAAACTTAACTTATATAGATTGATAAAAAAGCAACGGCCTGCACCGTTGCTTTTTTGATTTATAATAGGACTGATTAAAGATTGCTTTAGCACTTGTAATTACCCAATTGCAGTCTTTGGGAAAGCAATAAGGAGTATAAAAAACAAAAAATTCCCGCTTGTAAGCGGGAATTATGTATTTACTTATTCAAACTTAGTAGCATCTCCGTTGAAAGGCTCATCAGCAACTTTGATTGAGTCTGTTGGGCAGCCTTCGAATGCATCCATCATATCGTCAATCAATACATCAGGAATCTCAACGATCCCTTCGTTTTCATCAAGTGTTACGAATGCAATGCCTTCATCGTCGTAGTCGTAGATATCTGGAGCAGCTGCACCGCAAGCTCCGCATGCAATACAAGTTTCTTTGTCAACAATTGTGTACTTAGCCATGATATAATTCCTCCCAAGTGTTTAACAATAATATGCTGTTTCCACCGAATTAGTGAAAACGTATTCCTCATACCTATTGTAAAACTGTATCGCCAACATTTCAATAAAAAAAGTATTGAGAATGCTTATCACACAAGGCGTTGAGTGATTTTTTCGTTGAAAATAAAACATTTTACAAGATATTTTCATGTTAAAATAATGGTATATTATTTTTCTGCTATAGTGGGCAACGAATATTATGTTGCCCTTTGCTTAATTTTTCATTCAAGGGTGATTTTATGGGGATAACTTATTTGGAAACAGTTGTTTTGTCTATTTTGAATAAAATCAATGGCGAAAGAACTATATATTCATTATTTCACCTTCTTCAGGGCAAACGTTCCTCGCAGACGATTCAAGATGCTCATTTGTATAAAATCACCCCATATTTTCATACATATCCAACAGTTACCCGTACTGCACTTGAAAAAATGATTGATAGGCTGAAGCAAAGGGGACTTGTGGAGGAAATTGCAGAAAGAAAGGTCATTTTAACTGAAAAGGGAAAGCGTGAGCTGGAACAAAAATTAGGTGATTATAACCTTCCTGAACATTTGAATGGCTGGAAATACCACCAGGTAACGGATAGTTTTTGGGAAAGATTGACGCTGCTGATTCAGGTGAGTTCAAACCTGATTCATCATGAACGATCCTTTATCCCGGTAAGGAATAAGCGAGAAACCCATATTTGGGTTAAACAATACATTAGACAGCAAAATGAAGATCGTTACAAGCTTTCAGAAAGGCTATATGTA
Organism: Mesobacillus sp. S13; assembly: GCF_020422885.1. Classification (NCBI taxonomy): domain Bacteria; kingdom Bacillati; phylum Bacillota; class Bacilli; order Caryophanales; family Bacillaceae; genus Mesobacillus; species Mesobacillus sp. S13. The sequence continues at coordinate 3,118,756 of NZ_CP084622.1, read as the reverse complement.
GAGCTCATATCTGCTCTTGATAATGAAAAAACGAGGCCGGAATTAGTTGTTTTAAGGCTGACAGGTTTCAAAAAAATTGGATTGACGACCATGCAGGCTTCTGAAGAGACTGGCCTGGAACCGGCACACTATCATTTCGAATTCTTAAATTGCCTGCATGCATTGTTTGATAAGGTGGTAGGAAACGAACATACCTATCCATTATTAAGTGGAATGATCAAGAAAGCGGAACGAAGCGTGCCTTTGACGATATCAACTGACAAGACATATAGATTGATGCAAAGGGGTTACACCCTGGAAGAGGTTGCAGCTGTCCGGAACCTTAAACAAAGCACGATAGAAGACCATGTTGTGGAAATAGCCCTCTCGATCAAGGAATTCAATATAGACGACTATGTGCTTAAAGAGAAAAGAGAAAGAATCCTTCAGGCAGCTTACCAGAATAGTGCGAAAAAATTAAAGCAAATCAAGGAACAAGTAGCGGATGCTTCCTATTTTGAAATCAGGCTTGTTCTGGCTAAATTTGGTGATAAAGAATGGAGTTAAAAAAATATTTAAAAAGGTATTTTGGCTTTGAAGAATTTCGTTCAGGGCAGGAAGAAACGATACAATCCGTTTTAGAAAATAAACATACCATTTCCATGCTGCCAACTGGAACGGGAAAGTCCCTGTGCTACCAGTTACCGGGTTATCTTTTGGACGGGCCTGTTTTGATTGTTTCTCCGCTGCTGTCACTCATGCAAGATCAGGTTGACCAAATGATGGCAATGGGTGAAAAGCGAGTGATTGCCTTGAATTCCTTTTTGTCACCGCAGCAGAAAGCTAAAGCATTGGAAGAACTCGAATGGTATCGGTTTATCTTCATTTCTCCAGAAATGCTGGGGATTGATTCAGTATTGAACCGGATTGAAAAATTGTCTGTCTCACTGTTTGTTGTAGATGAGGCCCACTGTATTTCTCAATGGGGATATGATTTTAGGCCGGATTACCTCAAACTGGGAGAGTTCAGGGACAAACTTGGCGGCCCTTTGACTCTTGCGCTGACAGCAACGGCTTCAGAGGAAGTTCGAATAGATATTGCCGAAAAACTTCATTTAGGAGATTGGAAAGAAGTGGTCTATTCGGTCGACCGTCCTGCTATATCACTTGGTGTGGAATTCGCATCTACCTTCCAGGATAAGCTGGACCGGACAGTGGAGCTGGTGAGATATTTGAAAGGTCCAGGAATCATATATTTTTCCAGCAAGAAAGTGGCTGAACAAACCGCCGCCTATATGAGGGAAAATGGAATCATGAGGGCCATGGCTTACCATGGGAGCCTGGACCCGGAAAGCAGGATCCTCATCCAGCAGCAATTCATCAATGGTCAACTGGATGTAGTTTGTGCCACAAGCGCTTTTGGGATGGGGATTAATAAAGAAAATGTCCGATATGTAATTCATTTCCACATGCCTATGCAAATTGAATCCTATCTCCAGGAAATAGGAAGGGCAGCAAGGGACGGCCGCGATTCGACCGCTGTCCTGATTTACACTCCGGGTGACGAACAGCTGGCGTACCAGCTCGCAGAAGGGGAGCTGCCTGATCAATACCAGATTGATAGGCTGTTTGTCTTTTTAATCGAAAACCAGATACATTATGATGATCTTGCCGGGCGTGCTGAAGAACTGTCAATGATATGCGGCTTCACCGAGATACAATGGAGAATTGTCGAAGATTATCTGTCTAGTATTGAAAGTATAGATTATAACAGGGATAAAGTAAGCCTGGTCCAATTAATCGAAAATCGCTTGGTTGTAAAAAACATGAAGATCAAAAAGATGCTCGAATGGATTCACACGAAGGAATGCAAGAGGACATTTATTTTGAGTTTGTTCGGCGAAGAGATACAGGAACGGCCCCATAATTGCTGCAGCAATTGTGGGATTGATATAAGTGATTATGAAGACACCGGACAATCTGCTGGTCAATGTGATGCAGAGTTGGACTGGAAGCAGGAATTGGCTTCAATTTTATTGATAAGAGAGCGGATATAATGAAAAATCAATATAAGGAAACTGTGGCAGGGCTTACTGAAAAAGAACTACTTTTCCACTTGGTTGCTACGCAAATATTACTATTAACGATATCGGGTATATTAGGTATGATATTGTTTGATAGCTTAAATGAATTCAAAGAAATATTTATTTGGAGAGATTGGAGCATATTGTCAATTGGTCTCACTGCGGGGGCCGCAGTTGTAGTTATGGACTTCATCCTCATGAAATATCTGCCTAAATCCTATTATGACGATGGCGGCTTGAACGAAAGGATTTTCAAAAATAGAAGTATCATTCAAATTATGCTTATTGCGGCAATGGTGGCAATAAGTGAGGAAATACTTTTTAGAGGAGTCATCCAGACGAATACTGGATTAATCATATCGAGCATCATTTTCGCAGTCGTTCATTATCGTTATCTGTTCAATTGGTTTTTGTTTACAAATATCATTTTACTGAGTTTCTTAATTGGCTATATTTATATGGTGACCGATAATCTTCTAGTTACAATCGTGATGCACTTTTTCATAGATTTTATCTTAGGTTTGATTATTAAATTCAGGACTCATGCAACAGTTGGGGGTACAGACAGTGAATAAGGAAAAACCTATCAGGGACCAGGCGGAGCGGCTTAGAAAAAGAGTTGAGCGCAAATCCGAGAACATCATTGAAAAAAAAGAATCGCTTCCACCAAGAAGTGAGATGCACAGGCAAAAACAGAAAAAAACAAAAGTGAAGGTGAAATATCCGGTCATCAGGCTGATGGCTCTGTTTTTCATCCTGCTCCCTATATCATTTTTCAGCATCCTCTCTTACCTGGATAGCAATAAGATGCCTTTAAATAAGAGCCTGGAACGTGCTGGGGTAGAAACAATCAAGGTAGAAAGCAAGGATGATACAAATAGTAAGGAACAGGAAACGGATCAGGAAGCACCTTCCTATGAGGAAATTGCCAATCCGGATGGGATTGATGTTGTCACAGCCGGACCGGCTCCTTCAAGCAGCGGGGACAAAAACACGGTGGAAGCACCAGTTGGTGATGAGGAAAAAGAAGGCGGGAAAACAGCGGTACCAGCCTCCGCTGAGACCGAACAAGAACCAGCCATTGCAGCAGATACCACAGCAGCAGATGAAAAAGCAGCCGAAAGCAGTGAAGAGATCATCTATCATACCGTAAAACCGAATGAAACTTTGTTCAGAGTAGCAATGACCTACTATAAATCCCAGGATGGAATCCCGATCATCAAAAAAGCAAACAACATCCAGGGCAATGAGATTCAAGCAGGACAAGTATTGAAAATACCGATCAAACATTAGCCGGAGTGAACTCCCGGCTTTTTTTGATTGATGACTTTTTTTGTACAATATTCATATCTCCATGGACAAGTTCATAAAAATGGTATAAAGGGGAGGGCTTGCCATGGAACAAGAAATCATCAATCTGGATGACCGGACAGATCCAGCGACAAAAAGGATGCTGCAGAATTTAATCGACCGCAAGAAAAAGTTCGACCGCTTTAAATCTAGGCATCTTTTATCCGTATGGGCAACGATAGGATTGATTACCATTTACTTTTACTATCTTTATATAACGGTTCTGAAGCCGTATTCCTATTCGTTCGCTGAGATATTTTCCGTTTATGTCCAGAATTCCGCAAATCTATATTTCCTCATTTTAACGGTAGGAACCTACGGATTTATGATCCTACTGAAAGAGAAGCGCGAAAAGGCAGAAAAGGAATATCAGGCACTCCGTTGTGAAATAGTAGACCGAAGTAAGGATCTCTGGAAAAAAGAAGAGGAATGGAAAAATCGCCATATTGTTTTTGATATGATGAAGAAACAGTTTGATATCAATCTGTTTCATGAAAATAAATAAGAAGCATCCAATGCGGATGCTTCTGCCTGTTTAGAAGATCTTCTTCTTGCCCTGATCCTCCTTGATGATTTCCACAGCTTCCCGGAAGCGCTGAGAATGGATGATCTCCCTTTCGCGTAAGAATCTTAACCCATCGTTTAGGTCAGGATCATCGCTCATATTGATGATCCACTGATAAGTTGCCCTCGCTTTTTCTTCGGCTGCTATGTCTTCATATAAATCGGCGATTGGATCACCCTTAGCGGCAATATAGGATGCGGTCCACGGAACCCCTGCAGCATTATGATAAAAAAGGGCACTGTCATGATTCGCATAGTGTGCATCAAGTCCAGCTTGTTTCATTTGTTCTGGAGTTGCATCTTTTGTTAGTTTATAAATCATCGTTGCAATCATTTCCAAATGGGCGAATTCTTCGGTGCCAATATCGGTCAATAGGCCTATTACTTTATCAGGAATCGTATAACGCTGATTTAAGTATCTGAGTGCCGCGGCCAATTCGCCGTCGGCTCCCCCATATTGCTCAACAAGGAATTTGGCGAGCGTGGGATTACAGGTGCTTACTTTTACGGGATATTGCAATTTCTTTTCATAAAGCCACATGTTCCTTACCCCCTCCTAATTTTAGTTTAGACCTGCCATGGCCAAGGACTGTCATCCCAATTCCACGGATAACCTGAATAGCTGTTGCCGAATTGCTGGAGAGGTCCATACATACTTTCAACAACTTTCTTCAATCGGCGTCTTTCTTTAGCGAACTGGTTGAACTGATTGATGGCTTCATAATCCTCTGGATGGGTGTCTAAGTATAGTGTAAGGTCCACGAGAACAAAATCTACTGCCTGAAGTTCTTCCATGGCTGCATAAAATTCCTTGGGTAATTGTTTCATGAATGATCACCCTCCCTTGGTGCCTCATAAGGTGAATACCAAGGATCATAGAAAACCTTCCAGAGTGTCCCTGTTCTTAATGCCTGCATTGGCGTGAACTGTTCAAGATTGGGCGGCTGGAAGCCCAGAAATAAATTCGGCGGAGTGGAATACGTTTTCGCCTTGATCGGCGGACAGGGGTCGAAGGGACTGGCGTATGGATACCATGTTCTTCTGAATTTAGACAAGTTAAGCCCTCCTCTATATAAACTTCATTTCATTTTATGAGCAAAATATTATTTCATGTTAAATTTATCTGTGAAAGAAGGGATTTTTGCGGCAATGCAGAAATATATAAGGCAGGGCAGTACTTTAAAATTCGAGGTGAATGGAATGTTTGTTAAAAGTATCATGATTCCGAAGTATAAATGTATTACAGCGCAACTGGACGAATCATTGCAAAGTGTTCTTGAAAAGCTTGATGGAAATGAAATTGATGGTGTACCTGTACTCGATGGCGATCAATATGCAGGTGTGGTCACAAGATACGGCATCTATCAGGAATACTTCAAGGCAGGGGGAGAGAAGGATGATTTCCTCCAGACCAAGGTTGCTGCTGACGTACTTTGCCTTCAGGAACAAATCCTGCATGGCATTGAGATTTTCGAAAGCACATTGGTTAAATTAAAGGATATCCCTCTTATGGCGGTTGTCGATGAAAAGGGGAAATTCCAGGGAGCTGTAACACGCTCTGATGCTCTGGACCAATTCCAGAGTGCTTTTGGTGTACATAGAGAGGGTGTCAGGATTGCGTTTACTTCTGTGGAAACGGAAGGCCGTATCGCAAGGCTGGCTGATATCGCCCATCAGTTCCACGAGCATATCATTTCATTGGTCACTTTTGATGAAACAGATAAGCTTGTCCGCAGGATTGTCATGAAAATTGAAAAGAAAGACAATATTGATAAATTCGTTAAGAAGCTGGAAGAGTCTGGATTCCGCATTCTGGATATCCACGAGGTTTGATTTTTCAAAGAGAAGTAGGATAATCTTTTACTTCGAGAAAATGTCCAGCTCCAGCGCCTAGCACCTCGAGACGTTTCGGTCCGCTTAATGAAGTTAAAGAGCGACTTCACTAGTCGGCCCTCCAACGCTTTTCTGTGCTGACCAAGGCGCTTCCGCTTTTCTTAATACGGAAATAAAGACAAGGGCCTTTCATACATTGTGTATGGGAGGTTTTTGTATGCTTTGGAAAGTTTTCAGACTGGTCATTGGACTGTTGTGTGGTTACATGTTCATCATGTCACTGACTGCTGTCATTCCATCCGTAGAGTTTCTGGGAGAATTTATTTTACATCCAATTGAGTTCCTTGCCAGTGCAGTAGCTCTTGTTTTCGGGATGTATGCAATCGGGGGGCTGCTCCGAGATGGGGGAGTTGGAATCATACGGACGATTAAAGGTGAAAAGGGGTTAGGATCAGATATTGTTTTAGCCTTCACCTGTTTAGGCTTCTTTTTTTTGCTATTGCCCGTGGGTGTTTGGGAGACAGCAATTTTTTTCGTTTTCTGTTTGCTTTATGGTATGATGTCATGTAGCTTACCAGAGGACGGAAATGAAAGCTAGATAAAGAATGGCGGGAGGAAAAAATGGAGATTGTTTTTTTCATAGTTGGAATGCTGCTGTTTGGCAGCTTCCTTTTACTATATATGTATCGTCAGGCATTTGCTGACAGAGTGCTTGAGCAGGAAATCACATTGAAGGATTTTCCGGAAAGCTTTGGGTCAGTCAAAATCTTTTTTATCTCAGATGTCCATAAGCGAATTATTCAAGATTCGATCATCTCAGAGGTGAAGGGAAAGGCCGACCTTGTGATCATTGGGGGTGACCTGGCTGAAAAAGGCGTGCCCTTGGAGAGGATATCGGTTAATATTGAAAAATTGAAAAGGATCGCCCCGGTTTTTTTCGTATGGGGAAACAATGATTATGAATTCAATTCACATGAACTTGACTCTCTTTTGTACCACCTGGGTGTGAAAGTGCTGGACAATACTGCAGTTAAATTTGAATCTAGATCAGGGGATGTCATGCACATCTTGGGTATAGATGATTTAAGCCTTGGTAAAAGCAGGCTGGATTTGGCGTTACGGGATGCGGAGGAAGAAGGTTTCAAAATCCTTGTTAGCCATAACCCTGCCATTGCTAACACCCTAAAGCCAGAATATGATATCCGCCTTGTTTTGAGCGGTCATACTCACGGGGGACAAATCAGGATATTTGGGTTCGGCCCTTATGAATTAGGCGGAATCAAAGAGAACAATGGCGCTAAGGTTCTGACCAGCAATGGCTATGGAACCACAGGAGTCCCTCTTCGACTCGGAGCCAGGGCTGAGACGCATTTAATTACTTTGGTTTCAGACTCCAAGCAAGCAGATTGAAGTTTTACAGCTGATCCAAAACACGGATATAATCGGTAATACAGGTAATAACGGAGGTTTTAGTATGGGGAATGATCCAGGAAAATACAATATTAAGGCAGTATCCAGAATGCTTAATATCCAGGCAGGAACACTCAGGGCCTGGGAAAGAAGATATCAGATGATTGCCCCAGTTAGAAATGAATCTGCTCACCGATTATATACCGAGGAACATGTAGAAATACTAAGGTGGCTGATTTCAAAAATCAATCAAGGCTTTACAATTAGCCAGGCCGTTTCTTTGCTTGAAAATTCCTCTTTATCAATGGAGAAGGCTGAAGTGCCAAAGAGGGACCAGGCAGATGAAATAGGGGACAAGCTGCTGGCAGCACTTCTGGAGTTCGACAGCACCAAAGCGCATGAATTAATCAATCAAGCCTTTAGTCTATATACAATAGATAAAACTGTTATTGATTTATTGGGTCCTATTTTGATTAAAGTGGGCGATTTATGGGAAGAGGGAAGTATAACGACTGCACATGAGCATTTTGCTTCATCCTTTATACGTTCTCGAATAGAAGGATTATCTAATTCTTTTCCGCATAGCACATTCCTTCCAAAGTCTATTGCGGTTTGCGGGCCTGGCGAGAAACATGAACTAGGCTTGCTAATCTATACGCTTTATCTAAGGCGAAAAGGCTTTGAGGTTATCTTCCTTGGCACAAGTCTTGCTGAGAATGATCTAGAGGTAGTTGTGGAAAAGATCAAACCCAAATTTCTTTTCTTCTCCTGCACTCTTGAAGAAAATAGAAAGGCAACATTGGAGCTTGCCCAAGAGATGAATAAGACTTTTCCCGATCTTATGATTGGGCTCGGTGGGATCGCGATTGACTCCATGCCTTTAGAGCTGCAAGAAGAATATCGGGAGTACTTGGTAGGAATGACAAGAGCCGAATGGGAAAAATGGTTGAAAAAGCGCATCGATCAATTGAAATAACTCACCAACCTGCGATATTTTCATAAACTACAATAAGAGCTTTGCGATGGCAGGGGGCATGATTATGCGCTTGGAACGATTAACCAACAATAAGATTAAGATATTCCTTACGATAGATGATTTATCCGATCGGGGATTGACCAAAGAAGATATATGGAAGGATTCGTTGAAGTGGCACCAGCTTTTTCATGATATGCTCGAGGAAGCCAGCGAGGAATTCGATTTGGAGATCATTGGTTCAGTTGCAGTTGAGATCTTTTCACTGCATGCCCAGGGGATGGTCATGATCGTTACTATGATCGAACAAGATGAAGATGAAGAACAGTTCGATGATGGAATTATAGAAATGCAGGTAACCGTCGATGGAAGCGAAGACATACTGTTTGAATTCAATGATATCGAAGATGTGATCCAGCTGGCAAAGAGACTCTTGGATGCCGGTATTATTGGAGGAAGCCTGCATTCCATGAATGACCATTATTATTTGCTTATGAATGGAATATTGCCTGATGAGGTCAATATGACGGTGTCTTTAATGGCAGAATACGGAGTTCCATCAATATTGAGCATCCATAGACTGCTCGAGTATGGGAACGAGATTATGGAAGAACGTGCAGTCGAAAACCTAGTCCATTATTTTATAAAATAATGGATAGGTTTCGGCTTTTTTTAATGGGAAAGTGTTTAAGCAGTGTTTTCAGGCTAAGTCCCTTAAGCGGAAATATCCGATGGCCGAAGGGAATATTACTGCTGTGTTTATCTCTCGAGAGGACGATAAAAATAAAGCTTTTTTACCTAGGAATGTCTTATTATTCAGTCAATTTATTATTAAGTCAATAATAATAAGGGCTTGAATGGTAGCGTTTTCATTTAATAATCAAAAAAAGCGGAAAACTGTTTTTTTCTTCTTGCATAAAATATCCAAAGGTGTATACTAATCCATGAAAGCAGACAACATCCGCAAAAGTGATTTAGGAGGTTTATCAATGGTAGCCGCAAACGGTAATGAAAATCCAAATAAAGAAGACAAACATGACGTCTTACGATCTACACAAACTGTTATTCACAAGGCTTTGGAAAAACTCGGATACCCAGATGAGGTTTTTGAGCTTTTAAAGGAGCCGCTCAGAATGATGACAGTGAAAATTCCTGTCAGAATGGATGACGGATCTGTTAAAGTCTTTACTGGCTACCGGGCGCAGCACAATGATGCAGTGGGTCCAACAAAGGGAGGAATACGTTTCCATCCAAACGTATCAGAGAAAGAAGTAAAAGCCTTATCAATCTGGATGAGTTTGAAATGCGGCATCGTCGATCTGCCGTACGGCGGCGGTAAAGGCGGGATCGTTTGTGATCCTCGCGACATGTCATTTAGGGAACTGGAACGATTGAGCCGGGGATATGTTCGTGCGATCAGTCAGATCGTAGGACCAACAAAAGACATCCCGGCACCTGATGTTTTCACAAACTCGCAGATTATGGCTTGGATGATGGATGAATACAGCCGTATAGATGAATTTAACTCTCCAGGATTCATTACAGGCAAGCCGCTGGTACTCGGTGGTTCACATGGTCGTGAATCAGCAACAGCAAAAGGGGTTACAATTTGTATCCGCGAAGCTGCAAAGAAAAAGGGAATTGAACTTGAAGGCGCAAGAGTTGTCGTCCAGGGATTCGGTAATGCCGGAAGCTACTTAGCAAAGTTCATGCACGATGCGGGAGCGAAAATAATCGGTATTTCTGATGCTTATGGTGGGCTCCATGATCCTGAAGGACTTGATATTGATTACTTACTTGACCGTCGTGACAGTTTTGGTACAGTAACCAAATTATTCAATAATACAATAACAAATAAAGAATTGTTGGAACTTGATTGTGACATTCTCGTTCCGGCTGCGATAGAAAATCAGATTACGGAAGAAAATGCCCACAATATCAGGGCAAGTATCGTTGTTGAGGCTGCAAACGGTCCAACGACGCTGGAAGCAACAGAAATCCTTACAGAACGCGGCATCCTGCTCGTTCCGGATGTACTCGCTTCTGCAGGCGGCGTAACAGTTTCTTACTTTGAATGGGTCCAAAACAACCAGGGTTATTACTGGACAGAAGAAGAAGTGGAAGAAAAGCTTGAAAAGGTTATGGTAAAATCTTTTGACAGCATCTATGATACTGCCCAGACACGCAGGGTAGACATGCGTCTTGCTGCCTATATGGTCGGTGTCCGCAAAATGGCTGAAGCCAGCCGATTCAGAGGATGGATCTAACAATGGCAAGGGTTCTTCATTGAATCTGAAGTTAAAATCTCCTATCATTTAATGATGGGAGATTTTTTATATATTTTTTAGACGTAACGATAAGGAGTGTTTTTAATACATGACAAACGAAGATGTCATTATCATCGGGGGAGGCCCATGCGGACTTGCTGCGGCAATAGCATTGAAGAAAAAGGGAATGAATCCGCTCATCATCGAGAAAGGGAATATCGTTAACGCGATCTATAATTATCCCACTCACCAGACCTTTTTTAGCAGCAGTGAAAAGCTTGCGATAGGCGATGTACCCTTCATAACTGAAAACCTCAAACCAAAAAGGAATCAGGCTTTGGTTTATTACCGGGAAGTGGTCAAGCGGGAAAAGCTTAGGATCAATAAATTTGAAAAGGTAGAAGAAGTTCAGAAGCAGGGAGATGCTGTTTTCAAGGTTTCTACGGATAAACAGGAATACACTGCAAAAAACATCATCATAGCGACTGGTTACTATGATCACCCGAATCTCATGGAAATACCAGGCGAAGAGCTGTCCAAGGTTTCTCACTATTTCAAGGAAGCGCATCCTTACTTCGATATGGACATCGCAGTCATTGGCGGGAAAAACTCTAGTGTGGATGCAGCGATTGAGTTAGAGAAGGCGGGGGCGCGAGTGACCGTATTGTACCGTGGAGCAGAATATTCGCCCAGTATCAAACCTTGGGTGCTACCGGAGTTCGAAGCGCTAGTAAGGGCAGGTTCGGTAAAAATGGTATTCAATGCAGAAGTAAAGGCGATTGAAGAAGATTATGTGATCTACGAGCATGAAGGGGAACAGGTGAAATTAAAGAATGATCATGTTTTTGCGATGACAGGTTATCGGCCTGACCACGCCTTCCTTCAAAAGATGGGGGTGAAAATTGAGGCAGAAACAGGGAGGCCTCACTTTGATCAGGAAACAATGGAAACAAATGTCCCAGGGATTTTTATTGCAGGAGTAATTGCTGCTGGGAACAATGCAAATGAAATCTTCATCGAGAACGGCCGGTTCCATGGCGGACAGATTGCAGAAGCCATCTCAAGTAGAGCTTAGAGTGTAAGTTAGAATTAATGAAACAAAGCGGTGCCGAAGGGCACCGCTTTGTTTACGGAGAAGAATCCTTACAGGTATCGAATGTGCCCTAATGGAGAGCTTTCACTTGCTATAAGGATACGATTAGGAGAGAATCGTGCCCTTATGGAGCGGTATCGCATGTTATAAGGCTACGATTAGGAGAGAATCGTAACCTTATTTAAAGCTTTTTCATGTTATAAGGATACCTTTAGAAGTTAAACCTGCCCTTATGTAGCTTATCCAATGTCTATAGGGAAATAACTCCTTATTGGTCACTGATAAAAAGCGAAAGCGATGCCTGTAAACATACAGGCATCGCTTTTTTCATATATTATCCTGATTGCTTTACTGATTAGAACATGAACATCTCATTAATTTCATCTATGTTTTCTGTCTTGGCAAGGGCAACTAGTAGTTTGATCCTTGCTTTCTGGCCGTTGAGTCCATTTGAAAAGATGACGCCCAATTCCTTCAGGTGTTTGCCGCCGCCTTCATAGCCATAGACATCCTGGACAATGCCGGCAAAGCTTCTGGAAACGATGACGACCGGGATATTGTGCTTAAGGAAATCTTTTACGCCCTCAAGTGCAGCAGGCGGAAGATTGCCTTGTCCAAGTGCTTCGATGACTACTCCATCCACATCAAGTGCCAAGATCGCTTTAAGCAGAGAAGAGTCCATCCCTGCATGTGCTTTAATCAGGGAAACATTTTTGCTGATATCTTCCACTGGATAATTCTCGTGTTTCGTAGGGGTATGGTGGAAAAGAACTCCCCTTTTCGTCACAATGCCAATTGGTCCATATTGAGGGCTCTGAAAGGTTGAAATATTGCTTGTGTGTGTTTTGGTCACATTCACAGCTGTGTGAATTTCATCATTAAGGACGACCAGGACCCCTTTTCCTTTTGCTTCCGGGCTGGAAGCGACCCTTATGGACGAGATTAAATTATAGAGACCGTCAGAGCCGATTTCATTGCTGGACCTCATGGCTCCAGTAACGACGACCGGGAAACTTGCCTGGCAAGTAAGGTCAAGGAAATAAGCTGTTTCTTCCAGTGTATCTGTTCCGTGGGTAATGACCGCGCCATCGATGGTTCCTTTTTTATCATAATCCTCAAGGATGTATTTTAACTCCATCATCTCTTTTGGTGTAATATGTGGAGATGGCAGATTAAATGGTTCTTCAACGACAAGTTCAGCAAGACTGGATAGAAGGTCGGTTCCCTGTGTCAAAGGGTTGTTCGTTCCGGGTTTAACCGCTCCGCTTGTATCCTCGCTCATAGAAATGGTGCCGCCAGTATGAATCAATAAAATATTTTTCTTCAAAACTATTACCTCCGAAAGACCGTTAAGAAAGAAAAATTAATCCATTTTCTTTCTTCTAATTACATGATACGATTAAAAAAACAAATTGAAAAGAGGACAGCATATGCTGGGAATAGTTACTGCCGGTGTAGCACCGGGTCTGGCGCTGTTAAGTTATTTTTACTTAAAGGATCAGTATGAGTCGGAGCCGCTATCTCTGGTGTTTAAAATGTTTATATTCGGTGCATTGCTTGTATTTCCGCTTATGTTCATTCAATATGTGCTTTCTGTTGAGGGATTGTTCCAGGGTGACTTTACAAAAGCGTTTGGGACGGTTGGTCTTCTAGAAGAATTCTTTAAATGGTTTATCCTTTATTACACGATTTTTCAACATATTTCCTTTGATGAACATTATGATGGAATTGTTTACGGCGTTTCTGTATCACTTGGTTTTGCTTCAGCTGAAAATATATTTTATCTGCTTGCCAATGGCCTCCAGGATGCAATTGGGAGGGCGCTTTTGCCTGTATCAAGCCATGCGCTGTTTGGGGTCATAATGGGTTACTATATAGGTAAGGCAAAGTTTTCGCCCGGGGTTCAAAAGAAGTGGATCCTGTTATCACTTACAGTCCCAGTCCTACTGCATGGTGTCTATGATTTCATCCTTATGACCAGAGAAGATTGGATGGTTCTGATGGTTCCATTCATGATTTTCCTTTGGTGGCTTGGGTTGAGAAAAGTGAAAAAAGCGCGTGTCCTGACTCTTCAGCAGGTTGAAAAGCAATATACAATCTGAAAAACTCTTCATTTCTAAAAAATGAAGGGTTTTTTTGTTTTGTGGAATAAAAGTCAACTCTTAACAAAAAATAGGAGTAATCTTTTAAGTTCACATCTTTGGGGGTTGCATTCAATGAGAAATTATCGGTCTATCTTGAAGGTGATGGCCGCGATGGCTTTGATCGTGTCTTTTGTACAATTCAGCGAAGTCGATCAGAGGGCGGAGGCTTTTACGAGTCAAGTGCTCCAGAAGGGTGCGGTAGGAGACGATGTTATCGAACTCCAATCACGTCTCAAGCATATTGGTTTTTACAGTGGCAAAATCGACGGGGTGTTCGGCTGGGGGACCTATTGGGCTCTTCGAAACTTCCAATATGAATTTGGTTTGGAGATCGATGGAGTGGCAGGGTGGCAGACGAAACTCAAGCTTGCAAAAGCAACGCCAAATGCGAAAATCGCCTGGGGCGGTGAAGCACAAGGTGGCGGCACAACGGGCGGTGGTGGCGGTGGTACGCAGACACAACCGGCTTCTAAACCACCAGCTGCGACAAATACTCCAAATGGGTTTTCTCAAAATGATATCCAGCTCATGGCCAATGCGGTCTATGGAGAGGCCAGGGGTGAGCCTTATACCGGACAGGTTGCGGTTGCGGCAGTCATTTTAAACAGAGTGGACAGTGCTACATTCCCGAATACAGTATCGGGCGTCATTTTCGAACCGAGAGCGTTCACAGCAGTTGCTGATGGCCAAATCTGGCTAACGCCGAACGAAACGGCAAAAAAGGCGGTCCTAGATGCGATCAATGGCTGGGACCCAACCGGAAATGCTATGTACTATTTTAATCCCGATACAGCCACCAGTGCCTGGATTTGGTCACGACCACAAATCAAAAAGATCGGGAAACATATTTTTTGTAAATAGGGGTGAGTTGAATTGCTAAGAGGAATAGCCATTGCAGTCCTCGTCATAGGTATTGCTGGAACTGCCTATTGGGGTTATCAGGAGCACAGGGAAAAAACAGCCGTATTGATTAATGCTGAAAACAATTATCAACGGGCTTTTCATGATCTGTCATATCAAATGGACTTACTGAACGATAAAATCGGTACAACGCTTGCGATGAATTCAAGGAGCTCGTTATCGCCTCAGTTGGCGGAGGTCTGGAAAATCACTTCTCAAGCTCATAGTGATGTCGGCCAGCTTCCATTGACATTATTACCTTTCAATAAAACGGAAGAATTTTTGGCGAGTGTAGGGAATTTCAGTTATAAAGCAGCGATACGGGATCTGGATAAAGAACCATTAACAGAAAAAGAATATTCCACACTTAAAGCCCTATATGAGCAATCAGGCGAAATCCAACAGGATTTAAGAAAAGTCCAGCATATGGTACTTGAAAATAATCTCCGCTGGATGGATGTAGAGCTTGCCCTCGCGACAGAAAAGGGTCAAGCAGACAATACCATCATTGACGGTTTCAAAACTGTCGAAAAGACCGTAGAAAGCTATTCGGAAACTGAGTTCGGACCAGCGCAGATCAACCTGCAGAAAAAGGATGAAAATTTTAAGAAGCTGCCTGGCGAGAAAATAACAAAGGAAAAAGCGATCCAGATTACCAGGAAGTATACTCCGCTCAGGAAGGGCGGGAAGGTGAAGGTAACCGAAAACGGCAAAGGTTCTGATTATGGATTCTTTAGTGTTTCAATCCAAAACCCAAAAACCAAGTTAGAAGCGAATATGGATATAACCAAAAAAGGAGGATATCCAATTTGGTTCTTGCTTGATAGGGACGTGAAGAATCAAAAACTTAGTCTTAATGACGCTTCTAATAAGGCGATCTCCTTCTTAAAGGAACATAACTTTGAAAACTTGGATCTTTTTGAAAGCGCACAGTATGATAATATCGGTGTATTTACTTTTGTTGGGACGCAGGACGATGTAAGGATATATCCTGATGCAATCGATATGAAAGTTGCGCTGGACAATGGTGATGTGATTGGCTTCTCAGCTGAGGAATATTTGAAATCACATAAGGCTAGGGAAATTCCACAGGCAGCAATTGAACTGGCGGATGCCAAAAAGAAAGTCAACCCAAATCTTAAGGTTATGGATGAAAAGAAGGCCATCATCATGAACGACCTTAATGAGGAGGTGTTATGCTACGAATTCACAGGAGTTCTAGGCAATGACACATTCAGGATTTATATCAATGCAGAAGACGGAACGGAAGAAAAAGTAGAAAAGCTCCATAACGCCGAACCAGTATATGAGGATGTAGTCTAAGGGAAGGCCAAGCGCTTTCCTTTTTTTATTTGGCTCTTTTAAAGCTAAATGTTGTTTATACATCCTATTGATTGTAGTGGAAGGCGCGAAGACACCTCGGAAAATGCTAACGCATTTCCATCGTGCGAGGGCATGTTCGAGGAAGCTCAATCAATGTCCTGTGGGATGAGCAAGTCATGGGGAGACCTCGGAGGCGCTTATAGCGCTGAAGGGGCTCCCTGACTGCAAGGAAGAAATTGATCTTTGAAAAAGCCGGCAGCAGGGCTTTTTCATAATTCTTCCCCGCGGAAAGCGAAGCGCCTGGAACGAAAATCAACAGCCGATTTTAACAGAGCTTTTATATTAATTATTGTAAAAATAATCCATTAAAGGACTATTGCACCAGATTGCTCCTGCATGTCATAATAAATAGAAGGTAATAGAGAAAAATAGACAAATTTATAAAACAGCATAGATAGAAGTGGGGAAGTGGGTCAGCTATGATAAAAATCGGTGATAACATCATCCTTGAGCATAAGTATTCCGACAGCTTTGAACAATACAAGTGTAAACTGGTTGAGCAAAAAGGCGACGATTTGTATATTGATTATCCTGTAAACATGAATACCAACCGAACGGTGTTCCTGCTTGAGGGTACTCCGTTGAAGGCTAATTTTGTTACAGATTCAGGTTCTCATTATTTTTTTGATACCGAAGTAAAAGGCAGGATCAAACTTAATATACCAATGGTGATTCTCTCGTATCCAGGCAAGGATCGACTCATTAAGATCCAGCGCAGACAATTTGTGCGGGTAGAAACCTCTGTGGATGTTGCTGTATACTCTGCCAAGGGGGAGTTCACCCCATTTACAACTGTTACCGATGATATCAGTGCTGGAGGAACTGCATTGCTGATTGATAAAAAAAGCAGTTTGAAGCAGGGGATGGAGATTGAGTGCTGGTTTGCCCTCCCGATGCAAAATGGAGAATTTGAATATAGAAAGTTTCATGGCAAAATTGTCCGAATCATCGATGGACCTGGCCACATGAACAAAGCTTCTGTTCAATTTTTTGATTCCTCGGGCACCGACAGACAGATGCTTCTAAGGTTCTGTTTCGAAAGACAGCTTGAAATGAAGAAAAAAGGACTTCCTGTTTAAGAAGCATGGCTCTGTTATTGCAAAATGTTGTTGTTTTTTCACACCTGTTGATTGTAGTGGAAGGCGCGAAGACTCCTGCGGGATGAGCAAGTCATGGGGAGACCCCGCAGGCGCTGAAAGCGCCGAGGAGGCTCCCCGACTGCCCGCGGAAAGCGAAGCGCCTGGAACGAAAATCAACAGCCAAGTTTAAGATAGTCAAAGGAATAAATACCTGGTAATGCTCCAATAATAGAATAAAAGTTTATTTTACAGGAGCATTAGACATGAAAACATTTGAAAGAATCTTAATCAAGATTGCCATTATTCAGTTTGTTTTTTTAGTGATCGCCCAAGTATTTTTTCATGAACTCAATGCTTTCCCCGAACTCAAGCAAATTACTCAGTACGAGGGTGTAACGGATAATAACCATTCTGAAGTCTTGAAATCAATAAGAAGCAAAGAGTAAGCAGGCAGTAGGCCTGCTTACTTTTTATATTGGCGGGATAACAAAGCTTTGAGAGTTTTGAAGAAGGAAATCCTATTGATAGCTGGAGTAACGCAAAGTTTAGAAAAGTGCCTCAAAAAAAGTGTTGATTAGCGAGGATTAAAAGATTTTTGTGTTAAAATATAAGAGTATATCAAGTAACAACTAGAAGGGTACCAGGAGGAAATATGAGTAGACGAATTTCAATTGCCATAGACGGTCCTGCAGCAGCAGGAAAAAGTACGGTTGCCAAAATTGTAGCCGAAAAACTAACATACATTTACATCGATACGGGTGCGATGTACAGAGCGCTTACATACAAGGCTTTAAACAAAGGAGCCAGCCTGGATAACGAATCAGCTCTGATTGAAATCTTAAATGATACTTCAATCGAGCTGATGCCTGGAGAAGCAGGCCAAAAGGTTCTGCTCGATGGGATCGAGGTCACCAATGAGATAAGAAGTGCTGAAGTTACAAATCAAGTATCATATGTTGCGGTGCATGAACTTGTCAGGAAAGAGATGGTCAATCGCCAGCAGCAGTTTGCAGTTGATGGCGGTGTCGTGATGGACGGAAGGGATATCGGCACACATGTATTGCCGAACGCTGAGGTAAAGGTCTTTTTGCTTGCTAGTGTGGAGGAAAGGGCACAGCGCCGACATGCGGAGAATATCCAAAAAGGTTTCCCATCTGATCTGGAAAAGCTGAAAGAAGAAATTGCGGCACGTGACAAAATTGATTCTGAGCGGGAAGTAGCTCCTTTGAAAAAAGCGGATGATGCCGTTGAAATCGATACAACCTCTTTATCAATCCAGGACGTAGTAATGAAAATAATGGATTTAGCACTTGAAAGGATCGGATGAAATTGACGTTTTATTCGTTTGCAAGGTCATTGGTTAACTCTGTATTGGGTCCAATTTATCGGATTGAGGTGATTGGCAAAGAAAATATGCCTGCCGATGGCGGTGTGCTCCTATGTGCCAATCATATAGACAATCTTGACCCCCCGGTAGTAGGAATTACTGCCCCACGTCCCGTCCATTTCATGGCGAAGGAAGAACTTTTCTCTGTACCGGTACTTGGGAAAATTGTTCCTCACCTGAATGCTTTTCCTGTTAAGAGGGGAATGAGCGACAGGGAGGCTTTAAGGAAAGGTCTCGGAATTTTAAAGGATGGAAAGGTTTTAGGTTTGTTTCCAGAGGGAACAAGAAGCAAGACAGGTGAAATGGGCAAAGGACTTGCAGGGGCGGGCTTTTTTGCTCTTCGATCTGATGCTCATGTCGTTCCATGCGCGATCATCGGTCCATACAAAGCATTCAAGAAATTGAAGGTGGTATATGGGAAGCCAATTGATATGGAATCAATTAAAGAAAAAAAGTTAAATGCAGAACAGGCGACAGACCTGATCATGGGTGAAATACAGGCACTGATTAACAAATACAAGTAATGTTTCTTGCTTGACAAAAATGTCTGTTTGTAAGAAGTTATTAAGAAGAGATATTTTTAGAATTTTCACTTAGTGGCTAATTATTGTGTTCTTTAGTGGCTTTTTGCCACAAAGCATATATTTGCAGCAGTCATGGATTAAGGAGGAGTACATATGTCAGAAGATATGAACCAAGTTGAGGTAAAAAACTTTGAGGCTGGAGACCGAGTTAAAGGCCAAGTAACCAAAGTGGAAGAAAAGCAGGTATTAGTAGATATCGAAGGAAGCAAGCTTGACGGCATCATTCCAATCAGTGAACTATCAAGCCTTCATGTTGAAAAAGCAGAAGATGCAGTTTCTGTCGGCGATGAGCTGGATTTGGAAGTGCAAAAGGTTGAAGAAGAAGCATTGATTCTTTCGAAGAGAAAAGTAGATGCTGAAAAAGCCTGGGAAGAACTAAAAGGTAGGTTTGAAAGTGGAGAAGTATTTGAGGCAGAAGTGAAAGATGTGGTAAAGGGCGGCCTGGTAGTGGACCTTGGTGTCCGCGGTTTCGTACCAGCATCTCTTGTAGAATCTTATTTTGTTGAAGATTTCTCTGATTATAAAGGGAAAACGCTGAGCTTCAAAATCGTAGAGCTTGATCAAGAGAAGAACCGTTTGATTCTTTCTCACCGTGCAGTGGTGGAAGAAGAGCAAGGAAAGAAAAAGCAGGACTTGCTTGCAGCTATCCAATCTGGACAGGTTATCGAGGGTATTGTACAAAGAATCACAGATTTTGGGGCGTTCGTTGATATCGGTGGAGTGGATGGACTTGTCCATATTTCACAGCTTTCCCACGAGCATGTAGAAAAGCCATCCGATGTTGTCGAAGAAGGACAGCAGGTTCAAGTTAAAGTATTGAGCGTAGACCGTGATAATGAACGTATATCACTTTCTATCAAAGAAACTCTGCCTGGACCATGGTCGGATATTGATGAGAAAGCTCCGAAGGGGAGCACTTTGGAAGGCACTGTGAAGCGTTTGGTTTCATACGGTGCATTTGTTGAAGTATTCCCTGGTGTTGAAGGACTTGTCCATATTTCGCAAATTTCTCATAAGCATATCGGCACGCCGCATGAAGTCCTTCAAGAAGGGCAAACTGTAAAAGTGAAGGTGCTTGACGTAAATAAGGAAGATCAAAGACTGTCACTCAGCATGAAGGAGTTCGAGGAAAGAGAAAGCAATGAGGCTTTCGATTATGAACTTCCTGAGGAAACGAAGGGCTTCAGCCTGGGTGATATGATCGGAGACAAGCTAAAGAATCTTAAACAGTAATGGTGATATAACGTGTCAAGATCAAAACGTAAATGGGACCATATACAATATGCCCTTGAAACAGGCCAAAAACGCCTAACCGGTTTTGACGATATTAAGTTTGTAAACCAAAGCTTGCCTGGATCAAAACTTGATTCAGTAAAATTGGAGACTGAAATTGGCGAACTTTCTTTAAGTTCGCCAATTTTTATAAATGCCATGACAGGCGGCGGCGGAGAGAGAACTTTTCGAATTAACCGGGAATTGGCTATAGCAGCCAGGGAGACTGGATCAGCGATTGCTGTTGGCTCGCAAATGGCTGCATTGAAAAATCCTGACGAGCGGAGAAGTTATGAAGTTGTAAGGGAAATGCACCCTGACGGCATTATCCTTGCCAATTTGGGCAGTGAAGCAACAGTGGTGCAGGCGCGTGCAGCAATTGATATGATCCAGGCAGATGCGCTGCAAATTCACCTGAATGTAGTTCAGGAGTTGACCATGCCTGAAGGAGACAGGGATTTTGAAGGTGCGTTAGCCAGAATCATGGAAATCCAACAAAGTGTTGATATCCCAGTTGTTGTTAAAGAAGTGGGGTTTGGCATCGGAGCAGAGACCGCTGCTTTGCTTTGTGCATCTGGAGTAAGCTATGTTGATGTTGGCGGATTTGGCGGAACCAATTTTGCGGAAATAGAAAATAAGCGGCGGAATCGGTTATTGACGTTTTTTGAGGATTGGGGAATTCCGACTGCTGCCTCAATTATTGAGACAAAGTCTGCCACTAAAAAACTTTCAGTTATAGCTTCAGGCGGAATACAGACGAGCCTGGATATTGTAAAGGCTCTTGCCGTTGGTGCTGACGCTGCTGCAATGGCAGGGTACTTGCTTAAGACTTTGATGGAGAATGGAACAGAAGAGTTAATAAAGGAAATCAATCTGGTTAAAGATGAGATGGCAATCATCATGACTGCATTAGGTGTACATACAATCTGTGAGCTAAAAAGCGTACCTTTGGTGATAACAGGAGAAACTCACCACTGGCTTGAGCAAAGAGGGATTGATACGAGTACTTTTGCTAGAAGGCAAAAAAATTAATCTGAATAAATTGGTTTAGCCCCCTGCAGACATTGCAGGGGGCTATTTTGCTCATTGAAATCATCTGAACGATTTCAATCCAGCCCTAAAGTGTATTGCACTTTTACAAATCTAGATAGTCGTGCGCTCAACTATACTTGCCGTCATTTAACGAACGTGCTTCTTCAGGGCTTTGCAGTTTTGTTGCACCTGGATAATGCAAAGCCTGGTCTCGGTCAGACTCCACTCGTCCGCTCTTTTTTAGTTTCTTTTCCTGTCTGTCTTTGCCCATAATTAACACCTCCTGAATTTTTTACAGTCGATACAGGAAATAGTCAAGCTGATCGGGCTATTTCCTGTCATAGTTTTCCCTATCTTTTCTGTTTTACAGCTGAAATAAAGTTACTCCTTTATTTTATCTGGTATAGCTAAAAAACTTTAGGTGAAAAAAGATTAAATTACATAACGATTTACCATAATGGAAATGATAGGAGGGGTTGAATGGAAGGGTTGTACTTTTATTGGCTGGCTTGGATTGCTTGGGTTTGGACTACTTTCTTCATGAATAAAAAAAATCCGGTGAGACTGAAATGGTCTGTTCTTTTGCTGTCTGTTATTCTTGTTGCGCCATACACAATTGATTTCGTGAACATCGAAATTCATCTATCCGCTTTGGCAATTGGCCTGTATATTTTTTTCGAAACAAGGCGAAAAAAGACTGGATCATTACTGTATTTATTTTTATCTTCGTTCATTATCATGCTTGCCTACACAAGTTTTTTGCTTTTCGAATTATTCGATCCTGTATGGGTGTTGTTCGATCGGAACATCATGCTTGGGGCAGCAGGTTTTTATCTGTCAGTCCTATTACATAAAGAAAGGAAAGACCGTATATTAGCATTGGTTTCAGGCTTTTTGCAGGGAGATATCTTATTTTCGGTGATTCTGTGGAAATTCAATTTTCCATACCCTGCTGCTTCCATGGGTTTTATGGACATCCTGTTCATCTCTCTCGGCCTTCTCCTCGCCTGGTCAGCAATTGAATCAATGATTTCGCTCATGTCTGGCAGTACAATAAATCAAGTAGAAGGGGAGGAACAAAAGACTTCATGAATGAATATACGTTACCAATTGTATTCGGAATTGCTATAGGGACATTATCGAGACTTTTAATGCTGAGAACCGATTATCGTCAGTATCCAACATATTTACATGGGAAAATCATTCATGTAGCTCTTGGATTCATTGCAGCGGGTCTTGGTACTGTTGCAGGACCTGCAATCATGGAGGAAGAGTTTACGGCGATTACCTTCTTGACGCTTGCTGCGTCACAATTCAGGGAAGTCAGGAATATGGAGAGAAATACTCTGACCGAACTCGATAGCTATGAACTGGTTTCACGTGGGAAGACATATATCGAGGGGATTGCGATCGCTTTCGAGAGCCGCAATTATCTGGTGATTTTCACATCCCTTGTCAGCACGCTTGCCTACCTGATCTTCAATGTCTGGGCTGGGATCATTGCGGCAATCATCGCGGTGATCATTTCACACAAGCTGATGTCTGGCGGAAAGCTGAAGGACATCGTTGAGATCGAATATATGGAACCAAGGTTTGATGGTGCAGGGCTGTATGTAGATAACATTTATATAATGAACATCGGCCTCCCAGAGAGGCAGAAAGAAGTACTTCGTTATGGTATGGGATTTATTTTAAAACCCAAAAACATGAATGCGCGGTCTACAATAGCTAATCTGGGACAGAGGCAGGCTGTGCTGCATGATTTGTCAGTTGCGCTTGGCGTTTATCGTGATTCAGGTACACCCGCTCTCGTTCCGCTGGCGAAACGGGATCTTGACGATGGCAGAGTAGGAGTTTTTGTATTGCCACAAGAACGGGATATTGATCGTGCAATAACGGTGATAGGTGATGTGCCGACACTGGAGAATGCTATCAGGATGCCTTCCGAAAAAAAGAGCAATGAAGGGAGTGGGGCTCAATGATGCTGGAGAAATTCGTCCTTGCTGCCATCACGACGGACCCTAAAAAGGTGCCAGCTGGAACAGCCGTTTTCCATTGCGATTCAAAGGAAGAAATGGAGAAAGTTGCTGCGAACCTTGAAGCAATCCTTGATGGAATCGCACATGCGCTCACAGAAGAGCTCTATATAATTGTAAAACACTGACAAGAAATGTTTTCATTGCCTGATTAAGGCATCTTTTGATAAACTGATTAAGCCAGACCCTTCTGTATACCAAGAAGGGTTTATTTTATAAGTGTCTTCCTTTGGATGATATTAAATTAATGATGAAAACTAAAAATATCGGGTTTGACATTGTTATGGCCCAGGTCCTGGACCTGCACACTAATAGAATTTTTTGAAAGGGTGATGTTCATGACGAAACCAGTGGTAGCTATCGTTGGACGTCCGAATGTCGGCAAGTCTACGATTTTTAACCGAATCGTTGGTGAACGTATTTCGATCGTTGAAGATATTCCTGGAGTAACGAGGGATCGTATATACAGTTCAGCTGAATGGCTGACGCATGATTTTAATATTATTGACACTGGTGGTATTGATTTGGGGGACGAGCCGTTTCTGGACCAAATCCGCCAGCAGGCTGAAATTGCCATTGATGAGGCAGATGTAATTATTTTCCTTGTTAACGGCAGAGAGGGTGTAACAGCGGCTGATGAGGAAGTCGCAAAGATTCTTTATCGTTCTAACAAGCCAGTAGTCCTTGCGGTTAATAAGATTGACAATCCAGAAATGAGAGACATGATTTACGACTTTTATGCTCTTGGATTTGGAGAGCCATTCCCGATCTCTGGTTCTCACGGATTGGGTCTAGGTGATCTGCTGGATGAGGCAGCTAAGCATTTTCCAAAGGAGAAGGAAGACGAATATGATAAAGATGCGATTAAGTTTTCCTTGATCGGCCGCCCGAATGTTGGGAAGTCTTCATTAGTGAATGCGATTCTTGGGGAAGACCGCGTCATTGTAAGCGATATAGCGGGAACGACGAGAGACGCGATTGATTCGCAAGTAACTTACGATGGTCAAAAATATGTGATCATTGATACCGCCGGTATGCGCAAAAAAGGAAAAGTATATGAAACGACCGAAAAATACAGTGTTTTAAGAGCCTTAAGGGCAATCGAGCGTTCAGATGTCGTCCTTGTTGTCATAAATGCCGAAGAAGGCATCATCGAACAGGATAAGCATATTGCCGGGTATGCCGAGGAAGCTGGCCGTGCAGTCATTATCGTTGTCAACAAGTGGGATGCCATCGAAAAAGACGAAAAGACAATGAAGGAATATGAAGAAAAAATCCGTGCTCACTTCCAATTCCTGAGTTATGCTCCTATTGTTTTCTTATCGGCCAAAACAAAGAAAAGAATTCACACATTGATGCCGATGATTGATATGGCAAGTGAAAACCATGCGATGAGGGTGCAGACCAATATCCTGAATGAGGTCGTCATGGATGCAGTTGCGATGAATCCAACTCCTACAGACAAAGGGAAAAGGCTGAAGATTTATTATGCGACCCAGGTGTCGGTAAAGCCGCCTACATTTGTTGTCTTTGTCAATGAACCAGAATTAATGCATTTTTCTTATGAGCGATTCCTTGAAAACAGGATCAGGGATGCCTTTGATTTCACAGGCACACCAATCAAGATATTTGCGAGACAAAGAAAATAAGGTAAAGGTTGTGGTTTAAATGGAAAGGAAGAGTGAGAAAGTAGCGGTTCTTGGGGCCGGGAGCTGGGGAACAGCCTTGGCTATGGTCCTTGCCGATAATGGTCATGAAGTTCATCTTTGGGGACACAATCCAGTGCAAATTGATGAAATCAATCTCCACCATACCAACAAGAAATATCTTCCTGAAATTACTTTGCCTGCAACCATCAATGGGCATTCTTCGCTACAAGAGTCCTTGGCTGGCATCAAAACAGTGATTTTGGCGGTACCTACAAAAGCAATCCGTGAAGTAATCAGGAAGATGATTGAGGTTACTTCCGGACCTCTGGTCATTGTCCACGTCAGCAAAGGGATTGAACCTGACTCCTTGCTGCGTATTTCTGAAATGATAGAAGAGGAAATGCCTGAGGACTTGTTAGAAAGTGTTGTAGTTTTATCCGGCCCAAGCCATGCCGAGGAGGTAAGCCTGCGCCACCCTACAACGGTTACTGTATCTTCGAAAAACATGGGAGCAGCTGAAAAAATTCAGGACCTGTTCATCAATAATAACTTTAGAGTTTACACGAATCCAGATTTGATTGGTGTGGAAATTGGCGGGGCACTTAAGAATATCATTGCTCTTGCTGCCGGTATTTCAGATGGATTAGGTTATGGTGATAATGCCAAAGCCGCTTTGATTACCAGGGGTCTAGCGGAGATTGCCCGCCTGGGTGTCAAAATGGGAGCAAGTCCATTGACTTTTTCTGGTTTGACCGGAATCGGGGATCTGATTGTTACATGTACAAGTGTCCATTCCAGGAACTGGCGGGCAGGAAACCTGCTTGGTAAAGGCCAGAACCTTGAGGAAGTCCTTGAGAACATGGGAATGGTCGTAGAAGGAGTACGTACAACGAAGGCTGCTTATCAGCTCGCAGAAAAGTACGGAGTCAATATGCCGATTACGAATGCGCTATACAGCATTCTATTCAATGACGTCAATCCAAAGGACGCTGTTGATGGGCTGATGTCGAGGGAAAAAACTCACGAGATGGAAGATCTGGCTGACATTCTTGGCGGGAAAATCTGACTGTAAAAATTTTTAATGAATAATGTTGCTAATATGGGCATTCGAGGATGCGATTTCTCTCATGCTTGCATAAGATGCAACGAAGCAAACTGGTGGTTTGAACTGGGTGTTAGGGTATTTAGTCATGTAGGCTGAGGTAAAGTTGTCCGCCCCTTCTTTACCTCAGCTTTTTTTGCTTTTATTTAGGTTTATTTGCACTCACGTTTGCACCTTGTGGTATAATACTTCTCGGAAAAGGGAGGGGTTTATTGTGTCACCCGCATTATTGAAGATGTATATTTCTTTTGTTGGTATGGGCAGTATGATATTGTCTTTGTTTGCCATATACCTAAGCCGCTATAAGTTAAAAGGCTTCTTCAAGATAGCCACAGCAATCATTGCTTACATATTGATGATTATCGCAGGGCTGATCATTTTCTTTGTCGTTTTCAGCGGCCCGACGAGCGAATAAAATACATAGGATTAAGGGTTGGGATCAATGAAAAAAATCCGATTTTATTTGTCAGTCATCATGGTTTTGTTTACATTGACTGGCTGTATGTATCCGGAAGAAAAGCTTGTACAGAATCAGGTACCCTATAAGGACCAATTAGACAGTGTCCAGTCAGCAGTTGATCAGTACAAGGAAGCAAATGGCGGCTTGCTGCCAATTAAGACGAAGCATGCAGAAACACCGATTTATCAAAAGTATCCAATAGATTTTAAGAAAATCGTTCCGAGATTTATCGCTGAGGCCCCTGGCAATGCTTATGAAAATGGCGGCTTGTTTCAATATGTCCTTGTAGATGCGGAAACAAATCCTACAGTGAAGCTCCTCGATTTGAGGATGGCAGAGACAATTCGTGAGATAAAGATGAGAATCAATGCATCTGGATACCCTCCTTTCAAGGAAAGGATTGCAGAAAATCTGTACACTCTCGATTTCAAAAAGATTGGCTATAAAAAGGAGCCTGTAGTGGTAAGCCCGTTTACAAACCAGAATCTGCATTTTATCATCTCTGCTGATGGGGAAATATATGTGGATTACCGAAGTGATCTCTACCAGGCTATTCAATCTTCAAAAAAAGAACTTGAAGAGGGTGAGGATATACGTGATATCCTCGTAGATAATTCTATGTTCGTACCAGCCTATTCTTTGCCTTATTCCATAGATAAGGAGACCAATGAACCGGTCTTTTTGGTCAAGGACTAAAGCGGGTGCATGCCGGCGACTGAGCTCTAGCGCATTTCTAATAAATTTGTCATAACCCTGCTTCTGCAAAATATATTGTAGAAGCAGGGTTTTTTTACCTTAAAAAAGATATCAATTGTTCTCATATATGGGAATTGAAGGATTCTTTTGTGAAATCAAAATTAAGGGGGTAAAAAAATAAAAAATTGTCATATTGATATAGGACAACATCATAAATATATACTGTCCCAGATTACTAATTTGGATGAATTTATTCCCACTAACTCTATGATCGGGAGGGGATCACTTGGAAAAGGTAGATATTTTTAAGGATATCGCCGAGAGAACGGGCGGCGATATTTACCTGGGGGTTGTAGGTGCGGTCCGCACTGGAAAATCCACTTTTATTAAGAAATTTATGGAGCTGGTGGTTTTACCTAATATCAATAATGAGGCCGATAGAGCCAGAGCGCTTGATGAGCTGCCGCAAAGTGCAGCAGGTAAAACGATTATGACGACTGAACCAAAATTCGTGCCTAACCAGGCAGCATCTGTACATGTGGATGAAGGCCTGGATGTAAATATCAGGCTCGTAGATTGTGTTGGGTATACAGTTCCAGGAGCAAAGGGCTATGAGGATGAGAATGGACCGAGGATGATCAACACGCCTTGGTATGAGGAGCCAATCCCTTTCCATGAAGCAGCTGAAATTGGAACAAGGAAGGTTATCCAAGAACATTCCACACTTGGCGTCGTCATCACGACGGATGGGACAATTGGGGAAATCCCAAGACAAGATTACATTGAAGCAGAAGAAAGAGTGATTGAAGAACTCAAGGAAGTCGGCAAGCCGTTCATTATGGTTGTGAACAGTGCACAGCCTTACCATCCAAACACAGAAACATTGCGTGCCCAGTTAGCGGATAAATACGATATCCCGGTACTGGCAATGAGTGTAGAAAGCATGCGTGAATCTGATGTGATGAGTGTCATGAGGGAAGCGTTGTATGAATTCCCTGTGCTTGAAGTGAACGTCAACCTGCCAAGCTGGGTGATGGTCCTCAGGGAGAATCACTGGCTGCGTGAAAGCTACCAGGAAGCTGTCAAGGAGACAGTGAAGGACATTAAGAGGCTGCGCGATGTAGACAGGGTCGTCCACCAATTCAGTGACTTTGAATACATTGACAGGGCTGGCCTTGCAGGAATTGAAATGGGCCAGGGTGTGGCCGAAATCGACTTGTATGCTCCAGACGACCTTTACGACGAAATCTTGAAAGAAATCGTGGGCGTCGAGATACGTGGTAAGGATCATTTACTTGAGCTAATGCAAGAGTTCGCTTATGCAAAAACAGAGTTTGACCAAATTTCTGATGCACTTAAAATGGTTAAACAGACAGGATATGGCATTGCTTCACCTTCATTGACGGATATGAGCCTGGAAGAGCCAGAAATTATCCGCCAGGGATCGCGTTTCGGAGTCCGTTTAAGGGCGGTAGCTCCATCAATCCATATGATCAAAGTGGACGTCGAATCAGAATTCTCGCCTATCATCGGCACAGAAAAACAAAGTGAAGAGCTTGTTCGCTATCTGATGCAGGATTTTGAAGATGATCCGCTGTCAATCTGGAATTCGGATATCTTTGGCAGAAGCCTGAGTTCAATCGTCAGGGAAGGAATTTCGGCTAAATTGAGCTTGATGCCTGAAAATGCACGTTATAAATTAAAAGAGACGCTGGAAAGAATCATCAACGAAGGTTCCGGTGGATTAATAGCAATCATATTATAATGGGACTCCTTTTGGGAGTCTTTTTGTTTGTCTTGCAAAAGGTTAATATCCTTACTCAATTTCTTTTTTGGGCATTATTGCTCTTCTAATATAACTTACTAGTCGTGAAAATATAAGGGGATTCCTTGAAACTTGCTTTAAAATCCAGGATAAAAGACTTAAAGTTCAATATATCATGTTTGGTCGAACCAGTTCCGGGTAATGAATTAGGGTCAACATATTACAAATATGTTTCAAAGAAGAAAAGATTCCCATTATTTCTTGAAATTATCTTGATAAGAGGAAAACATTATGATAATCTTTTAACAGAATTAGCGTTGCTGCTTAAAAACCCTTATATAACAGGGTTTTAAGCGATTTTAGGTTTCTTTATCCTAGTTTTTTGCAAACTTAGATAAAAAATCTATCAACAACGTATAGAATTCACATGTTTTGTTTAGAAATGTAGTTAAGATGCTTAATTTCTGAGCAATGGGATCTCTTTGGGAGGAGGTGAATGGCATGAACAAAACAGAACTTATCAATGCAGTTGCGGAAGCGAGCGAGCTTTCTAAGAAAGATGCAACAAAAGCAGTTGACGCTGTTTTTGATTCAATCTTAAATGCATTAAAAGATGGGGACAAAGTACAATTAATCGGTTTTGGTAACTTCGAAGTTCGTGAGCGCGCAGCCCGTAAAGGCCGCAACCCACAAACTGGTGATGAAATCGAAATCTCTGCAAGCAAGGTGCCTGCTTTCAAACCAGGTAAAGCACTTAAGGATGCAGTGAAATAATTACATACGACGCACTGAGCGTATGCTAAACCCTAAAGGCCGCGACCTATTCGCGGTCTTTTTTCTTTGAAGTTGAATATTAAGTTTTGCCTGCCGAGAATTGGTTATGCTAAGATGAAAATATTATAATCTAATAGTTGTTTAACTATGCAGGATTATGATGAGATTGATGGATCATAGGAGGAAACGCAGATGACAAACGTCAATCGTGCCCAGATCGAAGAAGCGGTACGTTTAATATTAGAAGCAGTCGGTGAAGATCCTAACAGGGAAGGCTTGCTGGATACTCCCAAGCGGGTCGCAAAGATGTATGAAGAAGTTTTCTCAGGGTTGAATCAAGATCCGAAAGAATATTTTGAAACGATTTTTGGCGAAGACCACGAGGAGCTGGTTTTGGTCAAAGATATCCCTTTCTATTCTATGTGTGAACATCATCTAGTACCTTTCTTTGGCAAGGCGCATGTCGCTTACATTCCACGAGGCGGCAAGGTGACAGGGCTCAGCAAGCTTGCTAGAGCGGTAGAAGCAGTGGCTAAAAGGCCTCAGCTGCAAGAAAGAATCACATCCACTATCGCGAATTCCATCATGGAAAAACTGGATCCCCATGGTGTCATGGTAGTCGTAGAAGCTGAGCATATGTGCATGACGATGAGAGGGGTCAAAAAGCCCGGCTCAAAGACAGTTACATCTGCCGTAAGAGGAACCCTCGCTGAGGATGTAAATGCTAGAGCAGAGATTCTCTCATTGATTAAAGATTAAAGAGCTTTGATAACACAATCTTAAAAAGCACATTCAAAGATGTCGAAGGCTGAAAGTATTTCTTTTAGCCTTTTGCTATATTATAAATAAACTAAGACAACGTGCTTGCCTAATACGTCATATTCTTTCTTGTTAGGGGGATAATAATGGATAAGAAACAAAGCGTCAATACGGATTATGTAGTAATCAAGGCCATCGAGGATGGTGTGAATGTAATTGGTCTTACAAGAGGGACTGATACGCGATTCCATCATTCAGAAAAGCTTGACCAGGGTGAAGTGATGATTGCGCAATTTACAGAACACACTTCGGCCATCAAAATCAGAGGGCATGCAAAAATAGTCACTCCTTTCGGTGAAATAGTAAGTGAGAAGAAGTAAATTAGTCCAAAATCAACTATTTTGTTACAAAATCAAGCTCAGTTTTTCGTAAAAAGTACTTAATTTAGAATATCACGTTCATGTTTTTACTATTTGTGATATAATTGTCACTGCCTTGGAATGTTCGGTACAATTGCAAAAATAGTTATTTAGGCGCTTTTTTTATGTCTGTAAATATAGGCCGGTTATTTGTAAATAGCAGGCTTTCAAAATAAAACAATTTATGCTCGCCGCCGGCAATCCAACATAAATAAGGGGAACAAGGGTGATTTATTTGCTAGATTTACAAAACAAATTAGATGGCACCAGAGAGCTTCTTCTCGAAAAACTTTCACATCCTTATTTGCTGGAGCATGTAGAATCTCCTTTTATCGATGATGATCGGCTCTTGTTGCTCACCTCATTGATGGAACAGAAGGAAGTCAATCAGGAGAGAGCGAAGAACTATACAGTGACCACAATGCTCCTGCAAATTGCCCTTGATACCCATGAGCAGGTCCATAACTCACAACCAGGTGAAGAGGATAAAAGCCATAAGCGCCGCCAGCTGACGGTTCTCGCCGGGATTTATTTCAGCGGCCTATATTACAAGCTGCTGGCTGATGTGGATGATATAGAAATGATCAAGCTTTTGGCTTCTGGCGTAAAAGAAGTCAATGAACAGAAAATTCTGTTGTATCAAAAAGAAGCCGAAGCAATCGATAAATTAATGGAAAGTGTAAAATTAATTGAATCGACTCTTTTAGGCAAGGTCGCTGATCATTTTGATGCAGCTGAATGGTTTGAATTCGCTTCTAATTGGCTTTTTGTCAAAAGGCTCCT
Organism: Mesobacillus sp. S13; assembly: GCF_020422885.1. NCBI lineage: Bacteria > Bacillati > Bacillota > Bacilli > Caryophanales > Bacillaceae > Mesobacillus > Mesobacillus sp. S13. The sequence continues at coordinate 3,086,979 of NZ_CP084622.1, read as the reverse complement.
ATCAGAAGAAACAAGGTTCATTAATTCCGGCGGTTCACTGGTTTTCAATGCGCTGAAAAAGATTGCTCTGCCAAAAATGGACCAGAGTTCAACAGAACTTTCTTCAGAACAGCAAAAATACCTTTTAACAATTTGCACACGCTATATTGAATTTTCAATGACAAAGATCAATGCAGCGTTAAAGAAGCTGCCAGGGATGAACAACTTGCTGATGGAACGGTTAGACCTGATTGCAGGGCAGCATCAGACCATGTCTAAAAAATTCGCGGAAGAAGGGTAATGCAATGCAGCAATCGAAAGAACAACGTGTTCATGGAGTCTTTGAAAAAATCTATGAGAATTACGATCAAATGAATTCTGTCATCAGTTTTCAGCAGCATGTTAAATGGCGCAATGACACAATGAAAAAGATGAACGTCCAAAAGGGTTCCAAAGCCCTGGATGTTTGCTGCGGTACCGCTGATTGGACGATTGCGCTTGCGGAAGCTGCCGGAAAAGATGGCGAAGTGGTTGGACTTGATTTTAGCCAAAATATGCTCAAAATAGGTGAGGAGAAATTACAGGCCCGCAACTTGGACCAGGCAACTCTAATCCACGGTAATGCAATGGAACTCCCATTTGAGGATAATAGCTTTGATTATGTAACGATTGGCTTTGGTTTAAGAAATGTTCCTGATTACAATCAGGTGCTGCGTGAAATGCATAGAGTTCTTAAACCGGGCGGGATGGCAGTATGCCTCGAAACGTCCCAGCCTACAATGCCAGGCTTCAAGCAAGCATACCGTTTATATTTCAGGTTTGTGATGCCGATGTTCGGCAAACTGTTTGCTAAGAGCTATGATGAGTATTCCTGGCTTCAGGAATCCGCAAAAGACTTTCCTGGTATGAAGGAACTTGCAAAAATGTTTACGGAAGCAGGATTCGTCAATGTTGAATATAAGCCGTATAGCGGCGGGGTAGCAGCCGTGCATATCGGCCGGAAATAGATAGAGTGCATACGCTAACCAGAATGCGCCTTGTATGGCATTTCCAAATGAAAATGAAGCGGTTTTCTAGGTTGGAGGGTACCCGAGGCTGAAACTGGTTCAATTTCCCGGCTAAAACACATTGCTTGTAGATATAAAATAGACCATGGCTGCCCTTTTCTTTTTCGCTCGGCAAGGAAGGTCAGCCTGTTTTAGTTTAAGGTTATCTCTTGCAGGGACAATCACGAAAGTAACAAATTTACTAACAGAGCCTTCATAAAAGAAATCTCCTTATTGCATTGAGGCGGCGAGGGACATGCTGAAGTTGCATCAATGGATATTGAGGATGTAAAAGCTGGGTGGATTAATATGAAAATGAAGTTACTATATACATATTTGAATTCTGATTTGACATTGATAGAAAGAGAACTGGAAGAAGCGATCGAGGCAGATTCACAGCTCCTTAGACAGGCAAGTCTGCACTTGCTGAAAGCTGGCGGGAAACGGATCAGGCCCGTTTTTGTGCTCCTTGGCGGAAAATTCGGTGATTATGACATCAATACGATTAAAGATGTAGCAGTCTCCCTGGAACTGATCCATATGGCCTCCCTGGTTCATGATGATGTGATCGACGATGCTGAATTGCGTCGGGGGCAAGCGACAATCAAAGCTAAATGGGATAACAAGATTGCGATGTACACTGGAGATTATATTTTTGCCAGAGCGTTGGAGCTTATGACGGACATTAATAATCCGACTGCACACCAGATTCTCTCTGATACAATAGTCGAACTAAGTGTTGGTGAAATTGAGCAGATAAAAGATAAATACAATTTCGATCAAAATCTGCGTAATTATTTACTGCGGATCAAACGGAAGACAGCTCTTTTAATTGCCGCGAGTTGTCAGCTGGGTGCCGTGGTATCAGGAGTTCCTGAGCAGGACCATCGTAAATTGTATGAGTTTGGCTACTATGTCGGCATGTCCTTCCAGATTACGGATGACGTGCTTGATTTCACGGGGACAGAAAAAGAACTTGGGAAGCCGGCTGGCGGGGATCTTTTGCAAGGCAACGTAACGCTTCCAGTACTGTATGCAATGCAGGATGAATCGATTAAGAGCCGAATCCAGGCTGTCCATGAGGGCATGGCAAGAGAAGAGCTTAATGAAATCCTTAAGCTTGTACAGGATTCAGGAGCGATTGAAAAATCACTGGCAATCAGTGACCGTTACCTGGATAAAGCACTTGAAGTCCTTGAAGAGCTTCCATCTAATAAGGCAAAGAAGTCATTGCGTGATATCGCTAAATTCATTGGAAAACGCAAGTATTAGCAAGTTGCGAATTTTTCAAAAAAATGATACTATTTCTAAGGATTGCTTTTGTAAGCGGTTCACATACATATATGAATTAGGAGTGGAACTCATGGAAAAGACTTATTTGATGGTGAAACCTGACGGAGTACAGCGTAACCTGATTGGTGAAGTTGTAGCTCGTTTTGAAAAGAAAGGCTACCAGCTAGTTGGAGCAAAACTTATGAACATCCCTAGAGAGCTTGCTGAAGAGCATTACGGCGAACATAAAGAACGTCCATTCTTCGGTGAATTAGTAGACTTCATCACTTCAGGCCCAGTATTTGCTATGGTATGGCAGGGAGAGAATGTAATTTCTACTGCACGCCAGATGATGGGAGCAACTAACCCTAAGGATGCAGCTCCTGGAACAATCCGCGGAGACTTCGGCGTAACTGTAGGCAAGAACGTCATTCACGGATCTGACTCACCAGAAAGCGCTGAGCGTGAAATCGGACTATTCTTCAAGCAAGAAGAACTGGCTGAATACAGCAAATTGGTTAATGAGTGGGTATACTAAAATAATCCCCGGACACTTGTAAATTGCAAGTGTCCTTTTCTTTTTACGGGATCTTTTGCTCCTTGTTTGAAACAGACCGGTTTAATCATAAAAAATATCTCACTCTATATCATTTTTTTCGATATAATAAAAATGTCCAACTTTTTCTAGTACCGAGAAGGAGCAAAATGATGCTGCAAGACTATGAACAATTTATTTCGAATATCTACCAGAAGACTGGTATAAACCTTGCTCTATACAAAGAAGCGCAAATGAAAAGAAGGTTGACTTCACTCTATCAAAAGAAAGGCTACTCATCTTTCAAGGAGTTTTTTCAGGCTCTGGACAAAGACAAGCAGCTTATGAACGAATTTTTGGACCGCATGACCATCAATGTATCTGAGTTTTATAGAAACGCAAAAAGATGGGAAGTACTCGATCAATCAATCATTCCAGAGTTGTTAAGCAAAAATACAACACTTAAAACCTGGAGTGCAGCCTGTTCAACTGGGGAGGAGCCATTTACATTATCGATGGTGCTTTCAAAGCATATGCCCTTATCGAAGATACAAATCCTGGCTACCGACATTGATGAAAATGTCTTGGCAAAAGCCAAGCGCGGAGTATATTCAGAAAGGTCATTGAATGAAGCTCCAAAGGAAATGGTTAAAAAGTTCTTTCAGCAGGATGGTTCTTACTATACTGTTGGGGATGAAATCAAGAAGACTGTTACCTTTAAAAAACAAAATTTGCTCGCCGACCATTACGGAGGACCATTTGACTTAATCGTCTGCCGCAACGTCCTCATTTATTTTACCGAGGAGGCCAAGGAAAGCATTTATCAAAAATTCAGTGCAGCATTAAGGCCGGGTGGGATTTTATTTGTCGGAAGCACTGAACAAATCTTCAACCCTGGCACCTATAACTTTGAAACAGTAGATACTTTCTTTTATAGAAAGAAATAATAGGAGGAGCCGGGTACCCGAGCTCCTTCTTGTTTTGCCATTTTATAGGCCTCACGGCAAAAATGTCCTTGGAATTCCGACTGGCAGATTAGAGAGAGATTGTTTTTTTGCGAGTATATGGGCTTCGTGATAAAATGGCTTCATTCTTAAAAGGAAGAATACATATTTCGAAATTTTTAATTTATTTATTTTCACCTGTATGATATAGTAAAACAAATCCTTTAGCGAGTTGAAGGGAGAAAGTATATGAGATATTTAACGGCTGGAGAATCACATGGACCACAGCTAACAACCATTATTGAGGGGATGCCAGCAGGCGTGCCGATTATAGCAGAAGATATAAATAAAGAGCTTGCGCGCAGGCAGAAAGGCTATGGACGCGGAAGAAGGATGCAGATTGAAAAGGATCAGGTGCAGATTACATCAGGGATTCGGCATGGATATACATTAGGCTCGCCGATTGCGCTGGTTGTAGAAAATAACGATTGGAAGCATTGGACCGGGATTATGGGCCAGGAACCGCTGGATGATCTATCCTCTGATGAAGTGAAGAGGAAGATTTCACGTCCTCGTCCTGGTCATGCAGACCTAAATGGTGCGATTAAATATGGGCATCGTGATATGAGGAATGTTCTTGAACGTTCGTCTGCAAGGGAAACGACTGTCAGGGTTGCAGCAGGCGCAGCAGCAAAAAAACTTCTGTCACTGCTGGGGATCGAATTGGTGGCTCATGTTGTCGAGATAGGCGGTGTTGCAGCTGAAAAACAGGATTTCGCTACACTGGAACAGCTTAAAGAAGTAACGGAAGCTTCTCCAGTCAGATGCTTCGACCCAGATGCAGGAACGAAAATGATGGCTGCGATTGATGAAGCTAAACAAAATGGAGACTCCATTGGCGGGGTCGTCGAGGTAATTGCCGAGGGCATGCCGGCTGGAGTTGGCAGCTATGTTCATTACGACCGCAAGCTTGATGGTAAACTTGCTGCGGCCATCATGAGCATCAATGCATTCAAAGGTGTTGAAATCGGCATCGGTTTTGAAGCGGCCAGAAAGCCTGGCAGCCAGGTGCATGATGAAATAGCATGGGAAGAGGGAAGAGGATACTACCGGAAAACGAACCGGCTTGGAGGTCTGGAAGGTGGAATGACAACGGGTATGCCAATCGTTGTCCGAGGTGTTATGAAACCAATCCCGACTCTTTACAAACCGTTGATGAGTGTTGATATTGACTCCAAAGAACCTTTTGCAGCGAGTATTGAACGTTCTGATGCCTGTGCGGTACCTGCAGCTGCGGTGGTTGCGGAAAGTGTTGTTGCCTGGGAGTTAGCTTCGGCAATCGTTGATCAATTCTGTGCTGATCGATTTGAAACACTGAAAGCATCCGTCGACGAGCAGCGAAGGACTGCGAGGGAGTTTTAAGATGCAGCAAGTGGAAATCCATACAAGCACCAAAACCTATCCTGTATATATTGGAAAGGGTGCTATTCAACAATTACGGGAAATTATTCATGGTACGGAAGACCACTATACTTCGGTCATGGTCATTACTGATGAAACAGTCGCCAAACAACATTTGCAAACATTTAGAGAGCGAATCGGTCTGGAAAGAGTTTTCGAAAAGATCGTTCCGTCAGGAGAAAAAGCGAAGACCTTCGATGTTTACCATGATTGTCTTACCTCAGCGCTTGAAAATAAACTTGATCGAAAGTCGCTGATCCTCTCTTTTGGTGGCGGGGCAGTGGGAGACTTAGCAGGTTTTGTTGCCGCGACTTATATGAGGGGGATCCGTTTCATTCAAATCCCTACCACTATTCTTGCCCATGATAGTGCGGTGGGGGGCAAGGTAGCAATCAACCATCCATTAGGCAAGAATATGGTTGGGGCATTCCATCAGCCTGAGGCAGTCGTTTATGATTTGGAATACCTGAAGACACTCCCTGAAAAAGAATTGCGTTCCGGCTTTGCAGAGGTCATAAAGCATTCATTAATAAGCGATGAAAACTTCTATTGCTGGCTTATGGAAGAGATCCAGTCATTGAATGAAATGACGGATCCTCAGATGCTTGAGTTTTTGACAAGAGGCGTGCAAATCAAAGGGGCCATTGTTGCAGAGGACGAGAAGGAAAACGGCGTCCGCGCATATTTGAACTTTGGGCATACTCTTGGTCACGCTATTGAAGCAGAGGCTGGTTATGGCAAGGTGACCCATGGGGAAGCTGTTGCTATAGGAATGCTTTTTTCGCTAAAGTTAAGCACACAATTGCTTGGACTTGATTTTAATATAAAGGAAATCAAGAACTGGCTCAAAGGTCTTGGATATAAAACGTCCATTCCATCCGGTATTTCAAATGAGAGGCTGCTGGAAAGGATGAAACAGGATAAGAAAACTGTTAATGGTTCAATTCGGTTTGTTTTACTTGAGAAAGTCGGACTTCCTGCTCTCAAGGAAGTGGAGGAAGCAGTATTGTTGATGAACCTGAAGAATTTTGCGGAAGAGGGGGAGTTTGATGATTAGGGGTGTAAGGGGAGCCATTACAGTAAATGACAATGATGAACAAGAAATCATTGCTGCCACTGAAAGACTTTTAAAAGAAGCAGTATCCTCCAATGATATTTCGCCAAATGTGGTTGCTTCCATTTTAATTTCTGCTACTGATGATGTTGATGCAGCCTTCCCGGCAAGGGCATTGCGAAATTTACCTGGCTGGACCTATGTTCCGGTCATGTGCATGCAAGAATTATCTGTCCCCGGCTCGCTGCAGAAATGCATCAGAATCATGATCCATTTCAACACTGAAAAATCCCAGGAAGAGATCCGGCATGTATACCTTGAAGGAGCTGCTGGACTTAGACCGGATTTATAGAACTTTTAGTCTTTTTCTGTTGGGCCAAAAAGTGTATGATAGATATATGTCCTTTAATACTTTAATTAGATAGCGGGTTAAAGAGTAGAATAGTCGAGGTGGATAAGATGAGATGGAAAGAGCAGCTTCTAAAGCTAAAACCGTACCAGCCTGGAAAATCGATCAGTGAAGTGAAAAGGCAGTATGGTTTAACAGAGATTGTTAAACTGGCATCAAATGAGAATCCATTTGGTTCTTCAGAAAAAGTTAAAAATGTTATTGCGAACTATGCTGGGAAATTTTCAATGTATCCTGATGGATATGCAACCGAACTTCGCACTCATTTAGCAAACCATTTGGGTGTTAACGAAGGGCAGGTCATTCTAGGAAATGGATCGGATGAAATTATCCAGATGATTGCCCGTGCGCTTCTTAAACCCGGGACAAAAACCGTGATGGCTGCTCCCACATTTCCTCAATATAAACATAATGGCGTTATCGAGGGCTGTGAAATAACGGAAATCCCCTTAGTTGATGGTGCCCATGATCTGGATGGGATGGCGGCGGCCATAGACGAACGGACAACGGTTGTCTGGTTATGTTCTCCGAATAATCCAACAGGGATGTATATCACTGAAGAAGAATTGACAGCATTTATGGCAAGGGTGCCAAGCGATGTGCTCGTCGTGCTGGATGAAGCTTACTATGAATATGTGACCGCCGAAGATTATCATGATTCATTGCGGTTGCTTGATCAATATAAGAATTTAATCATCCTGAGAACTTTTTCAAAAATATACGGTCTAGCCAGCTTCAGAGTTGGATATGGAATTGCACATGAGGAAGCAATTACAGCACTTGAGCCAGTCAGGGAGCCATTTAATGTTAACTCCTTGGCACAAGCCGCGGCAATAGCAGCGGTCATGGACCAGGAATTTGTGGATGTTTGCAAAAAGGAAAACAGAGCTGGTTTAGAGCAGTTTTACCAATTTTGTGATACTGCAGGTTTGGCTTATTATCCGTCACAGGGAAACTTCATCTTGATCGATTTCAAAAAGGACGGTCAGGAGGTATTCCAATTCCTGCTTGAAAGAGGATATATTGTGCGTTCAGGTACAGCACTTGGATTTCCAACATGTGTAAGGATTACAATTGGCTCAAAAGAACAGAATCAAGGTTTAATTGAGATCATCAAAGAATTTTTGAGTGTGGATACGGTATTAAATAAATAAGGGTGTGGACGATATGGAAGGCCGCGTATTGATCATTGGGCTTGGTTTGATTGGCGGCTCTCTGGCAATGTGTATAAAAGAGGAGCATCCGAAGGCAGAACTTATCGGCTTTGATGCTGACAAAAATCAAATGGACATCGCCTTGATGCTCGGAGTCATTGACCGTGCAGCAGGCAGTATTGAAAGAGAAGCTCCCATGGCAGACTTAATCATTATAGCGACCCCGGTGCAGACTACGGGAAGCATTATTGAATGTTTGGCAGGATTGAAGCTGAAAAAAGAAGTCCTCATAACCGACACTGGCAGCACGAAGTCATATATTTCGAAGAAGGCAACTTGCCTGAGTGAAAAGGGAATAAACTTCATTGGCGGCCATCCCATGGCTGGTTCTCACAAAAGCGGTGTGGCCGCAGCCAAGAAAATCCTCTTTGAAAATGCATTCTATCTTCTTACACCTGAGACTGTGGTGAGACGTGAGACGGTAGATCGATTGAAAAAATGGCTTTCTGGCACACGAGCAAAGTTTCTCGATGTATCACCTGAAGAGCATGATTTTCTTACAGGAGTGGTCAGCCATTTCCCTCACATCATAGCTGCTTCCCTCGTCCATCAAGCGTCAAAGGCGGATGAGGGAAATCCGCTCATTAATCGTCTGGCTGCCGGCGGGTTCAGGGATATAACACGAATCGCTTCAAGCAATCCGCGGATGTGGAGAGACATTCTTCTCCAGAACCGGGAAGTCCTCATATCTTTGTTGTCCGACTGGCAGGATGAAATGGGACGGGTAAAAGAATTATTGGTTACCAATGATCGAGAGAGCATCTTTGACTTCTTTGATTCAGCCAAAAAGTTCCGGGATGGTTTGCCTGTGAGTGATAAAGGGGCAATTCCCAGCTTTTATGATTTGTTTGTAGATGTTCCTGACTATCCAGGTGTGATTTCTGAAATCACCGGATATCTAGCAGTTGAAGAGATCAGTATAACGAATATAAGAATCATTGAAACTCGTGAAGACATCTACGGCGTATTGGTGATCAGTTTCCAAACGCCCGATGACCGTGCGAGAGCTAGAGAATGTATTGGAAAAAACACAGACTATGAAATGTCTGTTGCAGAGTAGACTTAAGGAGCCGAATTATGTCAGTTAAAACTCTTTTAACAAATAGGACCTCTTTGGAGGGGCAGGTTAAAGTACCTGGGGATAAATCTATCTCACACAGAGCAGTCATGTTCGGGTCACTAGCCGAAGGAATCACAAAGATTGAAAACTTCCTGCCCGGAGAAGATTGTTTAAGCACGATTTCCTGCTTCCGGCAGCTGGGTGTTGAAATTGTCCAGAACGGAAGCGATGTGACAGTTATAGGAAAAGGTACGTCTGGGTTAAGCAAGCCTGAGGCAACGTTGTACGTCGGCAATTCCGGGACAACCATACGGCTGATGATGGGAATCCTTTCTGGCTTGTCATTTAGTTCCACTCTTGAGGGGGATGAATCGATTGCCAGAAGGCCGATGACCAGAGTGACTCTCCCGCTCGCTAAAATGGGAGCGAGGATTACAGGCAGGAATAATGGAGAATTCACCCCACTGACAGTGGAAGGCCAAAAATTAACCGGGATTACATATGAACTGCCGATAGCAAGTGCGCAGGTGAAGTCGGCGATCCTGCTTGCAGGACTTCAGGCTGAAGGTGAGACTGTAGTTGTTGAGCCAGTGAAAACACGGGACCATACAGAACGGATGATCAAGCAATTTGGCGGACAAGTCGAACGCAAGGAGGATGCCGTAAAGGTAACAGGCGGACAAATGCTTAAGGGCACGGAGATAAAGGTTCCTGGTGACATTTCCTCTGCAGCCTTTTTTCTAGTCGCGGGAGCGGTTGTTCCAGACAGTGACCTCATTCTCCGAAATGTTGGACTAAATCCAACAAGAACAGGAATAATCGATGTGCTAAAATCGATGGGAGCTGATTTCTCAATTGATCCATATGAGGGTGAATCAGCTGAACCAGCTGGAGATATAAGAATCAAATATTCAAAATTAAAAGGTACAATCATTGAAGGCGACCTGATTCCCCGCTTAATTGATGAAATCCCGGTCATTGCCCTGCTGGCAACTCAGGCCGAAGGAAAAACGGTCATTAAGGATGCAGGGGAATTGAAGGTAAAGGAAACAAATCGGATTGATACAGTAGTCAATGAACTGAAAAAAATTGGGGTAGACATAGAAGCTACAGAGGATGGCATGATCATACAAGGTCTACAAAGCCTTGACGGAGGTACTGTGTCTGCACACGGGGACCACCGGATTGGGATGATGTTATCGATCGCCGCCCTTCTATGTAAAAGGGATGTCATCCTTGAGCAAAGTGAAGCGGTCGCCGTTTCTTACCCGGGCTTTTTTGATGATTTGTATTCCTTGTTGGGAAAATAGCATAGTCTTGTTTTGGAGGAGGGCCAATCATGAGCAATGGATGGCCTTCTGTCTATTTGTACGGTAAAACCAAATAAAACTGCGTTATATTCTCTGGATTTCAGCATAGTTTGTCATAAGACCGATAAAGGAGTGGTTTTATGGCATACATTATAGAAAATGTCCACCTCATGAAAGGACAAGCCTTAACAGAGATGAATATGCTGGTAGAGGACCAGCGAATTCTATCTTCAGCGTCCAATTTTGACCGCTATAACTACATGAGGATGGATGCGGACACCTTCATAATGACCCCAACACATGTCCTCTTTGATCAAAATCTTCCTGTGAAAGAACCTTTTAAAGAGAGAAAAGAATATTACCTGAAAAATTTCATCTTCAAGGGCAGCACTGTTGTGTTCACGACAGTTAAAATCCAATTTGAACGACAGCTGGAAGAAAAGCTTAAGCAGATGAAAAGTGATTTGCTGGACAGCCCAATTGACTTTGTCCTGGGGGTCAGCATCCCTCCACGCCTTTTGAATCCTGGATTTATCCGGAAGTGCAAAAAGTTAAAAATCCCAGCGATCTTTCTGGAAATTGACGAGATGGACAACTTAAGTACGATGCCATGGGGTTGGATCAAGGAAGCACTGTTTCCATATAATTGCCCAATCATTCCACTCTTCCCTGAAAGCAAGCATAAAAAGGGAAGGCAGGTTCAGCTCAATATCTGGAGTGATTTAATGAAAAAAGAGAAGCTCCCCGCAGTGCACGATGACTTATCGAACCCGGGCCCCGTGTCAAGGTCAGTTTTAAAGAAAACGGGAATCTTCCCGGAAAAATCCAATCTGCATATTGGCGGGGAACTCAGCTATAATCTTTACAATATTAACGCTGAAACAAAACATCGTGATGAACACGGGTTGTTTTTCCAATCAAAGCATTTGGCAGTGACCGTCGATAAGGGAAAAGTAATTCGTGCAGGGAGTGAGGTTTATTATCGGCCAGGAAAGGGAGAGAATGTTATAATTAAGACACCAGGATTTTTTACAGATAATTATTAAAGGCTTTCTTGAGTTGATTGCGAAGCCTGAAGTGAAGATAGGATGAGAGAAATGATCGAAGTAAAAGAAATAACAAATTATATTGAAAATGGACAGCTTGAAAAAGCAATGGCTGCCTATAAGGAAATTCTTGAACAAGGCAGCGACGAAGAAAAATTCCTTCTTTCCGAGGAGCTATTCCGATTCGGTTTTATGGAAGAAACAGGGGCTTTGATTGAAAGTTTATTAAAGAATTATCCTGATGAAGGAGAACTCCATGTATTGCTCGCAGAAACCCAGATTGAAATGGGTAATGAGGAAGAGGCGATGCTTACCCTTGAAAGAGTAAAAGAAGATGATCCTTCTTTCCCTCAAGCGCTGCTACTATTGGCAGACCTGTATCAAATGGAAGGTCTGTTTGAGGTAAGCGAAAAGAAGCTCCATGAAGCGAAAAGGATTTTACCGGATGAGCCTGTGATTGATTTTGCACTAGGTGAGCTATATGCCCACCAGGGGAAATTGGTTGAAGCGATTCAGTATTATGAAACGGTTCTTAAGACACATGAGGAAATTGGCGGAGTGAATATCAATCAGAGATTGGCCGAAGCTTTAAGTGCGGGCGGGTCGTTTGAGGAAGCTCTCCACTTTTATGAAAAAGCGTTAGAGCAAAAACTGGAAATTAATACTTTGTTCGGATTTGCTTTCACCGCGTTGCAGGCGGGCTATAATAAAACAGCGATCGAGAAATTCGAGGAACTGAAGGCTCTTGACCCTGAATATCACTCCCTTTACCTTTATCTAGCCAAAGCCTATGAACGTGAAGAAATGGTTGAAGAAGCGTTCGAAGCTGTAAAGCAGGGAATCGATCAAGATGAATTCAATAAAGATTTATATTTTTATGGCGGCAAATTGGCCCTTAAGATTCCTGATGAAGAAGCTGCTGAAAAATTGCTTCGAGAATCAATTGCCATTGATCCTGGGTTCATGGAAGGGGTCTTGGTCCTCAATAAATTGTTTCTTAAGCAGGAACGCTATGAGGATGTACTGGAGCTGGTACGAGCAGCTGATATCCATGAAGAGGAAGAGGAACCTCAGATTTTATGGGATGAGGCAGTAGCTTACCAGCAAATTGAAGATTTTTCACAGTCATTAAACAAATACCAACTAGCATATACTTTCTTTAAAGACAACAAAGAATTTTTGACAGACTACGGATATTTTTTAATTGAAGAAGGAAAAATGGCCGACGCTGCCGAAATTTTTAGTAAGTTAGTTGAAAAAGAACCTGGCAATGAAGAATTCCGTGAGTTATTGGAACGCTTGACGGAGAATCAGTAATTTCAACAAAAAATTTGAGTTATGCAGAGGAGGGATTCAAAAATGACAACCCCTGTATCTGTCAACGAGAAAAAGGATTTTATTCGCTGGTTTTTGAACCATTATCAGCTTAAAAGGCGGGAATGCGTTTGGATCCTTAACTACTTGATGAGCCATGACCAGCTGATGGAAAAGGTGCACTTTGTGGATAATGCACAGTATTGTCCAAGGGGATTAGTAATGTCGACCCATTGCGTCGATGAAGTGCCATTCAGGTTCTTCAAAGAAAACGTAATGACGACGGATGCAGAAAAGTCGTTCCACGACATTCGTCTGAACAGAGAAGAGGAAATTTACATCCAATTGAATTTCCACGCTTCAAACAAAGCCCACCAGTTTGCGGCCGTACTGGAAGAAAACCCATATGTTCCAGGCCAGCTCCAAATCAGCGAAAGTGACAAGATGGTAGCAGAAAGATTCCTTGAAGAAAGTATCCAAAAGTTCCAGAAAGACAAACTGCTCACCATGATCGATGAAGCACTGGACAGCCAGGACCAGAAAGCTTTTGAACAACTCACAGAACAATTAAAAAGATTGGGCACAGTCAATTCGTTATAGCTTGCTTTAGATAGCAGGCTTTTTATTTTGCATTTTTATACGGACGGTGTGTTTTGATGAAAAGTGAGAACAAGGTGTTGTAATGGCCGGAATCTAAGGTTGTCCCCTACAAGATTTCAGGGTTTAGCTGCGATATTGACTGAACCTGGTGTGACTTCGGACAAAACTACGAGGAGAAGCCACGAATTTGTCTGAACCCGGTGTGACTTCAGACAAAACTACGAGGAGAAGCCACGAATTTGTCTGAACCCAGTGTGACTTCAGACAAAACTTTGAGGATAAGCCATAAATTTGTCTAAACCAAGGGTGACTTCAGACAAAACTAAGAGGATAAGCCATAAATTTGTCTGAACCCGGTGTGACTTCAGACAAAACTTCGAGGATAAGCCATAAATTTGTCTGAACCCGGTGTGACTTCAGACAAAACTACGAGGAGAAGCCACGAAATTGTCTGAACCCGGTGTGACTTCAGACAAAACTTTGAGGACAAACCGCAATTTTGTCTGAACCCGGTGTGACTTCAGACAAAACTTTGAGGACAAACCGCAATTTTGTCCGAACCCGGGTCGACTTCAGACAAAACGAAGAGGACAAACCGCAATTTTGTCTGAACCTGGTTCAACTTCGGACAAAACGAGGAGGAGAAGCCGTAATCTTGTCCGAAGCCGGGTCAACTTCGGACAAAACGAGGAGGAGAAGCCGTAATCTTGTCCGAAGCCGGGTCAACTTCGGACAAAACGAAGAGGACAAACCGCAATTTTGTCTGAACCTGGTTCAACTTCGGACAAAACGAAGAGGACAAACCGCAATTTTGTCCGAACCCGGGTCGACTTCAGACAAAACGAAGAGGACAAACCGCAATTTTGTCTGAATCTGGTTCAACTTCGGACAAAACGAGGAGGAGAAGCCGTAATCTTGTCCGAACCCGGGTCGACTTCGGACAAAACAAAGAGGGTAAGCCACAATTATGTCTGAACTCATTGATTCGGTTATCTATAAAGCCAAGAAACCAACACACCATACGGTTCGAAAACTATTTTCAATATGATATTATAGAGTAGATGTAAATAAGGGCCTTAGGTAGCCTTTAGTTACGACTCAAGCCTAAATGATAGATGGAGTTGGTTTTATGAAATGGGTGGCAGCAGATGTGGAAATGTACCAAAAAGCTGCTGAGTATGTCGACACAGCAATTGTCCCGTTATTGCCAGTTTCTTTTGGTGATGACATGAAACAAAATGCTTCGATGGCGGAATTCACTGGAATACTTACATCACAGCTGGAGAAGCAGTTTCGGGGCCGGATTTTCCTCTTGCCTGATTTTGTTTACATAAAAGGAAATGAGGGTAGCTTGAACGTTTTGAAGGAATGGGAGAACACTCTATTGGACAAGCATTTCAAGCATGTTTTTTATGTGACGTCCGACAGCAGCTGGAGACAGCAGGAGAAAGAGTTGATTGGAAATGTTCTTTGGCTTCCGTCCTTGTCTTTGGAGCACATGCAGGAGCAGCAGAAAGTGGCTATAGTGGAGGATCAGGTAAAGCAATTACTTTCTTTGTTTACTGAGAAATGGGAAGAAGAATAGTTTCGTGTTATTTTTATCACTGCAAAAAATGTTTTCAACATAGTATTATATTGATTTTGTAATGAGATTGATATATCATGGTTATGTCCTAGTTTTAAAATGTGTTTAAATTATGTCCGTTGGGGACTTAACTTGGGAATAGAGGGGGGAATAGCGTGAGTAAGCATCGTGTTTCAAGACGTCAATTCTTAAACTATACTCTAACAGGTGTAGGCGGTTTCATGGCTGCAGGGATGCTGATGCCAATGGTTCGATTTGCCGTTGATCCTGTACTGAAGGGTGAGGATGCGGGAGATTTTATCGCGACTCCATTGAAAATCGCAGATATCACAAATGAACCGCAAAAAGTCAACTTTACTTTCACACAAAAAGATGCATGGTATGAATCTGAAGAGACTGGAACTGCTTGGGTATTCAAAAACGAAGGCGGGGACATTATTGCCCTGTCGCCAGTATGTAAACACCTTGGCTGTGTTGTAGACTGGAATACGGATAAGAAAAATCCGAATATGTTCTTCTGTCCATGCCACTACGGCCTTTACGAGAAGGACGGTACTAACGTGCCGGGCACACCGCCGTTGGCACCATTGGATGTATATCCAACAAAAGAAAAAGACGGGTTCCTTTATGTAGGAAAAGCCGAACCACGAAAGGGGGCGTAATCTTTGTTAAACAAAATTTACGATTGGGTAGATGAACGTTTAGATATTACGCCTTTGTGGCGCGATATCGCAGACCATGAGGTTCCTGAGCACGTTAACCCGGCGCACCACTTTTCTGCGTTCGTGTATTGCTTTGGCGGTCTGACGTTTTTCATCACTGTCATACAGATTCTTTCAGGGATGTTCCTGACAATGTACTACGTGCCGGACATCAAGAATGCATGGGAGTCTGTTTACTATCTTCAAAACCAGGTAGCATTTGGACAAATTGTCCGCGGTATGCATCACTGGGGTGCGAGCCTTGTCATCGTTATGATGTTCTTACATACGCTTCGCGTGTTCTTCCAGGGCGCTTATAAGAAACCTCGTGAATTGAACTGGGTCGTCGGAGTCCTGATTTTCTTCGTCATGCTGGCTCTTGGATTGACAGGCTACTTGCTTCCATGGGATATGAAAGCATTATTCGCAACTAAGGTTACATTGCAGATTGCAGAGGCTGTTCCATTGATTGGTCCTTACATTAAGATATTACTTTCCGGACATTCAACGATCGTTGGTGCACAAACCTTGACTCGTTTCTTCGCGATCCACGTATTCTTCCTGCCGGCTGCACTTTTAGGCTTAATGGGAGCGCACTTCTTGATGATTCGTAAGCAAGGTATTTCTGGTCCATTGTAAAATTCGAATGAAAATGTTGTGCGAACCGTGATTCGCCAATGATACGGAAAAAGGAGGGGATTGCTCGATGCATCGTGGTAAAGGTATGAAGTTCGTAGGAGACTCTCGTGTCCCTGCAGAACGCAAGCCTAATATTCCGAAAGACTACTCGGAATACCCTGGCAAAACGGAAGCGTTTTGGCCAAACTTCCTGTTGAAGGAATGGATGGTTGGTGCGGTCTTCCTCATCGGATACTTGAGCTTGACAATTGCTCACCCGTCTCCGCTTGAGAGGATTGCCGACCCTACTGATACAGGGTATATTCCATTGCCAGACTGGTATTTCTTATTCTTATATCAATTGCTTAAATATTCTTATGCTTCCGGGCCATATACAGTAATTGGAGCTATGGTAATTCCGGGTCTTGCATTTGGTGCATTATTGCTTGCGCCGTTTATTGACCGCGGTCCAGAACGCCGTCCATCAAAGCGTCCACTTGCTACTGGTTTTATGCTGTTGGCAATCGCTTCAATCTTCTACCTTACTTGGGAATCTGTTGCCCACCATGACTGGGAAGCAGCCAAGAAGCAGGGAGCGATCGTCGATGTTGAGATCGACAAGAACTCTGACGGATATAAAATCGCACAAGCACAGACATGTACTTCCTGCCACGGTGGGGAGTTCGGGGGCAGTGCTACTGCGCCAAGTCTGTTGGATACTAAATTGAATGCTGAAGAAATTGCAGACGTTGCCAAGAATGGTCAAGGTAACATGCCTGCTGTCTTCAAAGGTACTGACGAAGAACTTCAGACACTTGCTGAATTCATCGACGGCCTAAGCGAGTAATATTTCAAAGAACCTGTAAGATAACTTGCAGGTTCTTTTTCATGTAGACGGATAAATACTCTGACTTTGGTCTCCTTCATACATAGGGTAAGTTGAATCTTGAATAAGGATTGAATTAAATACATATAGCACTTAATGAAAGATCAAGGAAAACTTGGATTATTTTCTACAAACTGTAATAATAGTGATAGAAAACTTGGGAATGGAGATAGTCAAGATGATAAAAAGATTATACCCTTTACTAGGGAATAGGTCCGTCTTGTGGCTGTTATTTTGGGTGAATGTGTTAGGGACAGCCTACGGGTACTATTGGTACAAATGGCAGCTTATCGATACACCACCGCGGTTTCTTCTTTTCGTCCCAGATAGTCCAACTGCAAGCTTGTTTTTTGTATTCGTTTTGGGGGCATTCCTTATGGGGAGAAATTGGCCTTTAATGGAAGCATTGGCTATCGTAAGCTTAGTCAAATATGGCCTATGGGCTGTGGTCATGAACTCAATGGTGTTCTTCGTTTCAGGCCAGCTCGACTGGATCGGCCTCATGCTGATGGCTTCCCATTTTGCGATGGCGGTGGAAGGGGTGTTATACGCTCCTTTTTATCGGATGAAAGCATGGCATTTGATTGTCGCTGCAGTGGTCGTTCTTCATAATGAAATCATTGACTATGTTTTTGAAATGATGCCTAGGTACCATACGCTAGATTTATATATGGACCAAATTGGATACTTTACATTCTGGCTGAGCATTTTCTCAATTGCCGTTGGTTATTATTTCGGACTGCGGCCTGAGCGATTCGCACTCTCGCTAAAAAGATCAAGATAACCCTTTAATTTTGGTCTAACCTTGTCCACCCTCTCATACATTTTAATAGTATTTAGAGGGGGGACAGGAATGAGAGCAAAATATCTTTTATTCTTTACGGTGCTACTATTATTGCTTGCGCCGTTCGCAGCATACGCAGAACCACAGTCGCCTGTTGAGGAACTGGACAATATATCAGACCAAGCTCTGCAAATGGTCAAACTTCACCGATATGATGATGCGAACAGATTGTTGAATCATTTTTCAGAAGAATTCCTGATAGTCGCCGGGGATGGTCGTCCATTCACTATGGATGAATTGCGGATTATTACTGTAGCGCATGATGAAGCAGTTGAAGCGGTGGCAAACAATGACCTGGGACATGCTGAAAGGATGAATCGGGTTACAAAATTCAGACTTGTAATTGATGCGATTGCCTCCACTCATCAGCCGTTATGGACTGAAATGGAAGGTCCCATCATGACAGTATTCAATGATATGAAGACTGCTGCTTATGAAGGTGATAATGACGAATTCCATTCGAACCTTAATTCATTTCTGTCATTGTATAATGTCATTTATCCGAGCATGAAGATTGACATCACACCGGAAAGAATCCAAAAAGTTGATGCTAAAATCAGCTTTATTGACCAGTATCGGCCCCAAGTTCTCGAAGAAGCCACCAGCCAGGAGGAACTGGAAGCCCTTGAGTCGGACTTGCAGAATATCTTTGATGACATGACCGAGGATGAAGCGGATCCATCCCTGTGGTGGGTAATGATTTCTACTGGAAGCATCATCATTCTTACATTGTCCTATGTTGGTTGGAGAAAATATAGAGGGGACAATGAGAAAAAGAGAAATGTACAAAAAGAACGAAAAAATTGACACCGCTATCTAGTATTAATAAAATAATGATAACAGCAAGAGTTGTAAGGGGAGGTACTAGATGTCTACGTTAATTTATTTTGCGCTTATTATTTTGATCCCATTATGGGCTCAATTCAAAGTAAAAGGAGCATACAAGAAATATTCACAGGTCGCTTCTTCGTCACAAATGACTGGGGCTGAGGTAGCGCGTAAGATCTTGGATGATAACGGTTTATATAATGTTGGCGTCGAGGAAACAAGAGGTTATTTAAGTGACCACTACGACCCGCGTTCAAAGGTTGTCCGTTTATCCTCCGGAAACTTTTTCGGCCATTCAGTCGCAGCAGCAGCAATTGCTGCTCATGAGGTAGGCCATGCGATTCAGGATGCTGAGGACTATGCATTCCTTCGCTTCCGCCATGCGCTTGTTCCAGTGGCAAGCTTAGGGTCAAACTTTTCCTGGATCCTGATCCTAATTGGGATTTTTGCTCAATTAAGCGGTTTACTGTTACTTGGTATCCTATTCATGGCTGCTGCTGTTGTTTTCCAGATCATAACCTTGCCGGTGGAATTCAACGCTTCCAACAGGGCAATGGACCTGGTAGTTTCAAATGGCATCATTCGCAATGATGAAGAAAGAGAAACAAAGAAAGTTTTGAATGCAGCTGCTTTGACCTATGTAGCTGCAGCAGCGGTTGCGGTCCTTGAACTGTTGCGCTTAGTGATGATATATACTGGAATGACCAGTGAAGAATAAAAAAATCCGGAGAATTCTCCGGATTTTTTTGTTAATTAGAAAATAATATATCAACCTTTGGAGTAGGCTGACCAAGGCAATTGCGCTTTTTGTTCTGTGCGATTTTTTATCTCTCCAAAGGCAATTTGTTTTCATCAAGCGTAAACCCTTCACCAAGTACATCATGGACCACTGTGACCGACACAAAAGCGTGTGGGTCGACTGAATTAATGACACTTTTCAATCGGACAATTTCGTTCTTGGCTACCACGCAGTATAAAACATCTCTTTCAGCTTTCGTATAAGAGCCTACAGCTTTTAGGCTTGTGACACCCCGGTCCATTTCCTTCATGATTTTTGCTGCGATCTCTTCATTATTTTCTGAGATAATCATGGCTCCTCTTGCAGCGTATGCCCCTTCTTGCATAAAGTCGATTACCCTTGCCCCCACAAAAACAACTACAAGTGTATACATGGCCTCCCTATAGTTGAGGTATGTAAGAAGGGAAAGAGTTATAACACCAAAGTCGAACATGAACATTGTCCGGCCCATCGTCCACCCAAAATATTTTTGCGCAAGTCTTGCGATAATGTCGACTCCGCCTGTTGTTCCGCCATAACGGAAGATGATACCGAGACCAATCCCAATGAACACGCCCGCAAACAAAGCAGCTAAAAATAAGTCTTCATATAGGGGCATCTGAATCTGATATTTCTGGAATATAGCCAGAAATATGGAAACACCTACAGTTCCTATGATGGTATAAATGAATACATTCCGTCCAAGCAGCTTCCAGCCTATAAAAAACAGCGGCAGGTTTAATAATAAGTTCGTGATCGATGGAGACCAGCCGAATACGAAATAAAGCAAGAGTGTAATACCGGTGAATCCGCCTTCTGCCAGGTTATTCTGCATATTGAAATGAACAAGACCGAATGAAAAAATAGCCGCACCAAGCAAAATGAAAAAGATGTTTTTGAATTTTAAGCCCTTCAGCACGTTTATTCCTCCTAAAAGTACGACTAAAATGAACCAAATGAAGCGCTTATATTATATAAAATATAACCAACAAGGGCAATCTTTTACAGGAGGGACATGAAGAGTCGGAATTTTCTACACTCCACGTCCGGTTCATACTGATATAAAGCTTCATTGTTGGTATGTCCATAATTAGTTTGAAATAAAAATATTTGTCAAAGTACCTCCATTAAGCTAACATCGATATAGATAATAGAACAACATACATACTAAAGGTTGGGTGAGTTTCTTGAGTGAAAATAAAACGATGAAAGAACTCCAGCAGGAAGTGGATGCATATATTAGCCAGTTTAAAGAGGGATACTTCAGTCCGCTCGCATTGACTGCACGCATGACCGAGGAGCTGGGTGAGCTGGCTCGCGAGGTAAACCATTTTTATGGCGAGAAGCCAAAGAAGAATGATGAAAAGGAAAAGACAATTGAAGAAGAGCTGGGAGATATGCTATTTGTTATGATTTGTTTTGCCAACTCTTTAAATATAGACCTGGAAGAAGCACATAACATGGTCATGAAAAAGTTCAATACAAGGGACAAAGACCGCTGGACGAGAAAAGACAGTTAAAGGAGACAAGGGATGATGGGAAAAGTAAAAATAGTCATTGCAGGACCACGTGGAAGAATGGGAAAAGAGGCTGTCAACCTCGTGCTGGGAACAGAAGAATATGAACTCGCAGGAGTTGTTGACCGAAAGTATGAAGGAATGAAAATTGGGGAGCTCGACGGTTTTCCGGAGAGTGAAGCCTTAATCTATACGGATTTTGAGAAATGTCTTCAGGAAGTAGAGCCAGACGTATTGATCGATTTGACGACACCTGAAGTCGGCATGTTCCATACAAGGACTGCATTGAAATATAAAGTTCGCCCAGTAGTAGGGACAACAGGGTTCAGTCAAGAAGACCTTGAAGAACTTGAACAGCTTTGCGCACAACAGGAAACAGGCTGTATCATTGCACCGAATTTTGCAGTCGGAGCAGTGCTGATGATGAAATTCTCGCAAATGGCCGCCAAATATTTCAATGATGTTGAAATAATTGAACTGCACCATGATCAGAAGCTGGATGCGCCATCAGGTACAGCCGTAAAAACGGCTCAAATGATATCGGATGTTCGTGAGCCTAAAAAACAGGGCCATGCTGACGAGAAAGAAACGATTCAGGGTGCCCGCGGTGCGGATTATGAAGGAATGCATATTCATTCTGTTAGGCTTCCTGGACTTATTGCACACCAGCAAGTGTTATTTGGCGCTGACGGACAAACATTGACGATACGCCATGATTCGTATAATCGAAGCTCCTTTATGTCCGGGGTAAAGCTTGCGGTGGATACCGTCATGAAAATGGATGGTTTTGTTTACGGACTAGAGAATATCATTGAATAGGGGAGAAACCAATGAATATTGCCTTAATTGCCCACGATAAAAAGAAAGATGATCTTGTGGGTTTCGCAGTCGCTTATAAAGAAATCTTTGAGAAACATACATTATTCGCTACTGGAACTACAGGGCTAAGGATCATTGAAGCAACCGGCCTGAACGTGACAAGGTTTCAATCCGGCCCCCTTGGCGGTGACCAGGAAATCGGCGCACGAATCGCCAACAATCTAATGGATGCAGTATTCTTCTTCAGGGATCCACTTACTGCCCAGCCGCATGAGCCTGATGTGACAGCCCTGCTACGGCTTTGTGATGTATATTCTGTCCCGCTTGCGACCAATATGGGAACAGCGGAGATTCTCGTCAAAGGAATCGAAAGAGGAGACCTGGACTGGCGAAATATAGTGAAAGAAGAAACTGGTGATGTACATGGAACCAATGAATCTTGATATACTGGCATTCGGTGCCCATGCTGATGATGTGGAAATCGGCATGGGTGGAACAATCGCAAAATATGCTGCCGAAGGAAAATCCATTGGGATATGTGATTTGACGAAAGCGGAGATGTCTTCGAATGGAACGGTAGATACGAGGAGACGTGAAGCAAATGAAGCAGCCGGCATTCTTGGGGTGAAGATGAGGGAAGCACTTGATTTGCCGGACAGAGGCTTGTTTTTAAAGGATGAATACATAAGGGAAATTGTTAGAGTGATCAGGCGTAACACACCGGACATAGTTTTTGCACCTTATTTTGATGACCGTCATCCTGACCATGGCAGCTGTGCCCGCCTTGTCGAGGAGGCGGTCTTTTCGGCAGCAGTAAGAAGATATGATGAAGAGCATGGATTGGCACCACATAGGCCAAAAGCTTTATATTTTTATATGATTAATGGATTCCATAAACCCGATTTTGTTGTTGATGTTTCAGAGACGATCCATATAAAAATCAATGCGCTGAATGCCTATGAAAGCCAATTCATGAAAGGGGCAGCCACATTCGATACTCCGCTTGTGAATGGCTATATCGAAACAGTTGAGGCCCGCGAGAAACTATTTGGCAAAGAAGCCGGTGTTGCCTATGCTGAGGGTTTCATGTCAAAAAAACCATTGTTAATCCAAAAGGATTTGTTAGGGGAAGGAAAATGAAAAAATTAAAAATTGGCATCACCTGTTACCCGACGGTAGGAGGGTCTGGAGTTGTCGCAACAGAACTCGGGAAGCTGCTGGCAGAGAAAGGCCATGAGATCCATTTTATCTCCTCGAGCCTTCCCTTCCGGTTGAAGAAGATGTATCGAAATATCTATTCTCATGAGGTAGAAGTCAATCAATATTCTGTCTTTCAATATCCGCCATATGATATCGCGCTTGCAAGCAAAATTGCAGAGGTCGCTGTTATGGAAAATCTAGATGTCCTGCACGTGCATTATGCAATCCCCCATGCGGTCTGTGCCATTTTGGCCCGCCAGATGAGCGGGCGGGATCTGAAGATTGTCACTACGCTTCATGGTACCGATATAACTGTACTTGGATATGATCCATCTCTTACAGATGCTATTCGTTTCGGAATTGAAAAGTCGGACTATGTTACAGCAGTGTCCAATTCGCTCATTCAGCAGACATATGATTTAATCAAACCGGATAAAGAAATTGACTGCGTTTATAATTTCATCGACACTCGTGTCAACAAACGAATTGACTCGCTGGACCTTAAAAAGGAATTTGGAATCCTGCCTGAAGAAAAAGTGGTCATCCATGTTTCCAACTTCCGGCCAGTTAAAAGAGTTCCTGATGTCATCAAAGCATTCGCAGGAATTGCAGAAAAAATGCCGGCTAAACTTTTGCTGGTAGGAGATGGCCCGGAAATGAAGACTGTCTGCAGTCTTGCAAGTGAACTAGGGATACGAGACAAAGTCCTTCTTCTTGGTAAACAGGAGAGAGTTGAGGAATTATATTCAATTAGTGATTTAATGCTTCTCCTTTCAGAAAAAGAAAGTTTCGGATTGGTCGCTTTGGAAGCGATGGCTTGTGGCGTGCCATGTATCGGAACGAATGTAGGCGGAATCCCGGAAGTAATCGTAGATGGAGAGACGGGATTCGTGTGTGAATTAGGAAATACTGAAGAAATTACCAAGAAGGCTGTTAATATCCTTTCCAATCCGGCCTTACACAAGAGATTTGCTGAAAACTCGATAGAACGGGCGGAGAAGAGTTTCAGCGCTGAACAGATTGTTTCTGAATATGAAAGCATTTACTATACCCTCGTTGGGCAGGAAGAACAATGATCGGCGATCCATTCAAACAGGCAGTACCTGTCCTTCAATTAATCGAGAATGCTGGATTTGAAGCCTATTTTGTCGGCGGTTCTGTCAGGGATCATATCCTGGGCCGCGAAATATCCGATGTGGATATCGCTACCTCGGCGTTACCTGAGGAGTTAAAAGAAATTTTCCCTAAAACCAATGATGTGGGAATTGAACATGGAACTATACTCGTCCATCATAAGAATGGCCACTACGAAATCACGACATTCCGTTCAGAAGGAAACTACTCTGATTTCCGCAGGCCTGATAAGGTTTCATTCATTCGGTCATTAAAGGAAGATCTTCAGCGTCGGGATTTTACGATGAATGCTATGGCGATGGACAAAGAAGGGAACATTATCGATCCTTTCGCAGGAAAAGAGGCAATAAAAAACAAACAGATAGCCACTGTAGGCAATCCGGAAGAACGATTCGGAGAAGATGCACTAAGGATGTTAAGGGCTGTCAGATTCCAGTCACAATTATCTTTTTCAATTGAAAAACGTACTTTAGAATCGCTTTGCGCTCTATCTCACCTGTTGGACAACATCGCAGTCGAACGGAAAACGGTGGAATTTGAGAAATTGCTCATGGGTACAGGCAGGAGAGAAGCGGTCCATTTGCTGGCGGATAGCGGGATGATACACTATTTGCCAGGCTTGAAAGGTCGTAGTGATACAATGATACGTTTTTCGAGTCGTTTGACAGAGAACTTCAAACTGACAGATTCCTGGGTTCTGTTAGTTTACGAATTAGGGTTGAAGGATAAAGAAATTGATGTTTTCTTGAGAGAATGGAAGCTCCCAGTCAATAAAATTAAGAGGATCATCAAAACTCTTTCATTATTAATACATCGCCTTGAAAATGACTGGAATCTGGAATTGGTCTATAATGCAGGGCTGGAAGATGCGATTAGTGCTGAAATAGTATATTCATCCCTCCAAAATAATAGCGTCAATTTAAATAAGATCAGGGAATTGTATGAGCAGCTTCCAATTAAGCACCGCAAGGAATTAGACGTAACGGGGAACGATGTCATGGACTGGATGAATCAACCTCCTGGACCATGGCTGCGCCAGACTATTGAAGAAATTGAGCGTTCTGTGATTTATGGCGTTGTACCAAATGAGAAGGAGAAAATAAAGAAATGGCTGAGCGGGTTCAATCAGAAATCAGAAAAAAGTTAATTGATGCCTTTACAAAAAATGAAACTGAATACTTGTCAGGACAACATCTTGCCGATATTGCGGGCTGTACACGTACGGCCGTTTGGAAGCATATTGAAGAACTTCGCAAGGAGGGTTTTCAGTTTGAGGCGGTAAGAAAAAAAGGCTATAAGATCGTTTCAATCCCTGACAATATGTCTGCAGATAAAATTAACCTGGGTTTAAACACTGAATTTTTAGGCAGGAACCTTCACTACCATGACAGCGTGGAATCGACCCAAAAAATTGCGTATAAACTGGCATACGAACATGCCGAAGAAGGAACAGTCGTGATTGCCGAAGAGCAAACTGCAGGTAGGGGCAGAATGGATCGGAAATGGCATTCTCCCAAGTACTCTGGAATATGGATGAGTCTCATCCTCAGACCGAAAATTCCGATCCCTAAGGCTCCGCAGCTGACATTGATCACAGCAGTGGGTGTAGTACAGGCTATAGAGGAGGTAACAGGCCTGCTGCCCGAAATAAAATGGCCGAATGATATACTCATTAACGGAAAGAAAATAACCGGGATCCTCACCGAGCTCCAGGCGGAATCTGACCGTATTAATTCAATCATTATTGGCATCGGCATAAACGTGAATACAGATATTGAAGACTTCCCGGAGGATATCCGGCCAATTGCTTCGTCGCTCTCCATCGAATCTGGCAAAAAGATAGATAGGGAAAAACTGATCAGGTCGATACTGGAAAAAATGGAGAAATTATATTTGCTTTATCTGGAAAAAGGCTTTTTTCCAATCAAGCTGATGTGGGAAAGCTATGCGATCAGCATAGGTAAGCAAATCACTGCAAGAACAATCACAGGGGAAATCAAGGGAAAAGCTACCGGAATAACGGAAGATGGAGTTTTATTAATCGAGGATTCTGCAGGAGACATTCATCATATCTATTCCGCGGATATCCAGATAGATGGTTAATTTCGTTTTGTAGCCAAAAAAGTAGTCATTTGCTATAATCAATCTGGGCGGTATCGAAAGAACTGCACCTTGGTGACTAATAATAAACAAAATAGTTCTGCCTGGATCCGGTAGCGGACTGGGACAGAGGGATGAAACAAGTACAGGCTTCAAAGGGTCCTTCTGGCATAGATGGGCCCTTTTTTAGTGTCTGACATTGATGGATTGTTTTATCTCCTCTTCAGAAAAAGGGAGGAATGAAAATGAAACAAACAACTGATTTCTTGAAAATGAAGCAAACAGGCAACAAGATCGTCATGGTAACGGCCTATGATTATCCTTCTGCAAAACATGCAGAACAGGCTGAAGCGGATATGATCCTCGTGGGAGATTCCCTTGGTATGGTCGTGCTTGGCTATGACTCGACTGTTCCGGTGACGATGGAGGATATGATCCACCATTCGAAGGCAGTCAAGCGGGGAGCGGCCAACACATTCATTGTTGTCGATTTGCCATTTATGAGCTATCATCTGTCGATCAAAGACACGCTTATAAACGGAGCAAGAATTATGCAGGAAACAGGGGCAAATGCAGTTAAATTAGAAGGTGCTGACGAGGTCATCGGCCATATAAACGCACTGACAAAGGCGGGGGTCCCGGTAGTAGCACACCTTGGATTAACTCCGCAATCCGTAGGAGTACTTGGTGGATATAAAGTACAGGGGAAAAGCGCGGATGATGCAAAGAAATTAATGGATGACGCGAAAAAGTGCGAAGAGGCAGGTGCCTTTGCACTTGTGCTGGAATGCGTCCCTAAACAGCTTGCAGAACAAGTCAGCCAGAACCTAACTATCCCGACAATTGGGATCGGGGCTGGTGCAGAGGTAGACGGACAGGTTCTTGTATACCATGATATCATCACCTATGGCGTGGACCGAGTCCCGAAATTTGTAAAACAGTATACGAATGTAAATGAACTAATCTCTACTGGGCTCAATGCCTATGTATCTGAAGTCAGACATAAGGCCTTCCCGGAAGATAAACATAGTTTCACCATGAAGGAAGAAGAATTGAAGGCATTGTACGGGGGAAAAGAATGAAAATCGTCAGAACCATCACCGAGATGCAAGAACAAATGCAAAAACTGAAATCTGAAGGGAAAACCATCGGGTATGTACCAACCATGGGCTTCCTCCATGAAGGCCATATTTCATTAATGAAGAAGGCCCGTCCGGAAAATGACATTGTTGTCCTGAGCATTTTTGTGAATCCCCTCCAGTTCGGTCCGTCTGAGGATTTGGATGCCTATCCACGCGATTTTGAGCGCGACCATAAAATCGCGGAAGCTGAAGGTGTGGATTTTATCTTTTATCCTTCCGCTGAAGAAATGTATCCAGGAAATGCTTCAGTTAAGGTCAATGTTGTTGAAAGGACCAATGTACTGTGCGGAAAGTCAAGGCCTGGCCATTTTGATGGAGTAGCAACAGTTCTTTTCAAACTGTTCAATATCATCCTGCCGACTAAAGCGTATTTTGGGCTGAAGGATGCCCAACAGGTTGCAGTGGTCGATGGTTTGATCAAGGATTTTAATTTTCCAATACAATTGATTCCGGTTGAAACAGTCCGTGAAGAAGATGGTCTTGCAAAGAGTTCAAGAAATGTCTACTTATCTGAAGAGGAAAGAATACAGGCGGTTGAACTTAGCAAGAGCCTGAAGATGGCTAAAAGTGCAATAGAAAATGGCGAAAGAAATTCTGATGAACTTGTCAGTTTGATGAAAAATCATATAAATGAAAATACGACTGGTACAGTTGATTATATTGAAATCTATTCCTATCCTGAGCTAGAAGAAATGAAAATGCTGAAGGGGAAAGTTATCGTAGCGCTTGCGGTGAAGTTCTCTAAAGCCAGATTGATTGATAATACCATTTTAGAAGTAGAATAACTTATATAGGGGGATTATATTCCATGTTCCGCACCATGATGAATGCTAAAATACATCGAGCACGAGTTACTGAAGCTAATCTTAACTATGTCGGCAGCATCACGATCGACACAGATATTCTGGATGCAGTCGGTATGGTTGCTAATGAAAAAGTACAAATTGTCAATAATAATAATGGCGCGCGCTTCGAAACATATATTATACCTGGGGAAAGAGGGAGCGGTGTAGTTTGCCTTAACGGTGCAGCAGCTCGTCTTGTCCATGAAGGTGACGTCGTAATCATCATTTCCTATGCCCTTGTAGCGGAAGAGAAGGTTCCGTCCCACCAGCCTAAAGTAGCGCTGATGGATGAAAACAACCGTATTGTAGAAATGATTCATGCTGAGCCCGAGAAAACGGTATTTCTATAGAACAAGAAAACTCCCGAACCATCGGGAGTTTTTTCATACCATTACTCATTCGTCCACGTCTGCCGATACAGTATGGTGTACAGACTTTTTTACTAGTATAACTAAATTGGATCATCCAAATTCCTATATAATGGTCATAATAGGTATAAGCCTGAAAGAGAATGTAGAAAGGCCTGGGATGAGACTCCCGCTTTCACTTTCCAATATTTTGTGATACGGTTTTGTTTGACTGAATGTTAGAGGTGTATTGAAGAATGAGCCAAAAATTTGTAGTTGTAGATTTAGAAACAACGGGTAATTCCCCTAAAAAGGGTGACCGTATTATACAATTCGGGGCCGTGATCATCGAGGGTGGAAAGATAACTGGCAGATTCTCATCGCTTGTCAATCCAATGCAGGAGATTCCAGCTTTCATTGAAGAATTGACAGGAATTTCAGAATCAATGGTGAAGAATGCCCCATTATTTGAGGAAATCGCTCCGCAGGTTTCTGATATGCTTGAAGATGCTTATTTTGTGGCTCATAATGTCTTGTTTGACCTTTCTTTTTTACAAGAAGAATTAATAAACTCAGGCCAGGAAGGATTTTATGGACCTGTTATCGATACAGTGGAAATGGCAAGAATCCTTTATCCGTCAGCTGACAGCTATAAACTGACTGATTTGGCAGCCAGGGAGGGGTTGGATCATGACCGTCCACACCAGGCTGATAGCGATGCGCAAGTGACCGCAGAATTACTGTTAATCATGCTCGATGCAGCGAAAGCTCTGCCTCTTGTTACAGTCAAAGAGCTTGCAAAGCTTTCTGAGGGACTCAAGAGTGATCTTCACCTGATTTTTGATGATGTTTTGAATATGAAGGAGAGCAGTCTCGAAGATCTGCCTGACCATATAGAAGTCTACCGCGGGATTGCCTTGAAAAAGAGAGCTGAAATCCAAAAGGCTATACATAGTGTAATTAAGTATCCCCAATCAGTGGAGGAAAAAAAGACTTTGCTACAAAAAGCTTTTTCTGGTTATGAGATCAGGCATGGACAGTTCGCGATGATGGATTATGTCCACGAAGCATTCATAAGGAATGGCCATGCTCTCATCGAAGCCGGAACAGGTGTAGGCAAGTCTCTTGGTTATTTGATTCCAGCAGCCATTTTTTCCATGGATATTCACAACCCTGTTGTAGTAAGTACCTATACCACACAGCTTCAGGAGCAGCTCTTACACAATGATGTACCGAAACTGGCTGAGGTTCTGGGTACGAAAATAAATGCCTCTCTCATTAAAGGAAGAAACAACTATATCAGCATGGCCCGGTTTGAGCATTCCCTGCGAGAGGTAGAAGAAAATTACGATACAGCCCTTACTAAAATGCAAATCCTTGTATGGCTTACACAAACAGAGACCGGAGATTTTGATGAACTCAATTTGTCTAGTGGAGGTATCCTCTTCTGGAGTAAAGTAAAGAATGAGCCTGCCCTTTTCCTTAAGACAAAGCACTGGGAGAGTTATGACTTTTATCAAAGGGCGGTTGAAAAAGCGCAACAAGCAGATATTCTGATCACGAATCATGCCATGCTTCTTGCCGACCTTGTTTCTGAAAAGGGTCCACTGCCGAATTATGACTATGTAATTCTTGATGAAGGCCATCAATTTGAAAAGGCAGCAGGAAAATACTTTGGGAGGTCGCTGGATTAT
Organism: Mesobacillus sp. S13; assembly: GCF_020422885.1. Taxonomy (NCBI): domain Bacteria; kingdom Bacillati; phylum Bacillota; class Bacilli; order Caryophanales; family Bacillaceae; genus Mesobacillus; species Mesobacillus sp. S13. The sequence continues at coordinate 3,056,697 of NZ_CP084622.1, read as the reverse complement.
CTGGCTGTCAGGCTTGTACTGAATCAGCTTGGACTTTATGACCAAAACCAATTGTTTTATAAATTGGAGAGATTGCTGCAAAATGAATCAGGAGACGGCAGACTGCATACCTTTGAGGTCAGCCAGTTGATTTCCGATTTGGTATATGAAACCGAGGAACTCTTTAAGCTTGCTGGAACATATGCAAGAAAGTCGGTTAAGAATAAAGCCTATGGTAGCAAAATACATGCAGGCATGATTCCGGACAGGGATAATCGTGTTTGGACAGCATTGAAAACAACAGCAGAAAGATTTTATTTTGACTTAAAGGATTTAATTATTGCACTGGAAGAAAGGCTAAATGAAGCCGGGAAGAGCAACCGTCCATATACGGGAGTGCAGCAATCCATTCTGGAAGAGGTTGTACAGGTTAAAGAAGACTTAGAAGCAATCCGTGATACGGCCAGAACCCTATTTATGGACGATAGTGGCTATGTGAGATGGATTGAGGCAGATTTAAGGTCTTTGCAAAACTCAACAACCATTTTTTCACGCCCTGTCTATGTATCAGACTATTTGGCTCAACGATTTTTTGCGAAAAAGAAAAGCGTAGTGGTCACATCAGCCACGCTTTCTGTCAATAATTCCTTCAGTTTTATTAAAAAGGAATTGGGGCTTGAGAATACTCTCATGGAAAAGCAAATTCCTTCACCATTTTCTTATGACTCTCAGGTCAAGCTGATTGTTCCTGATGACTTGCCGGATATAAAATCTGTGTCTCATGATGACTATGTGGCTGCCATAACAGAACATATCATCTCCATCGCAGAAGCAACGAAAGGCAGGATGCTGATTTTATTCACATCACATGAAATGCTGAAGAAGGCGTATGAATTAATTAAAGAGAGCGGTCTACTTGAAGAATTTATTTTAATTGCACAGGGTATTACAGCAGGCAGCAGGACAAGGTTGACCAGGAATTTCAAGCGGTTCGACAAAGCGATTTTGTTCGGGACCAGCAGTTTCTGGGAGGGTGTCGATATTCCTGGAGAGGACCTCTCATGTTTAATCATCGTGAGGCTCCCATTTACACCTCCTGATGAACCAATCACAGCTGCAAAATGTTCCATAATCAAGGAAAGCGGGGGCAGCCCTTTTAATGAACTATCTCTGCCAGAAGCGGTTCTACGGTTTAAGCAAGGGTTTGGAAGGCTGATTCGAACAACTAATGACAGAGGGTTGATTTTTGTCTTTGACCGAAGGCTTGTGACCACATCGTATGGAAGAGCCTTTTTACATTCTGTACCTGACATTCCAGTTGAAAAAGGGAATATCACAAAAATAGTCGAAATGGTACATGATTGGCTGTAGTCTTCCTGAAAAATATCAGTATTGAATGCTTACTTTTTATAAAAGCCTTTTATATTTTCGGCTAAATGACACACTCTAAAGCTAGAAGTAATTGGAGGAGTGTACATGAAGTTGTTAATAGCTATCCTGGCTTTTATGAATTGGTACTATTTCCCTTACGAGTCCCCATCTGCACCAGTTGAGGTAGAAGGAGTGGATGTCAATCTGAAAAGAAACGAATTGGCTTTTACATTTTTAGCGATCAGCGATGGGGAGGCTGCGTTAATTCAGCATGCTAATGGCGAGAATGTACTGGTCAATACTGGAGGAAAGGGTACAATAAAAGAGATTGATCGCTTGCTGGCTCTTTTTCATGTGAAGGAATTATCGACGATAATTTTAACTACAAATAGAGGACAAGAAAATCTTGATCCATTAATCCAGAAATATAACGTACGCCGGATCTTTTCAGGTAAAGCTGGTAGTCAAGTGCTGACAGAAACATCAATTTCGACTGAAGTGAAGGTTCAAAGCTGGAAGCAGGGGGATTTGTTAAAACTTATGCCAGGATTGACCGCAGAAGTCATTTACGATGGCGATGATGTAAATGAAGGGACAGATATTTCTTTTCAATTCTTTCATCATCAGATTTTTTATGTTAGTTCTGCAAGTCATAAATCCGAACAAGCTTTTCTAAAGGAACCATTAAGGAATGTCAATATTGTCAAATTGCCATTATTCGCTGCGAAAGGGTCTTTTTCGGATTTATTGATCGAGCATCTTGATCCACAACTTGCGATCATATTCAAATCAAACTCAATTAAACCTGATCCTGATTTAGTGGAGATGCTCCATGAAGCATGGATTGATGTTTATTTCACAAAACAGCATGGGACTGTTACAATTAAACTTACTGATTCAACCTATGATGTCATAACAATTGCAAGTGAAGAATAGTGGAATTTGAAGACGCATCCATGGATTCTAAAAGCATCAACAGCAAAAAAACTGCGCATATATTGCGCAGCCATTTTGGTGTGTGTGGAACAGAAAAATATTTTTTGTGTGTCAGCGATACTCTTACCAGTGAGGACCATCTCCTGATATAATGAGTGGTGTTAATTGTATTGTTGCCAGCTTAACGTTTATATATAGATGACAAAAATTGTGTGAGAGGAGAGGGCCAGACATGGAAAGTAAAATCGAAATCGTTTCGACAGTGAAGGTCCAAAATAGTCCTGATTTATATAAAATTGTAGATGCCTTAAACAGGACATTGAAGCGCGATGACCTTATGTTCGGTCTTGCACTGGATCAGGATGATAAAGAAAAAGCAGTCTTTACCATTTATCGTACCTGATAAAAAAATCATATTGATATGAACTGCTGTTTTAAGCAGAATTGAGCATACATAAAGAAGGGATTCATGTGAAGAAATGGATATTTATCAGTATTCTCATTGTTTTTACAATAACGGGAATCCTGATCAATGTATACTTGAACGCGGTTGAGCCAGTCAAGGCAGCAGAGGAAGAGGCTGTTAAAATTGCGTCGAAAGAAACAAACCTTACCGATTTCACTAACTTCAGTTTGTACAGTGGAGAAGAAACTTATTATGTGATGACGGGGAAAAATGCCAAACAGGAACCTGTTTATGTTTGGATCAATGAAAAAAACAGAGAAATTATTACGAGAAATGCTAAAAATGGTATCACGAAAAAAGAGGCTTTAAATAAACTATATCAGGAAAAAAATCCGAATGAAATCATTGAAGTAAGGCTCGGCATGGCCAGGATCCAAAAGACGGACAGGCCGGCATGGGAAATTTTTTACCGGAACAACAGCGACACAATCAATTATTATTATATCGATTTTGATACGGGTGAAAAACTCAGAGCTATCGATAATTTGTAAGCATTTTGGAGCATTTACAGGTTGAAAAAATGTCATACATGTAAAAAACATAGGAGGTAAAGGGATGGAGATCCAATTAGCCAGCAGAGTGGGTGCACTCACTCCTTCATCGACTTTGGCCATTACCGCCAAAGCCAAAGAATTGAAAGCGCAAGGAAAAGATGTGATTGGACTTGGAGCAGGGGAGCCAGACTTCAATACGCCGGAGCATATTATCGAAGCGGCTGTCCAATCAATGAATGAGGGTTTCACAAAGTACACTCCATCCGGCGGGCTGCCAGAATTAAAAAAGGAAATAGCAGCAAAATTAAAGGCGGACCAGGGACTTGAGTATCAGTTGAATGAGATTATTGTGACAAGTGGTGCTAAACATGGTTTATACACCCTTTTTCAGGTGCTGCTCGACGAGGGAGATGAGGTCATCATCCCGATTCCTTACTGGGTCAGCTATCCAGAGCAGGTAAAGCTTGCGGGTGGAAATCCGGTTTACGTTGAGGGACTGGAGCAAAACAATTTCAAGATCACTCCGGATCAATTGAAGCAGAAGGTCACGGACAAGACAAAGGCAGTCATCATCAATTCGCCAAGCAACCCAACTGGGATGGTATATTCACAAGAGGAATTGCAAGCTCTTGGAGAAGTCTGTCTGGAAAAAGGCATTCTGATCATTTCGGATGAAATTTATGAAAAATTGATTTATGGAGAGGCTGAGCATATTTCGATTGCCCAGCTTTCAGCAGAGCTAAAAAAGCAGACGCTCATCATTAATGGTGTTTCCAAGTCCCATTCAATGACCGGTTGGAGAATTGGCTATGCTGCCGGTGATAGCAGGATCATCAATGCAATGACCGACCTGGCCAGCCATAGCACATCAAATCCGACGACTCCATCACAATATGCGACAATTGCTGCCTATGCTGGAGAACAGGAAGCTGTGGAAGTGATGCGTTCCGCGTTTGAAGAAAGACTAGAAATCATCCATGGAAAACTGAATAACATTCCAGGAATCAGCTGTATCAAGCCTCAGGGAGCGTTTTACCTGTTCCCGAATGCCAAAGAAGCAGCCATTATGTCAGGCTGCAAGGATGTAGATGAGTTTGCGGAAGTCTTACTGACTGAAGCGAATGTTGCAGTCGTTCCTGGCTCTGGTTTTGGAGCACCAGACTATATGCGACTTTCATATGCAACATCCCTTGATCAGTTGGAGGAAGCTGTCAGCAGAATTCATCGATTCATTGAAAGCCGAGCTTAAATCAGGTAGTGTGGGTTAGCGGGCTTAGTATTGGTGCGGTTGCTAAACCGTCTAGATCCATAAAACGTATGGCCCGTGATCTTGCGGGCCAGTTGTTTTTTAGGGTATTTTTTATAATATAAAAACAATACCTATTCGCTATTTTTCGACTAATTTCCCTTTTTAATCTTTTTCTATTTTATTACCAGCCGGGCTTGTTCATGCTATACTATGAAAAGAGGTGTCCGGAATGAAAAAAGCAGATATGTTAGATTGGCTGAAAGAGGGGAATGTGACAATTCCTGCTGTATTGCTTACGCAATATAAAGAAATGAGATTAAACGAACAAGAATTAGCTCTATTACTTCATGTATTCTATTTTTCTGAAAAAGGAAATGAATTTCCTACGCCTACGGAACTTGCAGCCCGCATGACGATATCGGCTTTCGAATGTACAGATTTGCTCCGAGCACTGATTCAAAGAGGGTTCATATCGATAAGTGACGGGAATTCGACGGACGGAATCAGATATGAAAAATATTCGCTGGAACCGCTATGGGAAAAGCTATTTGATCAGTTTATGCTCAAGCGGAAACAGGAAAAAGAGATTCTCAATCAGAAGGAAGAAACAGATTTATATACAACGTTTGAAAGGGAATTCGGCCGGCCGTTATCACCATTTGAATGTGAGTCACTGGCAATGTGGATGGACGATGACCACCATGATCCAATCATCATTAAAGCTGCCTTAAGGGAAGCTGTTATCTCTGGAAAATTGAATTTTCGGTACATAGACCGGATTCTTTTTGAATGGAAGAAGAATGGAATCAAGACAATCGAACAAGCCAAAAGTTATGGAAGAAAATTCAGGCAGCAACAGAGTACCCAGAAGACAGGGAAGGAAGAAACCAAAGTGTCTGCGAATCCTGTTCCATTTTATAACTGGCTTGAACAGTAATTGTAACGAGAGAATTCATCCATTCTCTCTTTTTTAATGGCTCTTTTCGTACTGGAACAATCACGAAAAGCAACTTCAATGTTAAAACAACCTTTTAATTTGGATAACTGAGCTTTAGATCAATTATAGAAAAGTGGTGAGAGAGTTGTTAAATAAACAACAAATCAGGTTTTGCCTTGATGAAATGGGCAGAATGTTCCCTCAGGCACATTGTGAGCTGGTCCACTCGAATCCTTTTGAACTTGTAATTGCTGTCGCCTTGTCTGCCCAGTGCACGGATGCACTTGTAAACAAAGTGACAAAGGATTTGTTTCAAAAATACAAAACCCCGGAAGATTTTTTGAGTGTGTCGCTGGAAGAGCTTCAGCAGGACATTCGGTCGATCGGACTGTATCGTAATAAAGCGAAAAACATCCAGAAACTATCCAGGATGATCATAGAGGAGTATGGAGGAGAAGTCCCTCGTGACAGGGATGAATTGACAAAGCTACCTGGCGTTGGCCGTAAAACTGCAAATGTAGTGGTATCGGTCGCTTTCGGCATCCCTGCCATTGCTGTGGATACGCACGTAGAGCGAGTCAGCAAGCGCCTGGCATTTTGCCGATGGAAGGATTCGGTTCTTGAAGTAGAGAAGACACTGATGAAAAAGATTCCTGAGGAAGAATGGTCCATCACGCATCACAGGATGATCTTCTTCGGCAGATATCATTGTAAAGCGCAAAACCCTAAGTGCGAAACTTGTCCTTTACTGGAGGTATGCAGAGAGGGCAAGAAGAGGATGAGGGCAAAAGCGTAATGGAAGAATTAAATACCTTATCTGTTGATCATGAAATAGCTGTGGGGGAACTACTCAACGAATGGAATCAGTGCAAGGAGCAGTTAGACTCTCATTTTAAAAACAGGGATAGCAAAATGGCAGAACCCTTGATGAGAAGGGCGATTTCATTATTTGAACAATTCCTTTTTCTATCTATCAGCCTTTCTCAAGAAACATGTTCGATTAAAGACTGTAAAATCAAGCCGGTGAATGTGGAGGAAAGGCTTGATTTCATTCTATCAAGACCAAAACTTTTTCATTCATATAAGCAGCTTGCTGAATTGTTCGCTGAACAGGAAAAGCAATTTGCTAAGCAAGCAGTATTAAATAAAACAAAAAGCAAACGTCCTGAGTGAGTCTCTGGACGTTTGCTTTTTTTGTCTATTTAGTTCGGGAAGGGGGATATTAATCGTCATCCCCATCATCATTAGCATTGCCGCTAGTGTTCCCATTATTGTTGCCGTTGCCGTTTCCATTGCCGGTTCCAGTACCATTACCATTTCCTTGTCCATCACCATTGCCTTCTCCATTACCTTCAGGGTTCTCGCCTTCTTCATCTTCATTCTCGTCGCCCTCTAAATCTGGCAGTAATGGTTCAGGAACTTCGACTTTAAGTGTTGCCGGGTCGGATTTCTGTTCACCACGAATAGCTGTAACCTTGAATGAGTATATACCGCCAGGGACGACATTGGCGATTTTCAGACTGTTTTCTGCTGTAGTGGTCAATGGCTGTTCAGGACCCTCATCAAGTGAAGCTGTTACTTCGAACTGGATTCCATCTTTATTTTCCTGTTCGATATCCCATGTCAGGATGATTTCATTTTTCGTTTCATCATATTTTGCTTCAAGCTTGGACGGAGTTTCGAGTTTTTCAAACTTCTTGGAAGTTTCCTTAGGAACATTTCCTTTCACAGCCCACTCATAAAGGATTTCCTCCTTAGGAGTGAATTCACTGGCAAGCTTCGCAGGCATAGTTCCTTTTTCGACTTTAACTCTTTCAACACTCTTAGGTACCGTAAAATCAGGTGTATCTACATCTTTTGATACATAGGTCATTAGATTCTTGAAAAGAGTCTGGGAAATTTTTTGTTCATTCCCATAAAGTGCGGTCTTTCTGTCACTATAACCAGTCCAGACAGAGGCTGTATATCTTGTTGTATAGCCAACAAACCAGGAGTCGGGAACACCGCCGTTCTTGATTCCCCATTTATTTATTTCATCTTGTGTGTAATTCGTTGTTCCAGTTTTTCCGGCTACATGAAGGTTGGATATGTTTGCGTATGTTGCCCCAGTTCCTTGTTTGATAGCCGTCTTCAGCATATCGGAAATCATGAAGGCTGTGTAATCCTTCATGACCACTTCAGTTTCAGGTGTAAGGTCAATTTCTGTCTTGTCACGGAGTACAACCTTTTTGACTGAATATGGCTCTGTAAAGAATCCGTTGTTACCGAATGCTGCATAGGCACCAGCCATTTCGATCGGGGCAATTTCCTTAGCACCGATTGAAGCTGATTCATAAAAAGGATCATCTAGTGTCAAACCAAGGTTGGTCCCGAATTCCCTTGCTTTTTCAAGACCTACAGCCTGGAAGGCCTGCAGGGCAGGGATGTTGATCGATTTTGCCAGAGCCATTCTCATGGTCATGACTCCGTTATACTTGTCGTTCCAGTTGCCGATTGGTTCACCGTTTGAATAGGTCATAGGCTTATCTTCAAGCATATGATAGGTACCCCAGCGCAAATGCTCAATCGCCGGTCCATAATCAAGAATTGGCTTGATGGTCGATCCTGGCTGCCTTGTTACATCAATCGCATAATTCAGTCCACGTTTGACCTGCTGTTTTCGACCGCCGCCTATCGCGCGTATTTCTCCTGTCTTCGTATCCAGAAGGGTAATGCCTGCCTGCATTTCATTATTAGGAAATTGTACAGCAGCATCTGTATTCAGGATATTCTCTACATGCTTTTGTGCGTTTTGGTCTAGCGTTGTATATATTTCAAGGCCATCGGAAAAAATATCAAAATCGGTTTTTTCGGTTACTTCCTCAATGACCATATCCACGAAGGCATCAAACGGTTCTTCATCTTTGTTTTTCCTGTTCTCTTCCTTTACCAAGCTGGATTCAACAGGGATTTTCTGTGCTTTTTCTTTTTCTTCCTTTGAAATGAAACCATGCTGGTGCATCAGATATAATACCGTGTTCCTGCGCTTTTCTGCATTTTCAGGGTTCGTAAATGGGTTGTAATTATTAGGACTTTGCGGCATACCTGCAAGCAGGGCAGCTTCATGAAGCTCAAGCTCACTTAGATCTTTGCCGAAGTAAGTTTTTGATGCTGTCAGGACACCGTGCATATTCTCTGACATATAAATCTTATTAACATACATTTCAAAAATTTGTTGTTTTGTATATTTTTGTTCGAGCTGGTAGGCAAGCCATGCTTCCTGTGCTTTCCTTGAAATCGTTTTTTCAAAGCCAAGGAAGTAGTTTTTGACAACCTGCTGTGTGATAGTGGAAGCACCTTCGGATCCAAATCCATCAGTAATGTTCGCAAGAACTGCTCCTCCAAGACGGATGACGTCGATACCATTATGTTTATAGAATCTGACATCCTCTGTCGCTAAAAAGGCGTTTTCCACTAGCTTTGGTATATCTTCATAGGCAACATAGTCCCTGTTCTGCGACCCGACTTCTGTTACAAGCTCTTTGTCTTTATCATAGATTTTGGAGGATATAGGGTCTTTAAGCAAGCTTTCATCAAGTTTTGGCGTATCCTGTATCATGAATGCAAAGGTAGCGATACCAGTCAGCATGCCAATGATGCCAAGGGCAATCAGCGTAAGGAAGATTTTCTTGAACATTCCCTTTTTTGCTTTTTTGCCTTTTGTTTTCTTATTCTTGGCTGCCTGCTGTCTACGTCGCTCCTCCCTAGTTTGAGGTTTCTGTGCCATATATAGTTCATTCCTTTCTCGCAATAAAAAAACTAACTAAGTTTATAAAGATAATCGATAACTTTTATATAGTCAATCCTTGGATGAAGTCCAAGAGGAATCTGGTGGCCCGATTCGACGACCTCTTCCTTTGTGATTGACTTCCTGCCGCCAGTGATCATCCTTTCCCAAAAACTAAGCAAATGGCTGGCTTCAAGGAGGTAAATCTCTTCTTCTGTCGAGAAGCGGAGGATCACAAAACATATGCCTCCTTGCTCTAGCACGCCTTTCATATGGACGATCTGATGTTCGTGAAAGTTTTTCAAAGGAAATGATGTTGAAAACTTTGTCTCTTTGGCTTCAAAATCAATGTACTTCCCCCTGTAAACCCCATTATAGTCTGTAGTAGAAGCTTGTTTAAAGTATGCCTCTTTTATAACAGCTGCACTCCTGCGCGGATAATCCACATTAACGATTTGGACGGGTGTCGGTTTTTTATGGATTACGGCTATGCCACGATCAAGATAGTAGGAGTTCGTTTCATTCAGGTCCTCCTCTAATGTCATCCCTCTATTGCTGTAGGCTGCGTTTTTCTGCATCCGGGCCTTCTTTGCCGGCTCTTTATTAGTGTTTGGAGTATATTTTTTCCCATTTGGATAATTGAATATCAAGCTAACCACCTCGCAGACTACTCTATATCATACCAAATATCAAAGGACTTTGGTTGAATAAAAAGCCTCATTTCAATTCACCCTATAAAGAACCTATAGAAAAGGAAGAGAAAAGGTGTGTCAATAACCCAAAATCCTCAATTTCATCATCTGTGTGACCACGAAGTCGAGGTCATAGATAAAATCAGGCTGCAAACAGAAGAAAAGAATCTTGATAATATCTCAAGAACAAGTGCCTATCTTGACTTCTATCTGGAATATCCAGAAATGATCTGGTCGTTCCTCGCCAGTATGGTTTCTAGGAATGGCGGTTATAATATGTGCGACCTGGAGGGGGACTGGTTCCCGAAGTTTCTGGATCCTCCAATCCGGAAGCGGTTGTTCCTCACATATGAAAGGGCGAACTGGCTGATTTTCCGAGATGCCTATTCTCAGCTCCTTTTATACTCTTATTCGACGAAAAAAAGCTCACCAATGTTTCACTTGCTGAAATTCCTGGATGTTTCAACCTTCATGGAAAAGGAATGGCTGGTATTTTGGAAGTACGGAGATAAGAAGAGGCTTATGACAGCTTTGATCATTAATGAACAAAACGTAATTCATAATCCTGTCATTAAGCATCATGTATACAAAAAAAGAGTATTCAATACCATGATGTTTTCCTTTGAAGACCATCTGCATTTCAGTACGGTTCTTTTCCCGACGTGCCACGGAGAACTATACGGGGCAAGTGTGAATGGATTCAAATCTGTCAGTAAAAGAATCAATCTTGGAAAACGGCTTGCTTCTATATTATTTGACCAGCGATACTATCCATTGTTTTTAGAATTTGCGATTCAAACGGAACATACTGCTTCAAGACATGATTATGAAAAGTACTTTTCTAGTCGAAAAAAAAGAGACACTCCATTCCTTCGCTGCACCTATCCTATCATCCAGCATCATTTCCATAAGCAAGGTGACTGGTATAAAGAGAGGGGATTACGAAAGAAGTGGTTCAGTCACGAACTTAACCACAGGCATCCTGTTCATCTGACACGGTGGTACAAACAAAAACAGAAACAACTGCATGCCTTGATTTCAATGAAGGAGTTATTCACCAGTGACTGAAGCAAACAAAAAAGCAAGGGATCTCCTTGCTTTTTTGTTCATTAATCCAGTTCCTAGCCCTTGAAGTCGATTGTGCATATTGGTTCATTCTGCTGGACGGTTTGGTCCTTCAAGCTTTTTGTCGCCATATCCTGTTTTCTTCTCGGTGGTTTTACCCGGCTGCTGTGCAGTTTTCTGTTGTTTTTTATTCATGTGAACACCTCCCGAGATTAGTTTGTTCATTTGCTCGTTTTTCATTCGGTAATTGGATGTCGAAGGCTGTAATCATTGTTGCTGAAAAGCACTTTGTTTGGCGAATCTCTTCTAGTTTTGTCATCGTTGAAGGAGGTTTCAGCGATGAGTAGAATTTACAAGTAGAGTTGTTATATTTCCGTAGATTAGATTCTTTGACGTGCAGCTAAATGTTTCTGCCAGCCCATAAAGTTACTATAGTAAGGAGAGATGTCCGGTGAGACCAGGAATTGAAAAGGAAGAGATTTTAGGGATGTTGACGGATATGGCCCATAGTCTTGAAGTGACAGATATGAACCTGCATCATTGTTTGACGGAAATCCGAAAAACAATGTATGGAACACATTCCATGCAATTAGCAGAAACCAGCATTCTTTTAGAGAGAATGGAAGGGAAACTGCCTGAGTCAATGAACCCTGCCTTACAGGCAAAGTCTGAACAGCTGTCTTTAAAACTTGAAATGAGTTTTTAATATATAATAGAATAAGACAACGTTAAGTAGCTTTTTACAGAAGGCTGCTTTTTTCTTTGAATGATGAAAAATATGGATAGGCAAAGGTAAATAAAATAGAAATGAAGAAAGTGTGATGAACGTGGAACTGGAAAATAACATTCTCGCATTGTCCAGAAAGCTGCTGGAGAATATGGACACTGCTTTTAAAAGATTTCACCATTCCAAGGAAGAGGGAGTCAGAGGCGACTTTCATACTGAAGTAAAGCCATTTGCTGATGAGGTGAAAACGGCGACAGATGCCTGGAGACAATCAGCTGTGCAATGGGTAAAGATTAATAGACCGAAAAACCTACACGCCAATCAAATCGAAACGGCCGCTGACTATTTGGAGGTCATCTCTGTGCAGGCTTTTTTCCCTGAAACAAGCAAAAAAAGATTCCTTGACCAGGTGCAGTCAGTCGAATACATTCTAAAAAGTATGATCCTTGCCATCGAACAAGCTGACAGTAAGCATGGCAGCGAAAGATAAAAGAAGAGTAGGCTAGGTGTGGTGACATTAAAAAGGAGAAGAAAAAATTCATCTTTGATTAAAGTTAGTATTAAAACCTGAGTTGATTGGAGTGGAAGGTGCGAAGACTCCTCCAAAAATGCTAACGCATCTCCATCGTGCGTGGGCAGGTTCGTGGCAGCTCAATCAATGTCCTGCGGCGTCAGCTGGCCAGGTGAGACCCCGCAAGAGCAAAGCGATGAGGAGGCTCAGCGCCGGCCCCAAGGAAGAATTGCTTATGAAAAAGACGGCAGTTGGTCTTTTTCATATTCTTCCAGCGGAAAGCGAAGCGCCTGGAACGGAAATCAACGGACCATTTAACAAACTATCCTAAAAACAAAGAGGGTGTCCTAAAGTTTATATCTTTTGGGACACCCTCTTCAACATGTTTATATGGATATTTCTTTCTCTTCTTCAGGGATGACGGCACCTTGCAATTCCAGTTCACGAACCAGGTTCCGGTATTCTAAAATGGTAATGTCATTTTGAATATACGATTTTTTAGTGAAATCAAGCAATTCATTTACATGTTCCGGAGTATATGCTTTTGTCTCGGCAAATAGATTTTTCAGTTCGTGAACGTTCATCTTTCATCCTCCTCCATCATTTGAAATAATCGTATCATGAAAATACAATTGGCTTTTATTTTTCAAAAATTGAAACTTCCGACAACATATTTCACCATTAGACAAAATCGGAAGTACCTTCCAGCCTTATCACCAACTGGGCGGCCATAACATATAATATCGTAATGAAAACCCGGAGGAGGATGTTCGCCATGTTTGGCCGCAGAAATAAGACGAATGCCTATCATCCACAATGGTGGGAAAATCAACAATACCTTGATCCGAATTTTATATACGGAAATCATCAAGATATGAACCGGCAGCAACCGCTCCCTCAACAATATAATCCTTCATATTGGAATTCGATGCCAGGAAACTGGCAAAACCAATATATGCAGCAGGAGAACCCGGTGAATCCGTATATGGGGCAGGGCAGTCCGATGAATCCCTATATGCAGCAGGGAAATTCCTATTGGAACCAAGTTAATCCAATGGCTGGGAATAAAAATGACTATTCAAAAATGCTTTTCCAAAATCCGCTAGAGCCTGAGGGTGACCCTATTTATGGATATTATAACCCTCAAGCAGATTATCAGAATTTCAATCCATATCCTCAATATGCGTTCATGCCGAAGCAGTCATCTGGTCTGCAATCGATCATGAACTCGTTTAAAAGCCAGGATGGCAACCTGGACGTCAACAAAATGGTGGATACGGCCGGTCAGATGATGAATGCAGTGACCCAGGTCTCTTCGCTCGTCAAAGGCCTTGGCGGGATGTTCAAGGTTTAGGTGAGATGGAGGTTTTCTCAATTCTCGAAATGTTATGAGGAGATTAAAAGCTATTGGAATAAAAAACAAGCAGGCCATTTAATTAGCCTGCTTGTTTTTTGATGGTACCCTTATGCAAGGTCTTCGTCAGCTATAAGGGTACGATAATAGATTTTTATCATCTCATCCATCATGTTCTGGCAATATATCAATCTTCTTGCCTTGCTTTTTCGCGACCTTGACTTCAAGCAGTCCGTCACGATAGGATGCTCGGGTCTTTCTTTCATTGACAGGGACAGAAAAGGGAATCGTCCTGCTTAACTGCCGTGTCGATGCCATGTGCCTTTCTGTTTTGGCGATATCATTGATCTCTGAAGTGACGTCAGTTTGGTTGACCAATATTGTCAGGGAGTTATTGATAATATTAATAGAGATTTGGTCTCTCTTTACTCCTGGCAATTCCGCTTTCACAATATACTCTTTTTCAGTTTCATTTAGTGCTACATTGAAAGGGGAATGTGGAAAGGGCTGTCTGAAAAAATCATCAATGCTTTGCAATATGCCTTTAACTGGCTTCTCTTGCATCAGTTGATTCATAGATTTGAACCAGTGTTCAAGGGCTTCATGTCTTTTTGGGCGGTCAGGATGGTTGGTTGCCATCGATGAACATCCTCCTCTGCAGAAATTCTTATAATAGGATATGGAGAGAGGAATGTCCCTGTTCAATGTTATGTGATTTTATAGCTTCATTGTATCGCCTTAGTTTTTTGAACACTTTGTGAAAAATGCCTTTAGTGTGATTTAGGTCACATAACCAGATTTTCATCCTCTGTATGCTGTAAAAGTAAATAACGCAGAAGAGGGGAATACACATATGTTTTGTTACCAATGTGAACAAACGCCAACAGGAGGATGTAAAGTTGTTGGTGTGTGCGGAAAAGATGAAACAATCGCAAGTCTTCAGGACACAATGATTTTTGCTTTGAAGGGAATCGCAGCATATAGAACCCATGCGAACCAGCTTGGCTTCACAGATCCATTTGTTGACGCTACAACCCATGAAGCATTATATATGACTTTAACCAACTCAAACTTTAATGTTCAAGAACATATCGATATGGCAATGAAGGTTGGCCAGTCAGCTGTACGTGTGATGGAAATGCTTGATGAGGCACACACCAGCCGCCTTGGAATTCCGCAGCCTGTGAAGGTCAGCCAGAATAAGATTGAAGGGAAGGCAATCGTCGTTACTGGACATAACCTGTTCGCGCTGGAAGAATTGCTTAAACAAACAGAAGGTAAAGGAATCAACATCTATACTCACTCCGAAATGCTCCCGGCCCATGGCTATCCAGCATTGAAGAAGTATCCTCATCTTAAGGGGAATATCGGAAAAGCCTGGTTTGACCAGCGCCGCCTGTTTGAAAAGTTCCCAGGAGCGATCTTGGCTACGACAAACTGTGTTATGCCAATCAAAGGCTCATATGCAGACCGTATGTTTACATATGAAGTCGCAGGCCTTGAAAATGTAAGAAAAATTGAAAATGACGATTTCTCCATGCTGATTGAAAGAGCATTGGAGCTTCCTGAAGCTAATATGGAATCAGAAGAGACATTGGTGACAGGATTCCACCATGAGACAGTGATCGGCCTGGCGCCAGAGGTTATTGAAGCTGTTAAAGCTGGTAAGATCAAGCGCTTCTTCGTCATTGCGGGCTGTGACGCACCAGGTAAAGGTGGAGAATATTACCGTGAGCTTGCAACATCTCTGCCTCCTGAAGCTGTTATCCTGACAACTTCATGCGGGAAATTCCGTTTCAATGATGTTGATTATGGTGTAGTTCCAGGAACAAATATCCCGAGATACCTTGATCTTGGTCAGTGCAATAACTCTGTATCCACTGTAAAAATCGCGAAGGCGCTTGCTGATGCGTTTGAATGTGACGTTAACGAACTGCCTGTCAGCATCGTACTATCATGGTTCGAGCAAAAAGCTGTTGCTATCCTGCTTGGGTTATTCAGTATGGGAATCCAGGATATCCGCATTGGACCAAAGCCGCCAGAATTCATTTCTGATGGAGTGATGGAAGTGCTTCAGGAAACATTCAATCTGAAGCTGATCACTACTGCACAAGAGGATATGGAAACAATGATGGGATTAAGCAAAACTAAATAATAAAGTTGAACGCCCGGAGCTGGCTCCGGGCGTTTAATTATGTTTGCTTTGAGGATGACTGTAATCAATGAAGAAAACTAAACAAGCTCATCCATCAAAACATCCGTGTCCAAAATCATGTTCCCGTTTGAATCGGTAAGGATTAGTTCATCTTTTTTCATCTTAGTTAACGTCCTGCTTACCGTTTCCCTGGTAGTTCCAATCATATTGGCGAGATCTTTATTGGTGAAATCAACTTTCAACAGAACCTTGCCATCCTCCTGCTTTTTACCATGAAGCTCACCTAATCTAATCAAAAGTTTTATAATCTGTTCATAGGTGTTGTTCAGTATTTGTGCTTCAAGTCTTTCCTGAAGGTCAACAATTTTTTCACCAAGGACCTTGAATACCTTGATGCTTAAGTGGGGATTATCTACAAGGACTTTCTCGAATTGTGAAATCGGAACAACGACAAGGCTTGCCTGCTCCAAAACCTCGGAAAATCCTGGATAACCTCCTTTCCTGAAAAAACCGACATGCGGGAACATTTCACCTTTCTTCAGGATGGCGACAATCTGCTCCCGGCCATTTGCGTCACTTTTATATATTTTGACCTTTCCTTCATGGATGAAATACACATTTTCAAGTGGATCACCCTGCATGAAAATATGGCTGTTTTTCTTCCATTCCCGCGAGATTGATATATCTACTATTTTATCAAGTTCATAATCATCAAGGTCCCTGAACAAAGAAAACTTGGACAGGACACTTCTTACCTCATTCTTATCCAAAAGAAACACCTCTATCAGCGGTTTGTCCCCTCTATTTTAGCAAATGGCTGTATTAAATGACACCACTCATTGCTTTATGGACAATTGGATAGTTAATAAAAAATGATCAGGCAGTTTGTATACCAAAAAATAGCAGTTTATTTAAATGAACTTTTATCTTTTGCAACGAACGTTTATTCGGTAAAATAGTGATAACGAGGTGAACGCTATGAAGGTCCGCAAAAACATGCAAGAAATATTGCAAGATTTAAAGGTTAGTGAATCGGTTAAGAAGAATATTGTCCACTGGCATACGATTGAAGAGCGAGAAGCCCGAACGGAGGAAATGCCAGAGGAATTGAGCGGGATATTAAAAGGTGCACTAGAACGACGAGGGATTTCCCGTCTTTATACACATCAGAAGTCCTCTTATGATCAAATCATGCAGGGACGCAGCATCGTGGCTGTCACGCCGACTGCATCAGGGAAAACACTGTGCTATAACCTGCCTGTGCTTCAATCAATCATTGATGATCCGAACGCAAGAGCTCTGTATATGTTTCCTACCAAAGCGCTTGCCCAGGACCAAAAGAGTGAAATCAATGAATTGATACAGGAGGCTGAGCTGGCGATCAACAGCTATACATATGACGGAGACACTCCGTCTAATATACGCCAGAAGGTCAGGAGGGCAGGGCATATCGTTATTACAAACCCGGACATGCTCCATTCCGCGATTCTGCCGCACCATACAAAGTGGGTTTCACTTTTCGAAAATCTTAAGTATGTCGTTATTGATGAATTGCATATTTACAGAGGGGTCTTTGGCAGCCATGTGGCAAATGTCATAAGAAGGTTAAAGAGAATTTGCCAGTATTATGGAAGCGACCCTGTTTTCATCTGCACCTCGGCCACGATTGCGAACCCGCTTGAACTGGCTGAAGGCCTGACTGAAAAGGATATGGTGTTGATCGACAACAATGGAGCTCCCACAGGGCGAAAGCATTTTTTATTCTATAATCCGCCAGTCGTCAATATCCCGCTGAATGTCCGCAGAAGTGCGACACTTGAAACGAGAAGGCTCGCAGGTGAGTTCCTGAAAAATAAGATCCAGACCATCGTTTTTGCTAGAAGCAGGGTGAGAGTCGAAATCCTGCTTACCTATCTTCAGGAACTGGTCAAGCACAAACTGGGGCCAAAGGCGATCAGAGGATACCGTGGAGGTTATCTTCCGACAGAAAGGCGAGAAATTGAAAAAGGGCTGCGCTCTGGTGACATCTATGGGGTAGTCAGTACAAATGCATTGGAACTGGGTGTAGATATTGGACAGCTACAGGTATGTATCATGAACGGTTATCCGGGGACGATTGCCAGTGCCTGGCAGCAGGCAGGACGGGCTGGACGCCGTCACGGAGAATCGGTTGTCATCATGGTGGCAAGTTCCAGTCCGCTCGATCAGTACGTGATCCAGAATCCAGATTACTTTTTTAACCGAAGTCCGGAAACGGCGAGAATCAATCCAGATAATCTGATTATCCTGATCGACCATATCAAATGCGCTTCCTATGAATTGCCGTTCAAAAAAGGCGATACGTTTGGTGCGGCTGAAATCGAAGAGATACTTGAATATTTGACAGAGGAACGGATCCTGCACCAGAACGGTGACAAATGGTTCTGGATGAATGACGCTTTCCCGGCACACAATATCAGTTTGCGTTCAGCATCACAGGAAAATGTAGTGATCATCGACCAGTCAGATGTAGCCAATGTCAGGGTAATTGGCGAAATGGATACTTTTTCAGCGATGACATTGCTGCATGAAGAGGCCATTTATCTTCATCAGGGTATCCAATTCCAGGTGGAAAAGCTTGATTGGGAAGAGAAGAAGGCCTTTGTCAGGGAAGTGGATGTAGATTATTTTACAGATGCCAATCTTGCTGTCCAACTTAGTGTCCTTGAGGAAGATAAAATGAGGGGCAATGAAGAAACAGAAATTGGATATGGAGATGTCAGTGTAAGGGCAATGGCAACCATTTTCAAAAAAATCCGATTCGAAACGCATGAGAATATCGGTTCTGGACCGATTTTCCTTCCGGAAGAGGAGCTCCATACAAGCTCGGCCTGGATATCTTTAAACAAAGAACTGTCTGAATTTGGCGATGACCGCCTTGAAGAAGGGTTGATTGGCACATCACAGGCACTAAAGCACATCGCACCATTATTTGTCATGTGTGATCCTTCCGACGTGCATGTAGTCCCTCAGGTCAAGGCTGCCCATAATGAAAAGCCAACCATCTTCTTCTATGACCGCTACCCGGGAGGAATCGGGTTAAGTGAAAAAATATATAGCGGTATTGAAGAGATTTTGAACCAAACTAAGCAAATGGTCTTGAATTGTCAATGCTCTGACGGGTGCCCGTCTTGCATCGGAACGGATACGACATCGATTCACTCTAAGAAAGATGTAGTAAAACTTCTGGATTTATTTCTTAAAGCAGCTGTGTAGGAAAGGAGGGGGGATATGAGTCTTAAAAATAAATTGAACAGACTGAAACCCCATATAAAAAGTGGGGTTGAAAAACCAAAGATGGAGCCGGCAAAGGCTGAAGGGACGCCAGACATACCGTTTCTTGATGTCTGGGAACAGGAACAAGTTTCCCCCTTCTATTTTGATGGCCAATATTGTCTTGTCAGGGAAGTTAGTTATCCTCTTGACCATCAGCATGGTAATTACCAATTCGGAGACTTTCTGGAGGCTGTTTCGCTTTGGAACAAAGAGCAGACAAAGCATCCGCTTTCCGCAGTCGGCCACACTCCTAATGACCTTGTGTTTTTTGATACCGAAACGACAGGCCTTGGGGGTGGAGCTGGGAATACGATCTTCCTGCTAGGCCATGCGTCGATTTCAGGGGACTCGGTGAAATTGAAACAGCATATCCTGCCGAATCCAGGAGCGGAAGTAGCGCTTTACCAGAGTTTTTTAACCAATGCTGATTACACAACATTGGTTACATACAATGGCAAGGCTTTCGATTGGCCACAGGTCAAAACGAGGCATACTCTTGTCCGTGACCATGTACCCAAACTACCTTCATATGGCCATTTTGATTTGTATCATGCAGCGAGAAGATTGTGGAAGCATAAGATTGAGCGGATGAAGCTCAGCATTGTGGAGCAAGAAGTCTTGGGTCTTGAAAGAAAGGACGATATTCCTGGCTTTTTGGCACCCATGATTTATTTTGACTTTCTGGAGCGTAAGGACCCTGAAGGCTTGCTGGGTGTCATAAAGCACAATGAAACGGATATTTTGTCATTATTGACTCTTTATACACATTTAACCTTCCAGATTCTCGGAAGGGACCGGACACAAACACCACGGGAAACTTACGAGGTGGGAAGATGGTTCTCCTATCTTGGACAGTCAGAAAAAGCGAAGCAAGCATTCACAGGTCTCCTTAACGATGGGAATGAGGAAGAGATTTCAGCCAAGCATGCCCTGGCTTTTGAGTACAAAAAACAAAAAGAATGGCATAAAGCTGTCGAACTTTGGATCGAAAGCGCAGCCGCAGGTACAAGAAAGCAGCAGCTAGAAGCGTGCATTGAGCTAGCTAAGCATTTCGAGCATCGCGCAAAAAACCTTGGAATGGCTATGAAATATTGCCTGCTTGCTGAAGAATTTCACCACAAGAATAAAGGGACAGCAAAAAAAGACATGATTTTTGCCGAAGAGCTCAAAAAACGGATCAGGAGGATTTCCCGAAAACAATTTCCCGGGGAAGCGCATGATTCGTCAAATTGAATCGATATTTTAGCAGGTTTCGTCAAAGAATCTGTAATTGTAACAAAATTTTAACATTTATCCATTCAAAACCTGTAATATCCTGTTGTATGTATGGTTTCGACATTGTAAAATGTAAAATTGTATGGTGTTAAAAAACAATATAATTTTACGGGGCGGGTTTGATGTATAAAGCGGTATTAGTTCTATATTTTGTCGTGATTACTCTCATCGCTGTAATTTTCAGCGGTCTTAAGGACAACTTTTACACATTCCTTTAAGAATCAAAAATTGGACTGCATTGCAGATTCTTTTGAAAAATAGGTGTTTTCATTAGTACAAGACGCATGGCTACTTCATAGGCTGATAATGTAAACAATAAGTCTAAATGAAAGGAGTTATGCACTATGCACTGCAAGCCGACACATGTATTGCCAACGGTAGTTCATCCTACTAAGTGCTGCACGAACCATAACTTTGTAAACAATGTGGTTCCGCATGTTCATCCAACACACACTACCAATGTAAACCACATCAATTATGATCATGTCCATTATTTCCCGCAAACACAGTCCACAGTTAATCAGGTAACACATCAGAATCACTATGGCGGACCTGGTCCAGTGCCAGGCGGAGTGGCTCCAGTTGGACCTAGGCCTCGCCCGGGATTTGGCGGTCCAGGATTTGGTGGACCAGGATTTGGCGGTCCAGGATTTGGTCGATAAAATGACTTCAACAAGGGCTCTAGCAGCCCTTGTTTTTTTAAAAATATGAGGTGTAATATTTGCAGCTTAAAGGGAATACCTTCAATATGGAGTTATGACAAATCACTATTTCAAAGGAGAAACCATGGCAAAAGTAGCTGCGATATCAGGGTATAAACCATTTGAAATTGGCGTATTCCAGCATGATCATCCAGCGGCTGAATACATAAAGATGGCGATAAGAAAAAGCTTGATTCCTTTAATTGAGGATGGCCTTGAATGGGTGATGATCAGTGGACAGCTCGGTGTCGAATTATGGGCTGGTGAGGCGGTATTTGAACTTCAGGAAGAATATCCTGATCTCAAACTCTCGGTGTTCACTCCCTTCCTTGATCAGGAGGACACATGGAAGGATTCCAATAAAGAGTGGTATGAATCCGTGCTTGCTGGAGCTGACCATGTGGATTCAATTACTAAGAAGCCTTACGAAAAACCATGGCAATTCAGGCTGAAGAACCAGTTTTTCATAGAAAAAAGCGATCTCCTTGTTCTCCTATACGATCCTGAAAAGGAAGGCAGTCCTAAATTCATATATGAAACAGCTAAAAAATATCAAGAAAAAAATGAATATGATATCAGATTGATCACTTTATATGATTTACAAATGGTGGTCGAAGAGGAACAATTGAAACAGCAGGGGTTTTAAACAAATGCTTCATTCCTAAAATTGCAAACACGAAATAAGCCTTATAAAAGAAAAATTGACAAATCGCCTTGTTTTTGAAAAAATAAATGTGACGATTGGGGTATATTGAGGTGAATGGAATGCTATCCGATAAAATACAGTTAACTGCTAAAGATATTTTAGAAAAAGAATTCAAAACAGCAATGCGTGGTTACAAGCCAGAAGATGTTGATAAGTTTCTCGATACGATCATCAAGGATTATGAAGTGATGCAGCAGGAGATTGAGGAGCTGCAACAGGACAATCTTCGCCTTAAGAAGCAGCTTGATGAAGCTTCGCGCCGACCAAGCACACAGGCAGCTGGCACAACGAATTTCGATATTCTTAAGAGGCTTTCGAACCTTGAAAAGCATGTTTTCGGTGATAAGCTTTACGATTAATCCAGCATTTTCTAGTTTTTGAAATGTATTACCATTGCTTTTCCGATCTATATTTCATATAATGTTTCTTGTAGCTGTTAATAACGTTCGGGTAATCGCTGCAGCACTGCTGCAGAGGAAAGTCCATGCTCGCACAGGCTGAGATGCTTGTAGTGTTCGTGCCTGGCCAATTCATAAGCCAGGGCAGTCGGGCTCACGCTCGGCTGACGGCCGGGAAAATGCCTAAGTCGGCAACGATATGGCATGAATACCTATAAAAGTGCCACAGTGACGGAGCCTTTCGAGAAATCGGAAGGGTGGAACGAGGTAAACCCCACGAGCGAGAAACCCAAACGATGGTAGGGGCACCTTCCTGGAGGAACTGAACAAAGGGAAGGACAGATGTTTTCATCTGTAGATAGATGATTACCGCCGGAGTACGAGACTTTTGGTCGTTTGCAGTACGAAGGTACAAAACATGGCTTACAGAACGTTATTAATGGATTTGTATGAGTGTTTACTAAAGCTCTCCTTTTGCCAGGAGAGCTTTTTTTATGTATATTAAGTGTTATTGGGCAACTTAATAATTGGATACATAAGATATTGGATATAAAGGGTGAAACGATGAAGAATTTTGATATAATCGCAACGTCTGCAATGGGTTTGGAAGCCATCGTTGCAAAGGAAGTCCGTGACCTAGGATATGAGTGCCAGGTTGAAAATGGGAAAATTACCTATAAGGGAGATGCGCGCGCTATTGCGAGAAGCAATATGTGGCTGCGTACAGCTGACCGGATCAAAATTAAAATAGGCGAATTCAAGGCTTATAGCTTTGACGAACTCTTTGAAAAGACAAAGTCGCTTCCATGGGAAGAGTTTTTGCCGGAGAATGCTGAATTCCCTGTTTCGGGCAAATCAGTGAAATCGAAGCTTTTCAGCGTATCCGACTGTCAGGCAATTGTGAAGAAAGCAGTCGTCGAACGCTTGAGAACATCTTATAAGAAGACTGGCTGGTTTGAAGAAAACGGTCCTCTTTACAAGATTGAAGTTGCGCTGCTTAAAGATGTTGCCACAATTACCATCGATACAAGCGGAAGCGGACTTCATAAGCGCGGCTACAGGACAGGCCAGGGGGAGGCTCCATTGAAGGAGACCCTTGCAGCTGCTTTGGTCATGCTGACAAACTGGAATCCGGACAAGCCTTTTGTTGATCCGTTCTGCGGATCTGGAACGATTCCGATTGAAGCTGCATTAATCGGGCAAAATATTGCGCCGGGCTTTAACAGGGAATTTGTATCGGAAGATTGGCCGATTTTCCCTGATGCAGTTTGGGATGAAGTGAGGATGGAAGCGGAAGACCTTGCAAATTACGATCAGCCGCTCGATATTAGCGGAATGGATATCGACCACCGTTTGGTAAAAATCGCCGAAGAGAATGCTTTTGAAGCCGGTCTTGGCGACTTGATCACATTCAAGCAAATGCGTGTCCAGGACTTTACAACAAAAAAAGAGTACGGCGTCATTGTCGGCAACCCTCCATATGGGGAGCGGTTGGGTGAAAAGAAAGCTGTAGAAGAAATGTACAGCCAGATGGGCAAGGCATTTGCTCCGCTGGATACATGGTCCATCTATATGCTGACATCGAACGAGAACTTTGAACAAGTATACGGAAAGCCGGCAACAAAGAAGCGTAAGCTGTTCAATGGATTCATCCGCACAGATTACTACCAATACTGGGGCAAACGCCCGCCAAGAACCGATAAATAAACACGAAGCCTCCTGTATGACCAGGAGGCTTTTTGTTATTTGGACATACACTGCTAATTTTCAAGAATAAATAAAGGTGAAGGTGAATAAAATACATTTATATTTGAATTTTGTAAAAGGTAAGAAAGTATCAACTTTTTACACTTGAATTTGTGCCTAGCTCCTCGAGACGTTTCGGTCTGCCCAATGAAGTCAAAGAGTGACTTCAGTGGTCAGCCCTCCAACGCTTGTCGGGGCTGACCAAGGCGCTTACGCATTTCTTATGAAACGGAGGGATGGCAATGAATTATTCTTTTATCGACTTCCAACGTATATCAAAAGCTCTGACAACCAGCAGCGAGGCATTGCGTAATGAAATGCAGACTGATGAAATGCAGTCGGCAGAATTGCAGGAAGCGGAAAATAACTTACGTCAGGCATTGTCATTTGGCCTTTCAACACCTAAATAAATACATGCAAAAAACGCTTGGAGCCCAAGCGTTTTTTTACTTTCCATAAATCTTTCAGCCAGTTTAGGAGCTGTTCTGTTTAGAACAGTTAGGGTGATCCTCAGTTAAAAGCCCTGAAGCAGCCTTTTTCCATCCTCGGTCATCCGATCCGGTGTCCAGGCCGGCTCCCAGGTCAATTGGACATCTGCATGATCAATTTCCTCCATGCCTTGTACGCAATATTTAATGCCACTGGCAATGCTGTCATGAAGAGGGCAGCCTGGTGTCGTTAAAGTCATCAATACTCTTGCTGTGCGAGGTTCCGGTACATCGATTTCATAAATCAATCCTAGATCTACTACATTAATATTTAACTCAGGATCGATTACAGTTTTTAAATTTTCCCTGATTTTATCCTTTAATTCTGTCATTGCAATTTCCTCCTTAAATGGTTATCACTTTTGCGATAATGTAGCTGAACAGGACTGTTCCTATCACGATTAAACTCTGGCCAATATAAAAGATTGGCATCACCTTGACTACGAATGAAAGTAAAAGAAGAATTGTACCGGCAGTGAAGATAAGGAAAAGAGGCAATGCCAACTTTTCATCCATCATGTCCTTTAATGCAGGTACCTTCTTTTTGCCGATTTCTTTGCTGTATTTATGAGTCCACCACAGGAATGGAACGATTTTATACAAATAACCGATGATGCTGAATGCGATCCAGGATATTAAATAAAGTAAGATAATCGGCCCTGCCATTGCTGAAAACAGATTTGTTGCACTTGCTGTAAAAGCGGCTAAGTGGATTAAAGCCCCGCAGCCTATGGCGAATAATTCAAACATGAAGGGACGATCAAGTTTCTTCTTCACGCGCTTATCGATGATCTTTTTAACATGCCAGCTAAAAGTCAAGAAACCAGCTAATAAGAAGGAGGATCCAAACACTTCAAGCATATGGCTGCCTGTGATGAATGAAAATATTAAGAGGAAGATACCAACAACATAAATAGCGAAAACAAAGGGTGCCAGTTTCATGGAATACCCATGTGAAAGTGAGAACATCGGGACCATTTTATAGGAAAAACCAAAGATCAATAATGAAAACCAGCCAACGGTACCAAGCAGGATATGAGTTTTAAAGATAGCTTGATAATATTCTGATAGAAAGCCTGTCTTCATGCTCAGTACCAGTGTGATGCCAAGTGAAATGGTAGCTAGCAGACAAAATAGCGCAGATCCGACGAATAAAGTTAGGATATTTGGCTTTGCCTGGCTTTTTAGCGTCATGAACATTTGGAAAATGAACATTAAGATGCCGAGCAATGTCAGCAGTCCTGGAATCATGGCATCTTGTGGGCGAAAGTACAGAGCGCCTGCGAAGGAAATGATTCCTGCAACCGTAACTGCCAGCTGCCAGAACCCGAATCTTTCATTCCAAATCGGTGTCAGGAAAGCGACAGGGACCAGCTGGTACATTGAGCCCATAGCGACCATCAGTGCCCATCCAAGCACGAACAGATGGGCAGCAGACCAGATTGCCGGAAGCCTGAAAATACCGGAAACAAGAAGGTCGCCGTTCAGCAGGATCAGCAGCTGTGATAGGACTAAGGCCACCATGCTGAAGCCGATGAAAGAAAAAGGAAGTTTAATATTAGTCTCGTTGCCACTGCTTTGTTGAAACATTTCAATCACCCCGCTTTTCGGGAAATCGTCACACGATAGCTGCCGTCTTCTTGCTGTTCAGTCAAATAGATATAGCCCATTTCATCCAGCTGTTCGAACAGGAACATTGGTCGGCGGTCATTAATGATGATGAGCGTCTGTCCTGCTTCAAGCTCTTCAAGCTTTGCGAGCGTCCTCATCATTGGCTGAGGCGGTTCAAGCCCTCTATTATCAAGCATCATTTTACTTTCCTCCTGTTTTAGTAAAAGTAATTTTATAATGTTTTGCTTCGATTTTTTCTACCTCGTGCTCAAAACCCTTTGCTTTTAACACACCATAGAGCGGAACAGGCTTGAAAGGTGCATGGAGGATCAGGCTGTCATTCAATTGCAGCTCGCCAATGGCCTCCATGATTTTCTGGAAAGGCTCCAGCTTTTTATTGATATCCTCCCGCACATCCAATTCAATACTTCTGTGTTCCATATCGATCAGCTCCTAAATACTTTTGTTGGTATGATTAAATGATAATCATTTTCACTTCTTTCTTCCGTGATGCGCATCACTTACACTCTAAAAATTACATTTTCTACTTAAAACAATTCCTGGTGCAATTTTTCATGATCAATCAGATAAAAACCGTCAGCGTCCAAGCTTAAGTAATCCTTCTTCTTTAAATGGTTGATTGTTCTGCTGACGGTTTCCCTCGAAGTACCGATCATGTTGGCAAATTCTTTATTGGTAAAATGGGTGGTTAATTTGAAACCATGCTCTTTCTTTTCCCCATTTGTCTTACATAGTCGTAGCAACAGCATAATAATCTGTTCATACGTATTATGAAGAATCTGTTCCTCAAGTCTGGCCTGTAAATCGATGATTTTCTCACCAAGCACGCGGAATAACTTAATAGATAGTTCAGGATAAGCAACCAGGATTTCTTCAAATTTAGAAATTGGGACGATGATCATCTGCGTATCCTCCATTATTTCCGCGTGTGCGGGATACTGGCCTTTCCTGAAGAAGCCAGCGTGAGGGAACATCTCGCCAGTTTCAAGTACTGACACGATCTGTTCTCTACCTGAAGAGTCTGTTTTATAAATCTTCACTTTCCCTGAATGGATGAAGAACACCCGGTCAAGTGGATCTCCCTGCATGAAAGCATACATTTTATTCTTGAAGAATCTCGGCTGGGCGATTTCCACAATTGGATTCAGTTCATCTTGTGATAGTTCTTTAAATATAGGAACCTCTTTTAATTGCTGTCTGATTTGGGATATATGCATATCAATCTGCTCCTCTAACTATTGGATTCAATATCTATCGTAAATTTTATCAAGAGACGAATAGGGGTTAAGTGACCTGAATCATATAATGACGTTTTTATGAAAATAATTATCATCGCTGTGTGAAATATCACACCTGACAAATGAGGAACTTCACAAACTTACCATTGAATTCTCTTTATGCTTAATTTGTAAATCAATCAGGAAAGGGGATGTATGGTAGATGGAAATCCAGCATGGAACATCTAAGAAGACAGTGGTCAAGAAAAATACAAACTCACTGTTGAAATCCGTACTCATCATTACTTTATTACTAAGCTTTACAGTGCTCCTGACAGGGGGATACTGGATCTTTAAAGATATGGCTCCGAGGCCGCTTGAAGTCACAAGCGAAAAAGGAGAGATCATCTTAACGAAAGAAAGCATCATGGGAGGGCAGGCTGTATTCCAGAAATATGGTTTGATGGATTATGGAACTGTATTAGGGCATGGTTCTTATATGGGACCTGATTATACTGCAGAGGCATTGAAAATTTATACTGATGGGATGCAAGACTTCAGAGCACAGGAAAAATACAGTGAAGATTTTGAAAGCTTAGCAGGGGATGAACAAACAATCATTCGAGACATTGTGATGAAGGAAATGCGTGAAAACCGTTATATGCCGGATAAAGATAAGCTGGTATTGACAGATGCTCAAATATTCGGGCACGAAAAGGTAAGGGAATTCTATCATACTATTTTTACGGAAGGTGACGATTGGGGTCTTAAGCCTGGATTAATCCAGGAAAAACATATGCCGGATGGTGAGCGCGCCTGGGTATCCAAGGGAGACCAAATTGAACAAATCGCTGACTTCTTTTTCTGGACTGCTTGGCTATCGAGTACTGAAAGACCAGACGATGAAATCACTTATACTAACAACTGGCCTTATTATGAAGACGCAGGAAACACGATGTCATTTTCGGCAATCTGGTGGAGCGGGGCGAGCGTGACCATTTTGATCTTGTTCGTCGGATTGATCCTCTTTGTATTCTATCGTTATCACCTGGGGATGCAAGAGGCTTATACAGCCGGCAACTTCCCTAAAATTGACCTGAGGAAGCTTCCGCTAACCTCTTCACAATTGAAAACAGGCAAGTATTTCGCCGTTGTATCTGTACTATTCTTTGTACAGGCAATGTTCGGGGCACTTCTGGCACACTATTATATCGAGCCTGACAGTTTCTTCGGAATGAAGTGGGTTCATGATATCCTGCCATTTAATATTACAAAAGGCTTCCACTTACAGCTGGCGATTTTCTGGATAGCGACTGCGTGGCTTGGAATGGGCATCTTCATCGCTCCGCTGGTCGGCGGTCATGAACCAAAACGCCAGGGATTACTAGTCGATATCCTTTTCTGGGCACTAGTAGTGCTCGTAGCCGGCAGTATGATAGGCCAATGGCTTGGAGCAAACGGCTATCTTGGAAACAACTGGTTCCTATTAGGTCACCAGGGCTGGGAATACCTTGAGCTGGGACGTATTTGGCAATTCATTCTTGCGACAGGCATGCTGATTTGGCTGTTCATCGTATTCCGCGGCATCAAGAGTGGATTGAAAAGAGAGTCCGATAAAGGCGGATTGATACACCTATTGTTCTACTCAGCGATTGCCGTACCGGCCTTTTACTTCTTTGCTTTCATGATCAATCCAGGGACACACTATACCTTTGCTGACTACTGGCGCTGGTGGATCATCCATCTATGGGTTGAAGGTATTTTCGAAGTTTTCGCAGTGGTTGTTATTGGGTTCTTGATGGTCCAAATGAAGCTCGTCACAAAAAAATCAACAATTAGGGCATTATACTTCCAACTAATCCTTCTAATGGGAGCAGGTGTCATCGGTATCGGTCACCACTATTACTACAATGGCTCATCAGAAGCTTGGATCGCGCTGGGTTCGGTATTCTCAGCTCTTGAAGTCATTCCGTTGACCTTGCTCATTCTGGAAGCGTATGAACAGTATAAAATGATGAGGGATGGGGGAGTGGATTTCCCTTATAAAGGTACATTCTGGTTCTTGATTTCAGTAGCGATTTGGAATCTGGTTGGTGCAGGGGTTCTAGGCTTCCTGATCAACCTGCCAGCAGTCAGCTTCCTTGAGCACGGCCAATTCCTGACACCTGCCCACGGCCACGCGGCAATGATGGGTGTGTATGGAATGTTCGCAGGAGCAGTACTGATCTACTCATTGCGCAATATTGTGAAGCCTGAAAAGTGGAGCGACAGGTGGGTGAAATTCATTGTCATCATGCTGAACGTGGGATTGGCCGGCATGGTCTTCCTTTCATTGCTGCCAGTCGGTTACCTTCAGTTAAAAGAAGCCTACTTCAACGGATATGCAGCATCACGTTCATCACAGTTCTTGCAGCAAGAAACAGTTGAGATGCTTCTGACGCTGAGAGCGATACCAGATTCAATCTTTTTGATTGGTGTTGCTGCCCTGGCGATCTTCAGTGTAAAAGCACTATTTAATCTGCGTAAAGTGACACATAAAGAAGGGGAGCAGTTGCCTGTAAAAGACTTGGCGGTTGATGAAGAATAATTTGGAAAACCGCAAAGCGTCTTGCTTTGCGGTTTTTTATGATGGTTTTTGTTCCTCTTCTTTCTCACACTCAAAACAAAGGACTCTTCCATCCTTATGAACACCATTTAAAAAACCGTCCAAGCAAAAAATCTCTTTTCCACAACTTTCACAGCGGCCTACTAACTCTTTCACAAACATCCCTCCCCATCTTATAGTTCTATCTTATAAAAGAAATCCCTCTAATTTTCATTAGATCACTATCCTTCATGAATGAAAGAAGTCATAGTCAAACTGTGACCGCGCTCACTACAGGGGAGTTTTCACAGACTTATAATGAAAATGTAAACATCATAAAAAAGGAGAGAGAGAAATGACTTTCAACGTTATTATCAATGTTCCTGATTACCCACCCCGGGAAAAACACCCTACTATATTCCAAAACTTTGATTCACTGCAAAAGGGTGAATTCATGCAAATCGTCAATGACCATGACCCAAGACCGCTGCAGTATCAATTCATGATGGAACGTCCGGAATCTTTTTCTTGGGAGTATCTTGAAGAAGGTCCAGAAACATGGCGCGTAGCAATCGGAAAAACAAAATAACCAAATAACCAATTAAATAAACCCTCTGATTCCAATGAACAACAGGTTCGCCTGTTGTTTTTGTTTTGTTTCGGAACAGATTAATCTTGTTAACTAATAGACTGATACAGTTGGAATCTATTGTTCATTTGGACCGTACTCTTTTTGATATTCGCGAACGTAAATTTCAGAAAAGTATGATAAGATAGAATGGAAAAGAAAAATGGGGTGAAATGAATGAGTGAAGTATTGCAAACAGAAAAGAAATTTTTAGATTATGTTAAAAAAATGGCAGCCTATGGAGAGGCGCTTTCTTTGATTTATTGGGATTTAAGGACAGGAGCTCCGAAAAAGGGAGCTGGTCAGCGTTCTGAAGTGATCGGGGTACTTTCTTCCGAGCTGTTCAATATGTCTACTTCAGAAGAAATGGCATCATACATAGCAAGGCTTTCCAATGAAACAAGTTTATCAGAAATTACCCGTAAAACACTGGACGAGTGCCGGAAGGATTATGACCGCAATAAGAAAATCCCAGCGGAAGAATACCGTGAATATGTGATCCTGCAATCAAAAGCCGAAAGTGTATGGGAAGAGGCAAAAGCAAATTCCGATTTTGAAATGTTCAGGCCGTATCTTGAAAAGCTGGTCGAAACGACTAAGAGATTCGTAAGTTACTGGGGATATGAAGGCAATAAATACAATACGCTGCTCGACATGTATGAGCCCGGTGTTACAGTCGAGGTACTGGACCAGGTATTTGGAGACCTTCGTGATAAAATCGTCCCGCTCGTTCAGCAGATTTCCAGTTCAACAGATAAGCCTGAAACTGAATTCCTGTTCAAGCATTTCCCTAAAGAAAAGCAGCGTGCATTCAGTCTTGAAATCCTAAAACAAATGGGCTATGACTTTGATGCTGGCCGTCTCGATGAAACGGTCCACCCATTTGCAATGGGACTTAACCCTGGGGATGTAAGGGTTACGACGAAATACGATGAATCAGACTTCAGGACAGCTGTTTTCGGTACAATCCATGAGGGCGGCCACGCTCTATATGAACAAAATATTTCAGAAGAGCTAGTCGGAACTCCTATGAGTTCAGGAACTTCAATGGGAATCCATGAATCCCAGTCACTTTTCTACGAGAACTTTGTCGGCCGCAACTACTCCTTCTGGAAAAACAACTACAGCCTGCTGCAGGAGTATTCAGATGGACAGTTTTCAGGCGTGGAAGTAGAGGATTTCTATCGGGCTGTCAATGAGTCCAAGCCAAGTTTGATCAGGATCGAGGCAGATGAGCTAACATATCCGCTGCATGTAATGGTCCGATACGAGATTGAAAAAGGCTTATTCAATGATGAAATAGAAGTAAAAGATCTTCCGCAGATCTGGAATGACAAATATGAACAGTATCTTGGCATCAGGCCGGAAAATGATGCACAGGGTGTCCTTCAGGATGTACATTGGGCTGGAGGCAGCTTTGGTTACTTCCCATCCTACGCTTTAGGCTATATGTATGCAGCGCAGTTTAAGGATGCCATGCTCAAAGACTTGCCTGACTATGAGGAACTCCTGGAACAAGGGAATCTTAAGCCAATTAAAGAATGGATGACTGAGAAAGTCCACAAGCATGGAAAAATGAAAAAACCACTTGAAATTTTGACTGATGTAACTGGTGAGGGACTCAATGCCCAGTACTTAGTGGATTATTTATACGAGAAATACAATAAAGTATACCAGATGGTCTAGTAAGATCCTATTTTTATAAAAAAAGATGGCAGTCTTCCTGCCATCTTTTCTGTGTGGTGAATGTATGTCCGGGAAATTACCATATTTAATGATTGCCTTTGCTGCGGCGATGTGGGGGCTTATCGGCTTTTTTGTAAAAGGCCTTACGAATGCTGGATTCACGGCGATGGAGATTGTGGCAATCAGAGTGATGGCTGCTGCCATTATTTTGATTTTGGTGGGAATGGCTTTTTATCGAAGTCATTTAAAAATCAGGGTGAAAGACTTGTATCTTTTTGTGGGTACAGGGATTTTAAGCATTGTGTTTTTTAATTGGTCTTATTTTACGGCAATCAACCTGATGAACATCCCGATTGCAGTAGCTTTACTCTATACTTCTCCGGCTTTTGTTGCGGTTTTATCCTTTCTTTTCCTGAAAGAAAGCATTAACAGGAAGAAGCTGTTTGCGATTGTCATGACCGTCATTGGCTGTACACTTGCCGCAGGCATTACAGGGCAGGGGGGAATGTCGTTTTCTGCCTCCAGTATGCTTATTGGCTTAGGGGCAGGCTTCGGCTACGCTCTTTACAGTATATTTGGCAAGATCGCATTAAGGCGCTACCATCCTTTTACGGTCACATTGTATACATTTCTGGTAGCTTCGGCTGCCCTCGTTCCGACAACTGGCATTTTCAGCAAAACGGATGTCCTTTTTGCTGGGGATGTGTGGCTTTATGCAATTGGATTAGGGGTTTTTCCAACTGTGGTTGCCTATTTTGCTTACTCCTGGGGCCTTGAAAGGACGGAAAGCAGTACTGCGGCAGTAGTTGCTACACTAGAACCTGTCATTGCCACCATGCTGGGAATACTGGTGTATGGTGACAGGCTGGGAAGTCTTCAGTTGCTCGGATCCTCATTGATTATCCTATCTGTAATATCTATTAATATCTCATTTCCGAGCAGGAAGCATACAAAGCACTTCACTGTGTGATTCAGTCTCTTTTGTAGTGGGGAAACGAACAAGCATAATAATGTAGCAATTAACAGAGAAAGGAGCCTGGTTCAAAACCAAGCTTCTTTTTATTGTTCTATTGAAAGTGCTTTTAGTTAGGCTCAGTTATCAATCAATGATAATTTCCGAGTACGTATGGGAATTCATAAGCGGAGAATTTCCGGCTATTGTATACGAAGGAAGCTTTGAAGCAGAAATAGGCGGATGTATTCCGGTTAACTGCTGAAAAAATGAAAAAATCAAACGATTTGGATTAAATAACCGGAAATACGCCCCTTATTTTTATGGAAATAAGCCTCGTTTTCGATTTAAGCGGAATTTTTCCTGTTATTTATCAACAATGTGAAATCAACATTCAGTTATAACATAATTTTAGTTAAAGAAAATTGTGTCACTTGAGATTGTACATAATGATTTTGAGGATAAGTGTTAATAAATTGGAGGGCAACTAGACAAAAGATTATGTTTTGTGATAAATTATTACAGTAAAAATCCTTTTGATAACTACATATTTTTAAATCGATGAAAAGGAAAGTAGTTTTTGCTATATTCGATAGCGAGCCGGGGACGGTGGAAGCCTGGCGATGAAGCATAAATGAAGAACACCTTTGAGTTCTAACCGAAAGGGATATCCGTGAGTAGGCTTAGACGTTTCCAGCACGTTACAGACTGGGATAGCAGTAGTAAAGTTGGTCATTTTATGACAATTTGGGTGGTACCGCGGAAGTTCAGCCTTTCGTCCCTTTTTTGGGGATAGGAGGCTTTTTTTATTGCAAAAATTACCCTGAGGAGGTTAATTATGATTAAGACCGTAGTAAAAGATTTATACAGAAACCAAGAAAATTTTAAAGACCAAACTGTTCAAATTACAGGATGGATCCGTACTCTTCGTGATTCCAAAACCATTGGCTTTATGGAGTTAAACGATGGAACTTTCTTTAAGAGTGTACAAGTTGTTTTTGAAGATACCCTTGATAACTTCAAAGAAGTTACAAAGTTGCCTATTAGCTCTTCTGTTTTAGTAGAAGGTGAATATGTACCAACTCCTGACATGAAACAGCCTTTTGAAATCAAAGCGACTAAAATTGTAGTCGAGGGATTGTCGGATACCGATTATCCTATACAAAAAAAGAGACATACCCTTGAATATTTGAGAACAATCGCTCACTTACGTCCGAGAGCAAACGCCTTCTCAGCCGTTTTTAGAGTAAGATCTCTTGCATCTTATGCCCTACACAAATTCTTCCAAGACAAAGGATTTGTCCATGTACATACACCGATTATTACTGGAAGCGACACTGAAGGTGCCGGGGAAATGTTTCGTGTGACATCAATGGACATGAACAAGCTTCTAAAAACTGAGGACGGAAAAGTGGATGAAAGTGCAGATTTCTTCGGCAAAGAGACCAACTTGACCGTGAGCGGTCAACTGAATGCGGAAAGCTTTGCGCTAGCTTTCCGTAATGTGTATACCTTTGGTCCAACATTCAGGGCAGAAAATTCAAATACGGCAAGACATGCTGCGGAATTCTGGATGGTCGAGCCGGAAGTTGCCTTTGCAGAATTACCTGATATCATGGACCTTGGAGAAGAAATGGTCAAGTATGTCATTGATTATGTTTTTGAACATGCACCAGAAGAAATGGCCTTCTTCAATAGCTTTATTGATAAAACACTTATCGAAAGATTGCAGAATGCATTAGAATCCGATTTCGGGCGAGTTACTTATAGCGAAGCAGTTGAATTACTAAAGAACTCAGGCAAGGAATTTGAATACCCAGTTGAATGGGGTACAGATTTGCAAACCGAACATGAGCGTTACCTTAGTGAGGAAATTTACAAGCGTCCTGTCTTCGTAACCGACTATCCGAAAGACATCAAGGCATTTTATATGCGAGCGAATGAGGATGGCAAGACAGTTGCCGCAACTGACCTTTTAGTCCCTGGAATTGGCGAGTTAATTGGGGGAAGTCAGCGTGAGGAAAGAGAAGAAGTCCTCGCAGAACGAATTAAAGAACTTGGTATGTCTGAAGAAGACTACTGGTGGTATCTTGAGCTTAGAAAATACGGCAGCACTAAGCATTCTGGCTACGGAATCGGATTCGAACGACTTGTTATGTATCTAACAGGGATGAAGAACATCCGCGATGTCATTCCATTCCCTCGTACACCAGGAAACGCAGATTTTTAATTAAATACTTGTAAAAAAATAGGATGCCTATGCATCCTATTTTTTTAGGATCAATACTGTATAACAATAAAAAACAGGGTGTGAAACCTTTTTTGATTTCATACCCTGTTTTGGTTATTTTTTGCTTCTATACTTAAGAAGAAAGCTTTTAGAAGAACTTATATCCCTTAGATCCTATCGGTGCATTTTGGATCATATCGATGAACGGTATTGTGTATGCGAATAGGATTAAAAGGACAGTGATGCCAAGCCATAACTTCCAGTTTTCGAATACCATCGGAGTCTTCTCAGCTTGATCAGCAACCTCTCCGACAGGGAATTCTTCATCACCTTTAGGTGCAAAGAATGCAAGATTGATGAAAATGTAAAGCATCAGTATGATTCCAAGGAACAGGATGGATCCACCGACTGCCTGTGCGACCTGGTAAGGAATCCATTCAGCAGCTTGTTCTGCACCTCCGTAAGTTGAGAATGATGAACGGCGTGGAGCGCCAAGCAGGCCTGCTGCGTGCATTGCACCGGACATGAAGGTCATACCGATTGCCCAGACAATCCCCTGAATGATTGCTAGTTTATTCATAGCCTTTGTTAGTACCCTTCCAGTAAGGTGAGGAACTAGCCAATAAGAAATTCCGAAGAAAGTCAGGACGACTGAAGTCGCAAGTGTCAAATGGAAATGGCCTGTAACCCAAATGGTATTGTGTACTACCTGGTTCAACTGGTGGGATGCGTTGACTAGTCCGCCAGCACCAGCAGGAATGAAAGCTAGCATTCCGATAAATGGTACTGCAAAGCGTGCATCGCCCCAAGGAAGCTTTTTTACCCAGCCGAATAGGCCAGTAGAGCCTTTTGAACGGCCGAACATTTCAAATGTCGCAAACAACGAAAATGCAGTCATCAATGATGGGATGACAACAAGGAATGTCAAAATAACCTGAAGGAATTTCCATGCTGGGTCAATACCTGGTTCCATCAACTGGTGGTGGAAACCAACAGGGATTGAGAATAACAGGAATAGGATGAAAGACATCCTTGCTAAAGAATCAGAGAAAATCTTTCCGCCGATGATCTTTGGCACGATCGCATACCAGGCCATATATGCAGGCAACAGCCAGAAATATACAAGCGGATGTCCGAAATACCAGAACAATGTACGGCTGACCAATACATCTACCCGCTCTACTAGGCCAAGTGACCAAGGAAGCAGTTGGAATAATACGGTGGCAGCGACACCAATTGTCGCAACAATCCACATAAGCGTGTTTACAAGTGACATAAAAGTCAGCAATGGACTAGGTTTTCCTGGATTTGCTTTTCTCCATGAAGTGTAAGCCATAATCAGTGCGGCACCGTCAATCCAGCTTCCGACGATGACAAGTGTAAGTCCTAGGTAAAAGAGTGCGTGTGCTTGTAAAGGTGCGTAAAATGTATAAAGAACAGAAGCCTGGTTCGTCAGGATCATGACAGCAGCCATTACAGTACCAATTGTCATTGTCCAGAAACCAATCCAGCCAGTCAAACGTTGTTTATCTGTTAATGTACCGGATGTTTTGCTCACTAAAGCGAGCTGGAATCCCATAATGAAAAATGTAGTTAAAACCAGTCCGAGCACAACACCATGGACCGTGAGGATTTGGTAATATCCAGTCCATGAAGGCAGTTCGAATTTTCCTGAACGGACGAGTGTCTGGAGCAAACCTGCAAGCCCGCCAATTGCAAGAGCGATGAAAGCGACATAAAAGTGGGCCATTGCCAATTTGCCGTCTCGGCGGTCTACTTTTGGATTAATTAATTTCGTAGTCATTATTCAACCACCTCGATTTTAGACGTCATCATGTGGTGGCCGACACCACAATATTCATTACAAACAATCAGATAATCGCCAGCTTTGTCAAATGTTGTGACGAACTCACTGATATATCCAGGCTCTAGCATCATATTAATATTTGTTCCTGCCACCTGGAATCCGTGGATGACGTCTTTGGTAGTCGCGATTACTTTCACTTTGGCTCCTTTTGGAACCTCAATTTGTCCAGGATTGTAGGAAAATGCAGAAGCTACAAAGACAAGTTCGTAATCCCATTCTTTTCCTTCTACCTTCTTCAGGCCAGGCTCATCGAAAGGTGCTGTAGTATCTACCTTTTCAGGATTGATTGTTGCCAGGCAGCTTGGTGGCTGGTTGCCTAAATAAAATGCGCTGACTCCAATAACAGATAGAAATACGATTAATGTCGTAATTCCAAATATAAGCCAGATCTTTTCAAATTTATGAATATGCATAACTTGTTTCTCCCCTTTTGGTCTCTCTTAAAAACGATTAACAAATAATAAATAAACGCCTACCCAAGTAGCGATTAAAAAGAATCCTAACAAGAACACAGATGCAAGTGTTCCTTTCAAGGAAGATTGGTCTTCCACCTTCGTATGTGTTTTCTTCCCGATTCCAGGCTGAGCCATCCCGGTCCACTCCCTTCGTAATTAAATGTTCGTTAATAATTGATGAGTACATTCTCATAATACAAAACAATTTGGAAACGTAAATATGGTTTCAGACAGTTCACAAATTGTTCATACCTGACATATTTACTATGTTAATGGTGAAAACGCGTCAATACAGTGATTTAAGTCACATAGAACGAGGGGGAAATGTGAAGAATTTGTGAATACACCCATGTGAAACCATGAACAAAAGTGAAAACAAGCAAAACGAGATGTGACAGAACGACTTGACATTTTTAAAAACAGGAATCACTAATCTGAACTTAAGCGAATAAACTAATATAAAATGTGTCGATCAGGAAGTGGTACTCATGAAGAAGTTTTATTGCGAACATTGCCGCCTCATATATGATGAAATGAAAGTATGTAATATATGTGGAGGAGCAGCCGAAAAACAAATCTGGATTGAGGTACAAAAGCAATCCAATGAAAAATAGCACCTGTTTAGGTGCTTTTTCTATCTGCCATGCTTTATTTGATACTAATTAAGGAAATTTATCAGTCGAGAATTTAAATTGAATGTCAGGCGACGAAGCCTGAATTTCCCGCTTAATATGGTAAAATGGAGTCAATTTAAAGTGGGAGGATGATATGAATGTTTTTGCCATCATTTGATTTAGAAGGGAAAACAGCGATAGTGTCAGGCGCTGGAAGAGGGATCGGCAGGGCGATCGCTATTGGCCTGGCTGAGGCTGGAGCAAATGTTGCCTTACTTGCCCGAACGGAGGAGGATCTCAAAGAAACATCTTCGGTAATTGAGAAATTAGGAAGGAAAACTCTCGTGCTGCCGACAGATGTGACCAAAAGGGACCAAGTACATAATTCGATTTCTGCAGTCAGTTCTGAATGGGGAAAAATTGATATTCTTGTCAATAATGCAGGAATGAATATCCGTTCAAAAGCTTTGGAAGCTACAGATGAAGAATGGCAAACAATCATGGATACCAACCTGAAATCAGCCTTCATGATGTCCCAGGAAGCGGGAAAAATCATGAAGGAACAAAATGCAGGGGGGAAGATCATTAATATCGCCTCTGTTGCCGGACAAGTAGCGCTCAGGACGGGTGTCGTCTATGCAGCGACTAAAGCAGCCCTTATGCAGATGACAAAGGTGCTCGCTATGGAATGGGGACAGTACGGAATTAACGTGAATTCAATCGGGCCATGGTACTTCAAAACGCCGCTGACAGAAAAACTATTGGCCGACGAAGCGTATGTTCAGGACATCCTATCAGTAACGCCTTTGAAGCGGATCGGGGAGTTGCCTGAGCTTGTAGGGCCTGTTGTATTCCTGAGTTCCGATGCGGGGAACTATGTGACAGGGCAAACATTATTCGTTGATGGCGGAATGACGATCCATGGATTTTGATTGCCTGGTGTATGGTACCTAGTGTAATAAGAAGTTTTACTGCATTACCCCAAAAATGATAAAGAGATGGAAAACGGTAAAAGCAGCTGCTTTGCATTGCCCGAAAAAGGGTCGCGGCTTGAAAAACGGTAAAAGCAGCTGCTTTGCATTGCCCGAAAAAGGGTCGCGGCTTGAAAAACGGTAAAAGCAGCTGCTTTGCATTGCCCGTAAAGGGGGCGCGGCTTGAAAAGCGGTAAAAGCAGATGCTCTGCATTGCCCGAAATGGAGTCGCAGCTTGAAAAACGGTAAATGCAGAAAGCGTACATTGAAATACATTGTCAACTGGTAAAGATTTTATAATGTATAAGGCCTCAGTGCATTGTATAATGAACTTGCACAGCAACTCCTTCAAAACGTTAGCTTTCCCTTATTGCGGGGAAGGCTTTTTTTTCGTTTCAAAGTCACAGACTAGTTTGACTGTATACTCTCCGGGTAAATGGAAAAAGTAACCGTACATAGATGTGAGGAGAGTATAAAAATGCCGAGAATTATATCCATCGCAGAAGCTGTGCCGCCTTATTCTATAGAGCAGGATAAGGTAATGGACTTTGCAGAAAATCTTTTCAGTGAATCCTTTAAAGACATCAAAAGGCTGATTACCGTTTTTCAGAATGGTCAAATAGAAAAACGCCATTTTGCCAAAGACCTTGAATGGTTTGAACATGATCATACATTTGAAGAGAAGAATGATGCCTATATCGAGGCAGCTGTTGATCTTGGGGCAAAAGCCATTTCAAATTGCCTGAAGAACGATGAGTTTCTGAAAGACGAAGTGCATCTTGAAGAAATTGATGCTATTTTTACCATCAGCAGTACGGGTGTGTCGACTCCGAGCATTGATGCGAGAATAATGAATGTCCTGCCTTCTTCTCAATATACGAAAAGGATTCCGATTTGGGGCCTCGGGTGTGCAGGCGGAGCATCAGGCTTGTCGCGTGCCTATGAGTATTGTCTTGCCTATCCAGAGGCAAAAGTGCTTGTGCTATCCATTGAGTTGTGCAGCTTAACTTTTCAACGAAACGACCGTTCAAAAAGCAATCTGATCGGCACTTCCCTGTTTGCAGACGGTGTTGCCTGTGCCCTAGTCTGCGGAGATCGTTCCGGCTATGAAAATATGATGAAAAAATCTTCGGCCCCCAATATTATCGGTACACAGTCCACCACCATGCCGGATTCTGAAGATGTAATGGGCTGGGAAGTGAAAAATGAGGGACTATATGTCGTCTTTTCCAAGGATATACCGACGATCATTGAAAACTGGCTGCAGCCCAATGTCTTAAGGTTCTTGAATACCAATGGCCTTGACGTTCCAGATCTTGATCACTTTATTGCTCATCCTGGAGGAAAGAAAGTACTTGAAGCCTATGTATCTGCATTAAAGTTTCCAAAGACGATGACGAAGACTTCACTTGAAGTCTTAAAAGAATATGGGAATATGTCTTCAGTGACAATACTATACGTATTAAAGAGGTTCATGGAGACTGCAGAGAAAGGCGACCTTGGCTTGGGTGCTGCCCTTGGGCCAGGATTCAGCTCGGAATTGTTATTGATGAGGTGGGAATAAAATGATGTTCCTCATATTTGTCGGATTGGTAATCTTTCAGAGGATGACAGAACTAGTCATAGCCAGAAAAAATGAGGCCTGGATGAAAGAGCAGGGAGCAATAGAGTTTGGACAGGGACACTATCCTGCTATGGTTGCAATCCACACAGCTTTTTTTATCACTTTTATCGTGGAAGTGATTCTTTTTGATAAAAATCTGTCAGGATTTTGGCCAGTGTTACTTGCTCTGTTCATTTTTACACAGATAATGAGGATTTGGGCACTGTCTTCTTTAGGCAAGTTCTGGAATACAAAAATCATTATTCTTCCTGGAGCCAATGTGGTCAAGAGAGGTCCTTATAAGATCATCAAGCATCCTAACTATTTAATAGTGGCGATAGAATTGATTGTTATTCCCCTAATGTTCAATGCCTATATTACAATGGCAGTCTTTACTCTATTAAATATCCTTATTTTATCCATTAGGATCCCAGCGGAGGAAAAGGCATTGAGAGAGCTGACGAAGTATGAATCTGAATTCTCAACTCATGGGCGCTTCGTTCCGAATTTGTTAAATAAGTGTGACAATTAACTTCCTTTCATTGAAAATGATAATCAATAGTGATACACTTTTCTTAAGATGAAAATTGTTCTCAATTAAAAAGAACCTTAAGGATGGTGTCGGACCCATGGTTTCAATGAT
Source organism: Mesobacillus sp. S13 (assembly GCF_020422885.1). NCBI lineage: Bacteria > Bacillati > Bacillota > Bacilli > Caryophanales > Bacillaceae > Mesobacillus > Mesobacillus sp. S13. The sequence goes on along the minus strand of NZ_CP084622.1, from coordinate 3,015,284 downwards.
CGTTGTTTCAACCATTGCAGCTTATTCCTTACTTATGAAATACGTACTTAGCAATGTACTAAAACCACATTAACCAACCCTATTCTCAATTAGATGAAAGCCTGGACCCAGTGTCCGGGCTTTCTTTTTTCGAAAAGCAAAAATGTAATTATAGGAAAAGAGCGAAAAATCATATAAAATAAAGTTATTCACAATTTTGTCACAAGGGGTTAGAGGAATGGGCCACACTATTGCACAGCAAGATTATAAGCTTCTAGGAAAGATCCTATCTTTATATAACTTAATGAATTCAAACCACGATGAAGATACAGCAGAAAAAGTAAAGGAATTGGGAAGAAAAGCAGTCGAAGAAGAATTCTCAATCGCTTTTTGCGGACATTTTTCCGCAGGTAAATCGAGTATGATCAACAGGTTGATTGGCGACAACATCCTGCCATCAAGCCCGATCCCAACCAGTGCAAATCTGGTAAGGATTAAATCAGGTTCTGAATATGCCAAGGTCCTCTTCAAAGAAGGCAGGTCACGCTTGTATCCGGCACCATATGATTATGAAACTGTCAAAACGTACTGCAAGGATGGCGAACAAATACAGGCGATCGAAATCAGCCATAGTGGGGCTGAGTTTCTTGAGCAGGCCGTCATCATGGATACACCGGGAATCGATTCTACAGATGATGCGCATAGGATTGCAACTGAATCAGCGCTCCATTTGTCAGACATTGTTTTTTATGTCATGGATTATAACCATGTCCAATCTGAACTGAACTTTCTTTTTACAAAAGAATTAACAGATGCTGGAAAAGAATTGTATTTAATTATCAACCAGGTCGACAAACATCAGGATGCAGAATTGTCTTTTGACCAATTCAAGAGGAGTGTTGAAATTTCTTTTGCAGACTGGGGGGTAAAGCATGCGGGGATCTTTTATACATCGCTGAAAGAACCTGATGCTCCTCATAACCAGTTCCAGGAGCTTCGTTCTTTTATCATGGAGCGGAAGGGAAAGAGAAAGGAAATCCTGCCAATTTCAATTTTTAAGTCGATGGAAAAACTGACCGAGGATCATTTGGCGAATCTGCAACAAAATGTTTCTGAAGAAATTGATCAATATGAAATGGTCCTTGAAGGAATTCCTGACAGTGAGCGGCAAAGACTGTCGGATGAGTTAGATACAATAAAGAAGCATATTGAAAAAATCCAGATTGACCGGGATCCTGAACGGGAATTTCGTGAGGGACTCAATGATATCTTAAAGAACGCCTATTTAATGCCATTCCAGACCAGGGAGCTGGCGGAGGCTTATCTGCAGTCGAGGCAGCCAGACTTTAAAGTGGGCTTGTTGTTTTCAAAGCAAAAAACGGAACAGGAACGAACAGCTAGACTCGATAATTTCTATCGAGACCTGGAAGATAAAGTGCAATCCCAGCTGAACTGGCATATCAAGGACTTTTTATCTAAGCTGTTCAAAAAGCATAATCTTTCCCAGACGGAGCTCCAGACAGCAGCAAATAATTTCAAGATTGACTTCCAAACTGAGCTGCTATCTGAAGCTGTTAAACCTGGTGCGAGACTTTCAGGGGACTATGTCCTCAATTATACGAATGACGTCGCTGACGCATTGAAGAACCTTGCCAGAAGAAAGCTAGAGCCAATCAAGGAAAAGTTCATTGGCAATGTAAAAGGGCTAGGTGATGAGGAGGTAAATGAACTTCTCCAAAAACAAGAAAAACTTGAGAAGCTGTTCTCTGCGTGGGAAGCTTTGCGTGCCATTCAGGAAACCTTAGCCGAACAACGCAGACTTGTATCGGAAATTCTGTATGGTCAACCGACAGAATTTCTGGAGAAAGACTACCATATTTTCAGGGCAGCAGAAGACGAGCCAGAAGTGATCCTAACGGATGACACTTCCTCTTCAAACACTGCGAAGAAAAAGGCTGGCCCATCAGCTCAGGAAGTTCCTGTCGAGCAAGGCGGTAATGAGATCGCACAATTTCATGAAGAACAACAACAGCTGGTAGAGAAAATGAATTATACAGCTGAACAGATCGAGAATATACCCGGTTTGAAAAAAATCGCCCGTGAATTGAAAGAAAAAGCTTCACGATTAAAAGAAAGAGAATTTACAGTTGCCTTATTTGGAGCTTTCAGCGCCGGAAAATCTTCTTTCGCGAACGCTCTAGTAGGTGAGCGGATTTTGCCGGTATCACCAAATCCGACTACTGCTGCAATCAATAAAATCAAGCCGGTGACGACTGAGCATCCTCACGGGACGGTCATAGTCAAGATTAAGAATGCTGATGAAATGCTGAAAGAATTGGATCGGTCTCTAGGATTATTCGGCAAGAATACAAGTGATTTTGAGCGAGCGATCGATCAAATCAATACTCTTGAATTCGAGGACAGCGGTTACAGTGCGGCAGAAAAAACACATTACTCATTCCTCAAGGCTTTTGCCAAAGGATTCAGCAATTTCAAAAATAGCTTTGGAGAACTGCTGTCTGTGGACCTTGAATCATTCCGAGGGTATGTTGCTGAAGAGGAAAAATCCTGTTTTGTAGAGTGGATCGAGGTTTATTATGATTGTGAGCTTACAAGAGAGGGGATAACCCTTGTTGATACGCCAGGGGCCGATTCAATCAATGCACGCCACACTGGAGTGGCCTTCGATTATATCAAGAATTCAGATGCAATCTTGTTCGTGACCTATTATAATCATGCATTTTCAAAAGCGGATAGGGAGTTCCTGATTCAGCTTGGCAGGGTCAAGGATACCTTTGAACTCGATAAAATGTTCTTTATTGTCAATGCCGTCGACTTGGCTAATTCTGAGGAAGAACGTTCGGACGTTTTGGAATACGTCGAGGATCAGCTTGTCCAATACGGCATCAGGAAACCTCATCTATTCCCTGTTTCCAGCTTGAATGGGTTAAATGCGAAGCTGGAAGATAAGAATGGCGGAGACCAGCTCTTTAATCAATTTGAACGATCGTTTTATTCATTCATTGCCAATGACCTTATGAATATGGCTGTAGAGTCTGCAGAGGCAAAATGGGGTCAGGCGATCAATATGATCGAAGAAATGATCAGATCGGCAGAAGAAGATAAGGCGGCAAGGGCTGATAAACGCCAGAAATTAATATCACAAAAAGAAGAAATGCTGCATGTTTTATCTGAGAAGAAGCCATCGGTTCTTGAAGAACGCCTGATACAGGAAAGTGATGAATTGACTTACTACATTCGCCAGCGTGTCTTCATCCGATTTGGTGAATTCTTCAGGGAGGCCTTCAATCCAGCCCTTTTAAAGGACGATGGACGAAATATGAAGAAGGCTCTTGAAAGTGCGCTTGATGAATTGGTTGATAGCATTGGATATGACCTTGCTCAGGAAATGAGGGCTACATCATTGAGGTCCGAGGCATTCATTGTTCGAATCTTGAAAGAGTTCCAGGAAGCTTTGATAGCTGAATTCTTGAAAATTAATTCTTCAGTTTCCATTTCTGCCACGGAAAATGGTACTTTAACCGGACTCGACTTTGAAACAGCATACCAGGACATCGATCGTACGAGATTCAGGAAAACGCTTGGAATGTTCAAAAATCCTAAATCCTTCTTTGAAAAGAATGAAAAGAAATTTATGGCGGATGAACTAGAAAAGCTTTTACACGGACCAGCTGGGGATTATCTCGAAAAAGAGAATGCAAGGCTGAAAGGTCACTATCTGCCTGAACTGGAGCGGGAGTTTGCAAAAGTACAGAAGGATTTCTCAGAGCAAATTACCGAGTATTTTGAAGGAATCACCTCTGCACTTGATGATAATTTCTCGATTGATTCTGTAAAAACTGCGCTGCTGAAAATAAAAAACTATCAATAAGGGTTGTATGAAGTAATGACCAGTAACCGATTTCATGCATGTGCTACTTGTGTTAATTTTCAGGCTGAAAAACTGGAAGGGAAAATGAAATATCATTGCCTTAGGCTTGGCTATGAAACGAAAAGCCATTATCAATTCGCCTGCTGGGATCCAAAGGAACATGTGAAAAAACTGATGGTCCAAAAACAAACAAAGGAGTGAATGCCTTGCAATATCATATAGATTCAAAATGGCTTAATGAACGTCTAGGAGACAAGAATACGAGAGTCGTCGATTGCCGATTCAAGCTGGGGCATCCTGACGAGGGCAGAATGCTCTATGAACATAGCCATATTCCAGGCGCTGTCTATTTCGACCTGGAAAAAGACCTTTCTGGTAAAGTCGGGGAGCATGGTGGCAGGCATCCGCTCCCGGCTCTTAGTCAATTCAAAGAAAGGCTCCAGAATGCTGGAATTACAAACGAAAGTTTAGTCGTTGTATATGACGGCAAAGAAGGAGCATTTGCTTCGAGGATGTGGTGGCTACTGAAATATGTTGGTCATGAAAAAGTCTATATCCTAAATGGAGGCATTGGTGCATGGGAGAAGTCCGGCTATCCGACTGAGGATTCAATACCGCATTATCAACAGACAAATTACATCATCCAAGAAAACAAGGAGATGCTTGCTTCTTTTGAAGAAGTAAAGGACCTCGCACTCAAAGGGACAGGTAGTGCTGCTCTTGTTGATTCCCGTGAAAGCAGACGATATCTTGGAATCGAGGAGCCAATCGACCGGGTTCCTGGCCATATCCCCACAGCAATCAATAAACCGTGGATGGAAGGCTTTGAGAATGGTTTCTATAAACCATGTGACGAGCAGAAAAAGAGATTTGAAGACCTGGATCCTAATCAGCCAATCATCGTGTATTGTGGATCTGGGGTGACGGCAACACCGAATTTTATTGCCTTAAAAGAGGCTGGATTCAAGAATGTCAGGCTTTATGCAGGAAGCTACAGCGATTGGGTATCTTATCATGAAAATCCCGTTTCCAAAGGTGAATGATTCGTTGGAGAAAGTCCTCCTTCGAAGCAGACTATTCAATGATTGAAGAATGGTTATATTCGGAATATACAAGGGAACACCAAGAATTGTGATATAATATCAAAGTTGACTTTTACATTAAGACATAATGCTTTTAAAATAGAGCATTCGCTCAATCTATCACATTGGAGGTACCAACTTGGAAAATAATAAGACTTCGCTAATGCTTGTTGATGGGATGGCTTTGTTATTCAGAGCATTCTATGCAACAGCTGTTTCCGGACAGTTCATGATCAATTCCAAAGGGGTCCCTACTAATGCGATCCACGGTTTCATGAAACACTTCGCGACTGCGGTGGCAAACTTCAAGCCCACCCATACGGCTGTTTGCTGGGATATGGGCAGCAAAACCTTCCGCACCGAAATGTTCGATAACTATAAAGCAAATAGACCTGAGGCACCAGTTGAGCTTCTGCCGCAGTTCGACCTTGTCAAAGAAGTAGTCGAAGCTCTGGATGTTCCTAACATTGGGTTGCCGGGCTATGAAGCGGATGACTGTATCGGCACGATTGCCAGGACGGCTAAGGAAGTAGATTCTGTAACGATTTTGACAGGTGATAAGGATATTCTCCAGCTGATTGATGATCGGGTTTCAGTCATCCTTCTTCAAAAGGGGTATGGCAATTATCAAGTCCATGACCGCAATAGCCTCTTTGCCGAAAAGGGAATCTGGCCTGAACAGATGATTGATTTAAAAGCCTTCATGGGAGACCCGAGTGATAACTATCCTGGAGTCCGAGGAATCGGTGAGAAGACAGCTGTTAAACTTCTTCAAGAGCATGGAGATGTAGAAGGGGTCATCGCGAACCTGCATCAGCTGACAAAATCACAGCGTGCTAAAATCGAAGCTGATCTTGAAATGCTTCATCTAAGCAGGCAGCTTGCGGAAATCAAATGTGATGTACCTGTTGAGTGCAAGATGGATGAAGCCCTTTTCAAAATTAATCGTGATAAGCTTCTCGCCAAGTTCAATGAAGTGGAACTCAGAGGGCTGCACCGCCTGTTTGAAAATGACTCTATATACGCTTAATGAAAACGGCTGGTACTATACCAGCCGTTTTTTAGCGTTTAGCTTACTTCACTACTTTGTATTCTTCTTCTTAGCTGCATTTTCGAGCTTCGACTTTGGCTCTTCAGCAAATTCAGCATCTTGTCCGTAACCTTGCGGCGTCACTCCGGGTGCCTTAATGCCTCTGTTTCCCTTTTTACTCATGATCAGCAATCCCTCCAAAAATTTTTTTGTTTAAAAATGCCGAGAAATGAGAATTAACCTTTATAGGTTGTCTGCTTGTTACAGCTTAATCCTTATTATGAACGAGCAAGAATAAAAGCAATCATTTTTCTTCAAAATAACATGGAGGTGACGGATGATGAACAAAGGTGCAGTTATTGCTATTTCAAGTATTGGCCTTGCTCAGGCCTTAAAAATACCGTTTCATTATGCAAAGACACAGGAGTGGAAGCCAGATTTATTTTTGGCAAGCGGCGGAATGCCAAGCTCCCATTCAGCTGGTGTGTCTTCATTAACCACATATGTTGCTCTTACAAAAGGAGTTCGATCCATTGACTTTGCATTATCCCTTGTCTACGGCATGATCGTCATGTACGATGCTCAGGGGATAAGAAGACAAACGGGAGAGCTCACTTTAAAAGTAAATGACCTTGATGAATTAATTGATAAAATCCATGAGGATGACCCGGTAGAATTTGAAGAAAAATCTCCGGATCCATTAAAGGAAATGCTGGGCCACCAGCCAAAAGAGGTGCTTGGAGGAGCACTGTTTGGCATGGCGATGGGAATTGCAGGATACCTTTTAACAAAAAAACGGTAGAAAAAGATCGAATGTTGCGGTAAAATTTTACTAGAAGTTGACTTGAAGAGAGGATTGATTCAGTCAGTGCGGACAGTTGAAGATTACTTGCTTCATTTGAAGAGCAAGGGGTTCCAGTTGCGTGAGGACGCCATCGGCTTTATATATTTTGGTCAGCAGTATACGAATTCAAGCGATGAAATTACTAACGCTGCGATTGAAATTACCTTAAAAGCTCAAAAAGGTTTTGATGGAAGCTTCTTTGTTTCATTACTCGAGACGTTTGCTTCCAATAAAATTCATTCCCGCAGAGCAGCGTTACAGTACGTAAAAAAAATCGAGCTTTTAGCCGTATAATCGAAAAGCGTAAGCGCCTTGGTCAGCCCCGACAAGCGCTGGAGGGGCTGGCAGTGAAGTCGTTCTTTGACTTCATTGACAGAACCGAAGCGACTCGAGCTGCTCAAAGCTAACGCTTATCGCAAGATACTCGAGGAAGTTTATTCAGGGGAGAAAACTGGCTAGGCGCTGGAGCTGGACAATTCTCGAAGTAGAAATTATATAAACTAAATTAAGAAGAGGCTGGTTCCAGAGCATTATGCTTTGAAATCAGCCTCTTTTTTAGGGAATAGTTTACGAATGATTCTTTCAAATTTGCCAGGAGGCAATTCCGCGAATACCATACCCGCAAATATTAATACACAGCCGGCAAGAGCACTATATGTCAGGCGCTCATCTGCCCAGAAGTAAGCCGTGATTGCCGCAAAAACAGGTTCCATCGCAAAAATCAAGGCGACTCGAGTAGCAGTCGTATGTTTTTGGAAATTCGTCTGGATAAAAAAGGCCAATGCAGTTGCAAGAATAGATGTAACCAGCAGGGCTACCACGACATTCGTTGAAAAGATCACATCAGGGTTGAATGCCCTTTTCCAATCCTCGAAAAAGACAGCTGAAATGGCTGATAATGCCGCTACTGTTGCAATTTGAACCGTCGTTAAAAGGAGTGTTGGATAACTGCTGCTGAATTTTCCGGTAAAAACGATATGAAGGGCAAATCCTGCCGCACAAATCAGAACGAAAGCATCTCCGATATTAAGGCTGGACACATCTGACATTGTTAAAAGATAAAGTCCCGCAGTTGCTGCCGAAACACCAGCGATCGAATTTAAACTAGGCCGCTGTTTTAGGATTCCGAGCATTAACAATGGTACCAGGACAACACTCAATCCAGTGATAAATCCCGCCTTGGATGAGGTCGTATAAAGCAAACCTAATGTCTGGAAAGCATAGCCGATGAATAACCAAAAACCCAACATGATCCCGGATAATAGTAATTTTTTATCCAGTTTTTTTAGTTGTTCTTTTTCAAAAAATATAAGCCAGAGTACTAACAGGATGGCTGCAAAGGCAAACCGGACTGCGTTGAACGATTGTGGCTCGAGAAAAGAGATCGCATTTTGTACAAGAACGAATGTGGCGCCCCAGATGAGGGCTACGAATAGTAAGCTTAAATCCGCAAAAGATGATGCTTTCATATTAGTCTTCTGTTCCTTTCATGTTGTTCTCCCTTACAGCCTTCCTTGCCAGTTCGTCCGCTGTCTTATTTTCACTCGATGGAATCCATTTCATGAAGAACAAATCAAATTGTCCAGCAAGATTCATTGCTTTTTCCAGAAGAGGGGCATAGAGCTTGTTTTTGACGAACTCCTTTTCTACTGCTGCATTAACGAGCTGTGAATCGGTTCTGAATGATACAACACGGAAACCTTTTTCAAGACAGATTTCCAATGCTTTTATAAATGCATGATATTCAGCTTCATGGTTAGACATGACCCCAAGAGGGATGGAATATCTGAAAACTTCTCCTTCTCCTTTTATAAAAATACCAGCACCGCTTGGTCCAGGGTTGCCAGCACTTGCGCCATCAATATAGACTTCGAACAACAAAGATCACTCCCGGTTGGTTTGTACAGATAATAGTTAGTGTATCATAATAGGAGCGATATTTTATAAAATATACTATCAGCAAAACCGATTCATCGTCCCTTTTTCATTGTAACGTGGTCTGAAAATGGGTAAGATAACTAAAAATAAGCCATTTGGCAGTGCGAAAACAGATTCAGAAAGCGGGGGAGAATTCATGAAGTATAAATTAGAATGGGAATATAAAGCAAAAGGAATAGAATCCATCCTGTTCAGCTCCGATTTTCTTGATGGTGAGCATGCACTTCAGGCCGGTGAAGAGCTAGATAAATCGGGTAAAGCTGGAGAGATATCTTTTATAGATGAAATCGGCACTTCGTGGACATTAAAGGAAATGCGCAAGCTTCTGGAAGAAGTGGAAGAAGAGCCTCATGACCTTACTGTTTATTTTGATGGCGGTTTTGATAATTATAATCATAAAGCAGGACTAGGCACCATAATCTACTTCAAACAAGGAAAGAAAAAATACAGATTGCGAGCCAATGAAGTGTTCGATGAGCTTGAAACAAACAATGAAGCAGAATATGCTGCTCTATATTTTGCCCTTACCATCCTTGAGGAAATGGGTGTTAAGAACATGACCTGTGAGATAAAAGGGGATTCCCAGGTAGTTCTTAAGCAGCTAGAGGGAGAGTGGCCTTGTTATGAAGAAACACTTAACCGTTGGCTCGACAGAATCGAGAATAAAATTAAAGACCTCGGCTTGCATCCAAGATACAATCCGGTAGGCAGAAAAGAAAATAAAGAGGCAGATAAATTGGCGACACAGGCACTGCAGGGTAAAATGATTAACAGCAAAATGCAAATATTATAACCAGGAGGGAAAGGCGGTAATTCAGTGACGCGTAATGAAATCCTTGCCGAGGTAGAAACATTGCTCACTACATACTGCAATGGCTGCTTCCTCAAAAAGCACAACCGGCAAGAAAACGGAAAAAGACATGCCCACAGGTTCTGCATCAATGAATGCACCGTTGGGGAGAAGATAAAAAAATGCGGGCAAAAACTATAATTTGGTTCGTTCGGGTGGTCCCCCTTTATAGACATTTCAGCAGCAGAAGCGTGAACGCTAAATGTCCAAGCAAAAGCCCTTAATGGACATTTCAGAAGGAGCACAAGGCTAAAATGTCTAAGAAATTGACTTTTATGGACATTTCAAAGGAAGTTTTATGGCGAAATGTCTAAGAAATGGCGTTTTATAGACATCTCAGCGGAATCGCGAAGCCAAAATGTCTAAGAAATGGCGTTTTATAGACATCTCAGCGGAATCGCGAAGCCAAAATGTCTAAGAAATGGCGTTTTATAGACATTTCAGCAAAAGAGCGAAGTCAAAATGTCTAACAAAGAGCCTTTAATCGAGACTGATGTGTATAAATGTCCATGAACCGTGAATTTAAATAATCAAAAAAGGCTGGCGCCACGCGCCAGCCTTCAACTTTTTAAAATTATAGTTTTACTACGTTAGCAGCTTGTGGTCCGCGATTTCCTTCGACGATTTCGAAAGAAACTTCCTGACCTTCTTCTAATGACTTATATCCGTCACCCTGGATTGCTGAGAAGTGAACGAATACATCGTCTCCGCCTTCTACTTCGATGAAACCAAAACCTTTTTCATTGTTGAACCATTTTACTTTACCGTTTTGCATGTTAAACTTTCCTCCCATGTCTTTCGTGACACAAAATATGTGCCAAAGTTGAATATTATCATCTAATGGATACAGCTGCAGTTTGACACGGCAAATATAATCTATTAAATGATGTCTTAAATATACAATATGGGAAAGGATTCAGTCAAGAATGTAAGCGTATTACAAACTAAATAATCTTAAAATTAAGTTAATTTAAAATAAATTGAAATTCCCCCAGCTTTAGTTCCTATTTTCGGAAAAATTTGTTATTATTTTCTTATTAATATTCTATCTAAGCCTGACAAAAGAGTGAAAAATTCTAATCTAGAAGTCTACTCTTAACTAAGAGGAGGGTACGAATGAAGAAGACCACTCCATCCACGTTGACGTCCTTGACTGATCATCAAATTGATGCATTATTGGATACAATCAGGAATGGCAATGCCGTTCAGGACCACACACCTCAGACTGCAGTAATTAAAAAACTTGATTATATTTCTAAGAAAATCGATGATGCCTCCATGCAAATGGAAGAGATTTTCGATATCGTGGCAAAGACAGGAGTTGTTCCTGTTAGTGAAATCAGGAATGAGATCATTCCCGTCATCAGACAGGCAGCGGAAATCCCCCATATCTATCACCTTTTTTACGAGTTGAAGGCTCAGGATGAGTATACCTACAGGCACACAGTCTGTGTTGGCATCATCTCTACATTGATCGGGAAATGGCTGAATTTGGACCAATCAGATTTGCATGACCTTGCCCTGGGAGCTACACTTCATGATATAGGGAAAGCTCGTATCCCTGCCAATATCTTGAACAAGCCAGGCAGGCTGACACAGGAAGAATACAACGAAATGAAACGCCATACCGTGTATGGATACCGGATGTTGAAGGATATTCCTGAGTTAAACGAAAGAGTTGCCCTGATTGCTCTGCAGCACCATGAGCGCGAGGATGGTGGAGGCTATCCGTTCAGCCTTCGCAGCGAAAAGATAGACGAGCTTGCAAAAATCGTTGCCATTGCTGATGTGTACCATGCAATGTCATCTTCAAGGGTCTATCATCAGGCGGAACCTTTCCATATTGTTATTTCTCAGATGCAAAACGATGTATTCGGAAAATTCGATCCGAAGATCATGCTCGTTTTCCTATTCAGGATCATGGACAGCCTTGTCGGAAGACGTGTTCTCCTTAGCGATGGTGAAGAAGGTACAATCCTGATGGTTGACCCATTCGAACCGTTAAGGGCACTGATTAAAACGGGAGATACACTCGTTGACCTCCGACTTAATCGCGGCTTGAGGATTTCGAGAGTATTAAATGATTCAATCGTAGGGGTATAATCTGCAAATGCACTTCATATCTTTTATTAGTCAATGATGATGAATTAAAAGGGTGAGGGCATGTACCGCTTTTCGATAGGTGATGAGGATTGGATCATCATTTTTTCTCAGCATCTTTCACTTGAACAAGCAGAAAAGGAAGAAATCATCCGTTCCATTGCGATTATGGGTCCCCAGTGGGCAGCATTCAGCCATGGAGAGTCATTCGTGATATTCCAGAAGCTGGTCGGAGCAATCGTGGTCCGGATCGAAAAGGTTCCTTCGCTGATTTTAACCGTTTCGGCAGTGGTTAACAGGAACCGTTGGTACATCAATGACAACAACATAGTCGAACCATTTGAGGAATAACATCTTAAAGGCAGCTGATCCATTCAGCTGCCTGTTTATTTTTTACTAGTTAAAATACAGGCTCATGCAGACACACTGCAATAAAAGTCCTTTACGCTTTTGTCGAAAAAAAGATAAAATAGAGGACGAAGCTTAAAAAGCACGCATATAAAAGTTTTTCAGGAGGAAATTATGAAATTGATTGTTGCGGAAAAGCCTGACCAGGGCAGAACGCTGGCCTCCGTATTTAAAATGAAAAAAAGAGAAGGATTCATCGAGATACTTCCTAATGAAATATTTCCTGAAGGTGCATACGTATCATGGGCAATTGGCCATTTAACGGAATTGTCGGCCCCAGAGCATTACAATCCGTCATGGAAAAAATGGTCGCTTGGTACACTGCCAATCATCCCAGAAAACTTCAAGTATGAAGTGGTCAAGTCGAAAGCAAAGCAATTCCAAATCATAAAAAAGCTCGCCACCGATCCGCAGGTGTCTGAAATCATTCACGCAGGCGATGCCGGGCGCGAAGGTGAACTGATCATCAGGAATATCCTCCGTCTGGCCAACTGCACGAAGCCAATGAAGAGATTGTGGATCTCCTCGCTGACTCCAAAAGCGATTAAGGAAGGCTTCCAAAACCTTTTGGATGAGGCAGATACGAAGAATTTGTATTTTGAAGCCTACACCCGTGCTTGTGCTGACTGGGTTGTCGGCATGAATGCATCGAGGCTGTACACTCTTCTTCTTCAAAAAAAAGGCTATTCCGATGTTTTTTCAGTCGGGAGGGTACAGACTCCTACTCTCGCATTAATTGTTAAACGCGAGCTGGAAATTGAAAACTTCGTATCGGAACCTTTTTGGGAAGTGCTTGCAAAATTCAATATCAATGGCAAGAATTACAGTGGCAAATGGGAAAAAGACGGAGATTCACGGATCAAGACAAAAGAGATGGCTGAGAAAATAGCTGCTTTCTGCGATGGGAAATCTGCAGAAGCCGCAGAAGTTATCTCTGAGAAAAAAGAATTTCTGCCGCCGCTGTTCTATAATCTTTCAGCGATTCAGGCCGAAGCGAATCGACGATTTAAAATGTCGCCGAAAAAGACGTTGGACATTTTACAGGGATTATATCAAAGGGGAATTGTTTCTTATCCCCGTTCCGATTCCAGGTATGTAACCCCCGGAGAAGCAGAGGGATTTTCTGCGATTTTGAATAAACTTCAAGCTAATCCTGATTATCAGCAGCTTTTTCCATTGCCAAATTCATCTATTCAAAATAACAAGCGCTATGTAAATGAAAAAAAGGTCACCGACCACTATGCAATCATACCAACTGAACAAGTTCCAAACCTTAGCAGGCTTTCTGGGGACGAGCTAAAATTATATGACTTGCTGGCCAGGACACTGATTGCAGCCCACTACGGGCCATACATCGCAGAATATACCACGATCAAGACGGTAGTGGAGGGCAGAGCGGAGTTTATTTCCAAGGGGAAAGTCCAGCTGGATGAAGGATGGAAAAAAGTACTTCCTCAAAAAGACTCAGACAAAGAACCCGAGCTTCCTGCTGTCCAGCAAGGTGAAACGGGAACCGTATTGAAGTCAGAGGTCAAGGAAAGCAAGACACAGCCACCAAAGAGGCTGACTGAAGGCCAACTCATTACCCTTATGAAAACGGCAGGAAAGCATATTGAAGACAAGGAACTAGAAAAGGTTCTGATGAAAGCTGAGGGACTTGGAACAGAAGCGACGAGAGCGGGCATCATTACGATGCTAAAGGATCGAGCGTATATAGAAGTCCGTAAAAACCTCGTATATGCGACAGCCAAAGCGAAAATCCTCGTCGCCGCTGTGGGCGGACAAGTCCTGGCATCACCGGAAATGACTGCAAAATGGGAGCAGAGGCTGCACCAAATAGGAGAGGGAGAAGCATCTCCCAAACAGTTCATTGAGCAGACTTCAAAAATGATCAAACATCTTGTTGCTGAAACATCGGAAGGGTCCTCCGGCTGGACGTTTTCCGAAGAGCTAACCAATGCTTTCGTACCTGGGAAGAAGGGGGGACGTTCCCGCCGTACTACTAACTTGGGAAAATGTAAAAAATGCGATGGCATGGTTGTGGACAAAGGGACTTTCTATGGCTGCTCAAACTATCAGAAAACAAAATGCAACTTCACACTCTCCAAGCAAATCCTTGGCAAGACGGTAACCCAGAAAAATATCAAGAAACTTTTGACTGAAGGAAGTACGGATGTGATTGAAGGCTTCCAAAGCAAGGATAGAACCTTTAACGCCAAGCTATATTGGGATGGAGAGGACAGCAAGCTGAAATTCGATATAGCAGCACAGCCAGTCAATCAAGGTGGATAGCGCCTTGTCACCCTTGTCCTTCTATAGTAAACTTTAATATGGCTATTGTTTAAGCATTGGAGGTCATGGGATGCCAACACCTAGTATGGAAGATTATATAGAACAAATATTCATTTTAATAGAACAAAAAGGATATGCCCGGGTAGTGGATATCGCGGAGGCATTATCGGTCCATCCCTCCTCAGTGACAAAAATGGTCCAGAAGCTGGATAAAGACCAGTTCGTGGTTTACGAGAAATATCGGGGGCTTGTCCTGACTCCGAAAGGATATAAAACAGGTAAAAGGCTGGTAGATCGCCATGAACTGCTTGAGCAATTGCTTAAGGTGATCGGCGTAAAAGAGGAAAATATCTATAATGATGTTGAAGGAATCGAACACCATTTAAGCTGGGATGCAATCGACAGAATTGGTGACCTTGTCCAATTCTTTGAAGAAGATCAATCCCGTGTCCAAGAATTAAGAGCTATCCAAAAACAAAATGATGAAGAATAAAAATAAACACCTGACCATGCTGTCAGGTGTTTTTATTCATTCCTTAGTAAATATCGGGATATTGCTCAAAACCGGATCCATCTGCTGAAACCAAAGAATTAGTTCCATCTGCACCTTCATTGATATTCACTCCTGAAATTGTTCCTGTGTTAGCTTCCTGCAAGGCTTTGCGATAGGATATAATCCTTCCGCTGGATGTCTGGAAACTGATGATTTCACCAGCGTTATTTTTATGTATGGCAACCAATTGTTCTTCTTCCAATTTGATCTCTCCTTTCATCCTCCTAGTCTTGCACTTTTTTCGCAAAAATAAACTTAAGAGGAATTCTCTTTTTCATAGCGAAATAACTATTATTGGAATTAAAAATGAGGCAGGTGAGCTTATGAGTACCTTCAATTGGGAAATGGAGTCCGAAAAACAGTGGGACAGCATGGCTTCTACATGGAATTCGAGAAGCAGGGCAATGTGGGAAACTGGAAGCCGAAAGGATATAGTGCCATTCATCAAGCAATTTGTCCCGGCTTCTTCGTTGGTTTGTGATTTGGGCTGCGGAGATGGAACAGGTTCGGAAAAGCTGGCGGAAGCAGGCTATGTAGTCACCGGAATCGATGTATCAGAAGAGATGCTGGAAAGGGCCAGGCTGAACCCTCGAAATGAGAACGGTGCTTTCACTAAAGGAAGCCTGTCGGATTGTGGAAGTCCCGATAACCATTTTGATGCGGTTATGGCAATTAATTCAATAGAATGGACGAATCACCCCTATGAGTCTTTAAAAGAAATGGCTCGTATTCTTAAACCAAATGGCTATGCCTGCATAGGCATTCTAGGTCCAACTGCAGGACCAAGGACGAACAGCTTCAGGAGACTATATGGAGAAGATGTAATCTGTAACACGATCATGCCATGGGAGCTGGAAAAGCTGGCTCTTGAAAATGGCTGGAGAAAAGCAGGTGAATTCGGAGTTTATAAAAAAGCGGCAGAGCAGCTTCCGCACGGTTCTTTGCCCTTAGAGCTCCAGCAATCCCTTTCATTTATGTGGGTTTTCATGTTCCAGGTTATAAAATAAGGAGGCATTATGATGAGTCGTTATTCAATCGAAGAGTTTGTGAACAGCACAAAGCAGGAGGATAAAGGGGAAGGGCTATTTGAACTGGAGACACCGAGAATGCTGGAGATCAATCTGAATGGACAGGTATGGTCGAAAGCTGGAGCGATGGTTTCGTATCGCGGTCAAATCAAATTTGAGCGTGAGGGAGTGCTTGAACACGGAATCGGCAAGATGTTCAAAAAGGCGTTAACAGGTGAAGGCACCTCGTTAATGAAAGCAAACGGCAATGGAAAGCTCTATTTGGCTGACCAGGGGAAGAAAATATCGATCTTGCATTTGCAAAATGAGGCCATCTTCGTAAACGGAAATGACCTGCTTGCATTCGAACCTTCCATCAGCTGGGATATCAAGCTGATGCGTAGGGTCGCTGGAATGTTGTCGGGTGGTCTGTTCAATGTCCGCCTTGAGGGTACAGGAATGGTGGCAATCACATCCCATTATGAGCCACTGACGCTGCTTGTCAGTCCGGATAACCCAGTATATACAGATCCGAACGCAACGGTAGCATGGTCTGGAAATCTTCAGCCTGAGTTTGTTACAGATATCTCGTTCAAAACCTTCCTTGGACGTGGAAGCGGCGAATCGATCCAGATGAAATTCAGCGGTGATGGCTTTGTTGTCGTCCAGCCATTTGAAGAAGTTTATTATGCACAGCAAAGCTAACAGAGATAAGCAAATAGCTCTTGCTATAAAAAAATTGAGAAAGGCACCGACTCGGTCGATGCCTTTTTGTTTGTAAAACTTAAAATATCACTTCAAGCATGAAGCTTTGTCAAGGCTGACCTTGGTGCTTTGGCCTTTTCTAATCCCATTCATACGGAGTTTCTTGATATACATAATAGTTAAGCCAGTTGGAAAAGAACAAATGTGCATGTGATCTCCAGCGGTTGTTCGGACTCTTTTCTGGGTTATCCTGTGGAAAATAATTCTCTGGCATATCGATTTCGATGCCTTTCTCCTTATCTCGCAAGTATTCTTCTGCAAGTGTTGTAGCTTCATATTCAAGGTGGCCGGTGATCATGATCTTCCTGCTGTCCTTGCTGGCGATAATCAATGCGCCTGCCTCTTCTGATGAAGCTAGCAGCTTCAGCTCTGGATGGCTTTGCAACGCTTCTTCGCCTATATCCGTATTCCTCGAATGAGGAGCAAAAAATTCATCATCAAAGCCTCTTAAAAGCTTGTCGGTTTGGTCTAGGACTCTATGATTGAATACGCCCGAACATTTCCTCGGCAGAGTATATTTATTGATGCCGAAGTGATGATATAAAGCTGCCTGTGCTCCCCAGCATATATGCAGTGTAGATGTGACATTCCGCTCAGTCCAATCGAGGATTTCCTTCAGTTCATTCCAATAGTGTACTTCCTCAAATTCCATCAGTTCAATTGGGGCACCGGTAATGATCATGCCGTCATATTTCTTTTCTTTAACTTCAGAAAAGGTCAGATAAAACTCTTCAAGGTGGTATTGTGATGTGTTTTTCGGATCATATGTAGCGGTTTTTAAAAATGTTATGTTTACCTGGAGTGGCGTATTTCCGAGAAGCCTCAGCAGCTGTCTCTCTGTTTTTTCCTTTTCGGGCATCAGATTCAGGATCAAGATATTCAACGGGCGGATATCCTGTTTGGCAGCACGGCTGTCATCCATGATGAAAATATTTTCTTTTTCAAGTATTTCCTTCGCTGGCAAGTGTTGCGGGATTTTAATAGGCAATGTATAACCTCCTTTTTAGCAAAATTCATCTTAGATATTCTAGTAACCACCATATAAAGCCATCGTGACTCTTTTCATGTAGACTTCTGAATGATAATTGCATTTATATTCGTCAAAGCAACAAAGATGTTGAAAAGCGTGTATTAAAACTAAATTCAGTAATTTTTATTATAGTCTGAATTCTTTTGTGGAGCAATTGACTAAAGAGGAAATTTTATGACAAATAAATATTTTTTGCCTGATAGTAATTCTCTGATGGTAAAATATAAGATGGTAAGCATATAGAGAATATCTGGGGGGATTGGAAATGGGAACAAATATTCAAGTTAAGTCAGATATTGAAATTGCTCGTGATAGTATAATGAAACCGATTGTCGATGTTGCAGCGTCCATTGGCCTGGATACCGATGATCTTGAGCTGTTTGGGAAGTATAAAGCGAAGCTGTCCTCGGAAGCTTTGGCGAAACTGAAAACAAAGGAGAGTGGCAAGGTCGTTCTTGTCACTGCCATCAACCCTACTCCTGCTGGGGAAGGAAAATCTACTGTAACAGTCGGGTTGGCGGATGCATTGAACAAGCTTGGTAAAAAAACGATGATTGCCATGCGTGAGCCTTCGTTAGGACCTACTATGGGAATCAAGGGCGGTGCAACAGGCGGAGGTTTCGCGCAGGTGCTCCCGATGGAGGATATCAACCTTCACTTCACAGGAGACCTGCACGCGATTACTACAGCGAATAATGCGTTGGCTGCTTTGATTGATAACCACATGCAGCAGGGAAACAAACTGAACATTGATCAGCGGAGAATCGTTTGGAAGCGCGCTCTCGATTTGAATGACCGTGCATTAAGAAAAGTTATCGTCGGACTGGGCGGGCCTATGCAGGGCGTTCCTCGTGAAGATGGCTTCGACATCACGGTTGCATCAGAAATCATGGCTGTCCTATGCCTTGCGAGCGATCTTAAAGATTTAAAACTCCGCCTCTCAAAGATGGTTGTTGCTTATAATTATGAAAAACAGCCTGTCACTGTGGGTGATCTGGGAGTAGAAGGGGCTTTGACTCTTTTATTGAAGGAAGCAGTAAAGCCGAACCTTGTTCAGACCATAGAACATACTCCGGCACTGATCCATGGGGGACCATTTGCGAACATCGCACATGGGTGCAACAGTGTCATCGCGACCGAGGCTGCGTCCAAGCTTGCTGACTTTGTCGTTACGGAAGCAGGGTTCGGTGCTGACCTTGGAGCAGAGAAGTTCTTGAATATTAAAGCAAGAACAGCGGGAATCGATCCGTCAGCGGTTGTCATTGTTGCAACCATCCGTGCACTCAAGATGCATGGCGGAATGAAGAAAACAGAATTGGTCAACGAAAATGTGCAAGCATTGAAGGACGGATTCACGAACCTGAAAAAGCATGTCGAGACGATTGCCAGCTTTGGCCTGCCATATGTAGTTGCCATTAACCGATTCATTACAGATACAGAGCTTGAGACCAACACATTGAAAGAAATGTGTGAAAATGCTGGAATCCCGGTTGCCTTGACGGAAGTTTGGGAAAAGGGAGGCGCCGGTGGTGTGGAGCTTGCAGAGAAACTTCTTGATGTAGTTGAAAAAAGCGAAAATACGTTTGCCCACCTTTATGACTTGTCGGATTCACTGGAGGACAAAATCAAGACTATCGCGCGTCAGGTTTATGGGGCGGATGGAGTCGAGTTTTCACCGAAAGCAAAGAAGCAGCTTATTGACTTTGAAGGATTCGGCTGGGGTGTGCTGCCAGTCTGTATGGCTAAAACACAATATTCACTTTCTGATAATCCGCAAAAACTTGGAAGGCCGTCAGGTTTCACTATTACCGTAAGGGAACTTAAGCCTTCGGTAGGTGCCGGATTTATTGTAGCGTTGACAGGTGAAGTCATGACAATGCCTGGTTTGCCAAAGCTGCCGGCAGCTTTGAATATGGATGTTGATGAAGAGGGCAATGCAGTTGGATTGTTCTAATTAAAAATTGCATGGCCAGTCCTTTCAGACATAGTGTGAACATGGAATTGACTTTCATGGAACCTAACACACTGTGAGATTGGGCTGGCCATATTTCCTATTGTTTTTAAAAGGAGTGGAAGCATTGTTTGACCCGACAGCTTTTGAAAATATCAAAGTCGTCATCGAAGGCGATATATACGACAGGGATTTGAGTGGAGAAATTATTGTCATTGACCGAAATGACTGGATTAATGCTGCCAAGTTGTCGCGTAAATACGAAATCTCATTCACCAAAAAAGGCTATGAATCAAGGCTGTTGTCGGCAACTATGACAATTGAGGCAGGATTGGAGAACCTCTCTGCAGAGCTTTTAGAAAGTGTAGATGCCAAACAGCTTGCAGGTTGTGTAGTGGGTATTTCCTTCACGCTCACGCATCAAAATGAATTAGATGTTTTTAAGGAAGTCCAGAAAGTGCTCACCGAAATCTGGGGAGGGGACCGGGCGATCAGCCAGACCACCATGATGGACCCCTTGGAGAAAAAATCACACATTCAAAACCATGTGAAGGTAACCTTTAACCGTCTTGTTTACGAAGAGCAGATCGACGACCTATCAGAAATGGTCCATTATATGATAACTTCACTAGAAAAATTAAAAAAATTATGCGTTGAATAATAATTCCTGTCAAATAGGCAGGAATTTCTGTATTGTTTTCAGAATAATCTATTAACACGGGGATGGTTCTATTCAATATATAAGCGCGTGATTTGTACAAGCTTGGCTGGATAGTATGCAAAAGGGGAATTGGTGGATAAAAATTTTCATATTTATAATGAAAAATAAAATAGGGGGAGATTGTTTGAAGAAAATCGCCTGGGTTACAGATAGTACAGCCTACCTGGATGAGGAATTAAAGAATCATCCAGATGTATATCAGGTTCCGATGACCATTGTGCTGGATGATGTAGAATACCTTGATGGCAAGGATCTGACTGCAGAACAATTATATGAAAAATTAAAGAGTGTCAAAACGGCGCCTAAAACCTCTCAGCCACCTGTGGGAGTTTTTTTGGAATTATATGAGAAGCTAGAAAAAGATTATGATCTCGTATTTGCAGTTCTGATTTCATCCAAGCTTAGCGGAACAGTCGCCTCGAGTGTACAAGCCGCACAAGACGCCAATATTCCTGTCATAACCTTTGATTCTAAAATTCTCACTTTCCCATTGACTTCCCTATTAAAAAAGGGAATTGCACTGGCGGAACAGGGCGCATCAATCGAGGAGATTAAGGAAAAGCTGGAAATTATCCGTGATTCCAATGAAACCTATGTGATGATTGGCAGCTTAGAACAGCTCCATCGCAGCGGGCGTATGTCAGGAATGCAATTCTATCTGGGAAGCATGCTGAGTATTAAGCCTATTATCAGCATTGAAGATGGAGCGTTGAATACTAAAGAAAAAGTCCGAAGCGATAAAAAAGCGCGCGAGAAAATATTTGATTATTTAAGAAAATCTCACGAGAAATACGGAGTTAAGGAAGTTTACATCCTCTATGGCCTTCATAAGGAGGTTGCTGACGAATGGCAAAGCGAACTAGAGGCAATATTTCCTGAACTCACTTTCCTAAGCTGCCCAATTGGAGCTGTAATCGGCGTCCATGCAGGTGAACATACAATCGGAATCAGCTGGAATAACAAAGATGTTTAAGTGCCGAACCGGCACTTTTTTCTTTGTTTTTTTAGGAGAAGTATTGTGATTTGAGATATTTTGGAGACATTGTTTATTGGCGTGCTCTAAAGACCAAACAGGAAGCTGAAGCATGAGAAAGTGTCCGATAGAAAGGCTCTAACGGTCAAACACGAAGCTGGATTTTGAGAAAGTGTCCGAAAGAAAGGCTCTATAGGCCAAACAAGGAGCTGGATTTTGAGAAAGTGTCCGATAGAAAGGCTCTATCGGCCAAACAGGAAGCTGAAGCATGAGAAAGTGTCCGATAGAAAGGCTCTATCGGTCAAACAGGAAGCTGAAGCATGAGAAAGTGTCCGATAGAAGGGCTCTATCGGCCAAACAAAAAGCTGGATTTTGAGAAAGTGTCCGATAGAAAGGCTCTATCGGCCAAACAGGAAGCTGAAGCATGAGAAAGTGTCCGATAGAAAGGCTCTATCGGCCAAACAAGGAGCTGAACCGTGAGAAGATGTCCGATAGAAAGGCTCTATCGGTCAAACAGGAAGCTGAAGTATGAGAAAGTGTCCGATAGAAAGGCTCTATCGGTCAAACAGGAAGCTGGATCTTGAGAAAATGTCCGATAGAAAGGCTCTATCGGTCAAACAGGAAGCTGGATCTTGAGAAAGTGTCCGATAGAAGGGCTCTATCGGACAAACAGGAAGCTGACCCCTAGGAAAGTGTCCAGAAGAAAGTCTGGCACTATACATACTCACTTAAGGGAAAGCGAAATGCCATACCAAGTATATAACCCGCTATCTCAAATCAGTTTCTATGGTAAAATGAGTTCGGTAGGAAAGTGGGGGTTCACATGGAAGATATAATCGTAATAGCAGAGGAATTTGTTAAAGCTGAGCTAGGAAAGGATTCTTCGGGGCATGACTGGCATCATATTGACAGGGTAAGGAAAAATGCGCGACTTATATGGAGCAAGGAGAAGAAGGGTGACTGGTTCATTATCGAAATGGCTGCCTTGCTTCATGATATACCGGATGATAAATTGAATGAATCAGAAGAAGCAGGTTGGGCGAAACTGGATTCATTTTTGCATAGCATACAAATCGAGAGCGAACTCGTTTCCAAAATCAAGAACTGTATCGAAACAGTTTCTTATAAGGGCGGCAGGGTGATTGAGCTTGATAGCATTGAAGCGGAGATTGTCCAGGATGCTGACCGCCTTGATGCCCTTGGTGCCATAGGGGTTGCAAGGACTTTTGCATTTGGCGGTAAAAAAGGCCACCCGATCTATGAGCCTGAGCTGAATGTCAGGGATCAGATGACACTGGAAGAATACAGGCAAGGCGACAGTTCTTCAGTCAATCACTTTTACGAAAAGCTTTTGAAGCTAAAAGATAAAATGAATACTGAGCATGCAAGACAACTGGCAGAGGAAAGACATAGATTCATGGAAAATTTCCTTGATCAATTTTACAGTGAATGGAATGGTAAGGCATGAAAATGATCACGATTGAAAACGTGACAAAGACATATGGAGAAAAAGAGCTTTTCAATGAGATTACCTTTACGATTGGCGAACGTGAAAGAGTCGGCTTGATTGGTGTGAATGGAACAGGGAAGTCATCTTTACTCAGGATTGTAGCGGGCATTGACCAGCCGGATTCGGGTGATCTGATCTTTGCGAAAGATTATAAAATCTCGTTTTTATCTCAACAGCCTGAAATGGAACATGACAAAACGGTTCTTGACCAGGTTTTTAGCGGAGAAGCCCCTATCTTAAAATTAATGCGAGATTATGAGATCATTCTTTCTGAATTGGGAGAAAGACCAGATGACCCTGGACTTCAGGAGAGGTTTTATGAGCTGCAGAGGAAGATGGATAGTTCAGATGGATGGGATGCCAATACTGCTGCGAAATCCATTCTCATGCAGCTTGGAATTTCTGACTTCTCCAAGAAGATGGGTGAACTATCAGGCGGGCAGAAGAAACGAGTAGCCCTTGCTCAAGTATTGATTGAATCACCGGATTTGCTGATTCTTGATGAGCCGACGAACCATCTCGATTATGAGACGGTAAAATGGCTTGAAGATTATCTTTCAAGATATTCAGGTTCACTTTTGCTCGTCACCCATGACCGTTATTTCCTTGATCGGGTGACAAACAGGATTTTTGAGCTTGATGGCGGAAATCTATATAGCTATAAAGGCAACTATGCAAGCTTCCTTGAAGCCAAGGCAATCAGAGAGGAAAACGAAGCCGCAACATTTGAAAAGAAGAAGAATTTGTTCAGGCAGGAACTCGAGTGGATCAGGCGCGGAGCTAAAGCAAGAACAACTAAACAGAAGGCCCGTATTCAACGGTTTGACAAGTTGGATGAAGAAGTGGCAAATGTGAAGTCTTCTGAAAAACTTGATATTTCTCTGAGTGGCAGTCGCCTGGGTAAGCAGGTGCTAGAACTGAAAGAAGCATCAAAAAATTATGAGGACAAGGTGATTTTGGATCACTTTAACCTTCTCGTAAAACCTGGAGACAGACTGGGAATCATCGGCCGTAACGGGACAGGTAAATCGACTTTGTTAAATATTCTCGCAGGCAGGATCAGGCTCGATGACGGTGAAATCGTCACCGGACAAACTGTTAAGATTGCTTATTATACCCAAGAAAATGAAGATATGGATGAAAATAAGCGGGTAATTGAATACTTGAAAGAGACTGCGGAGATCGTCCATACCACTGACGGCAAGACAATATCGGCTGCACAAATGCTCGAGAGGTTCCTGTTTCAGCCATATTCCCATGGAACGCCAATCAGGAAGCTTTCCGGTGGCGAGAAACGCAGACTTTACTTGTTGAAGCTATTAATGGAAGAACCAAACGTCCTGCTGCTGGATGAGCCGACGAATGATCTGGACACACAAACATTGACTGTTTTGGAAGATTACCTGGAAGACTTCCCGGGTGTCGTCATTACCGTATCCCACGACCGGTACTTCCTTGATAAGGTTGTCGATTTGCTTCTAGTTCTGGAAGGGAATGGCCACACAGATTTGCATTATGGCAACTACACAGAATACCTCGAAAAAAGACCGAAACCAGAAGCTGCTCCTTCAATGCCGAAGAAGGAGAGAGTAGAACAGACCGAAAAGCCTAAGAAAAAGAAGCTTTCCTTCAAGGAGCAGAAAGAATGGGCAGAAATCGAAGATAAGATTGCAGGTACAGAAGAACGCCTGGAAGAAGTGCAGTCAGAAATGGCCAAGATCGGAAGTGATTTTGAAAAGGGTCAGGCTTTGATGAATGAAGAAAATGAGCTGAATGAGCAGTTAGAGTATCTAATTGAAAGATGGAGCTATTTATCTGAGCTTGCCGAAAACGAATAAGGCCTGGGAAACCAGGTCTTATTTTTTTTTCGCTTAACAGCAGAGCTGACTTAGTATTGCAACTTCTGACAGGATTGGTAAGAAAAAAGGAAAAGCTGTCAAAAGAAGGCCCAACATAAGACAGGTTTGGCGAGAAAAGAAGCAAAGCTGTCAAAAGACCGAGCAACTTCTGCCACGTACAGAGAAAAAAGAGAAAAAGCTGTCAGAACAAAGGGCTGCTTTGGTCTGAAGGGCTTCGAAATGCTATCTATCACTCATTATGTTAAAATGGCTTCATTCCTGAAAAAAATAAAGGGGTGGGAATGTGAAAATTGTATCAATTGAACCAACGCCAAGCCCGAATACGATGAAGATCAATCTGGATCAAGAACTTCCTATGGGCAAGAGCAATAATTATAAAAAGGACTCGGCGGCCGGGGCTCCGGAAGTCATTTTGAACATATTGGATATTGAAGGGGTAAAAGGTGTTTACCATGTTGCAGATTTCCTGGCAGTTGAAAGAAATGCAAAGTATGACTGGAAAGTAATCCTTCCTGAAGTGAGGAAGGCATTCGGAGAAGATGCAGAGGAATCAGGGAACGCCGTACCTGAGATCAATGAGCATTTTGGAGAAATAAAGGTTCTTGTCCAGGTCTATAAGGGGATACCGATGCAAGTGAAATTGACCGACGGAACAGAAGAAAAGCGCTTTGGTCTGCCAGAATCCTTCGTTAAAAAAGTAGGTGAGGTCCAGACTCCCGACGATAATGTGGTAATGGTCCGCCGGTGGAAAGAACTCGGTGTCCGGTACGGAGAATTCGATCAGGTAGGAAATGATGTTGTAGAAGAGCTTTTAGCGGCATATCCTCCTGAAAGACTGGAGGAGCTCGTAAAGCTGGCTAAAAATCCAGGACAAGAAGCTCAAATTAAAGCAGCAAAGAAGAAAATTAGAATCACAGAAGCTGACTTGGAAAATCCGGATTGGCGGATTAGATACCAGCTTCTTGAGCAAATGGAAGATCCAACTTTAGAAGATCTGCCAGTGCTGGAAAAAGCATTGAATGATGAGAAAGCATCCATACGCCGGCTGGCAACTGTCTACTTGGGAATGATAGAGGACAAAAACGTATTGCCATTGCTGTACAAAGCTCTGAACGACAAAACGGTTACGGTTCGCAGGACAGCGGGTGATTGTTTATCGGATCTTGGTTTTACGGAAGCAATGGACGAAATGATGGAAGCATTAAAGGATCCAAGCAAGCTTGTCCGCTGGAGAGCGGCAATGTTCCTTTATGAAGCAGGGGATGAAGGGGCACTTCCTGCGTTGAAGGCTGCAGAAGATGATCCAGAATTCGAAGTAAGCATGCAGGTGAAACTGGCGATTGCCCGTATCGAGCATGGCGAGGAAGCAAAAGGCTCCGTCTGGAAGCAAATGACGGAAGCGAGAAAACAATAAAAAAATCAAGACACTTTGGACATTCCGGAACGTCCAGGGTGTCTTTTTTTTAGAGAAAAAGTTCCTTGGTTTGCTTACTCGGATGATTTTCTGTATGAAAATGAATAATGTATCCGCTTACTTATTTTTAATAATTAAAATATTTAGATAATTATTGCAATCATCCCTAAAAAGAGGTAATGTAGTGAATAAAAAATCGGGAGGGACAAATCAATGGAAAAAGATTTAAGAATCAAGAGCCATGTATTTAGTGATGATGCCAGAAAGGCCCCGAACAGAGCCATGCTTCGGGCGGTTGGTTTCAGTGACGATGATTTCAGGAAGCCTATGATTGGAATTGCGAGTACCTGGAGCGAGGTGACTCCTTGTAATATACATATTGATAAGCTAGCGGTGAAAGCGAAAGAGGGTGCAAGGGCAGCCGGTGGAGCGCCGATGATCTTTAACACGATCACTGTATCGGATGGAATTTCGATGGGGACAGATGGCATGCGCTATTCGCTTCCTAGTCGAGACCTAATTGCCGACTCGATCGAAACGGTGGTCCAGGGAGAGAGCCTTGATGGTTTCGTCGCGATCGGCGGCTGTGATAAAAATATGCCAGGCTGCATGATGGCGATTGCCAGGATGGATCTTCCTTCTGTTTTTGTTTATGGAGGCACGATTAAACCAGGAAAGCTCGATGGAAAGGACATTGACATTGTGTCAGCGTTCGAAGGTGTCGGCCAGTATAACAAGGGTGCGATTGGTGATGAACAACTTCATAAGATTGAATGCCAAGCTTGTCCAGGATCTGGTTCCTGTGGAGGGATGTACACAGCTAATACAATGGCCAGCGCCATCGAGGCCCTTGGTATGAGCCTGCCGGGAAGCTCATCACATCCAGCAGAAACGGATGAAAAGCGGGAGGATTGCTATAAAGCTGGAGAAGTGGTCTATCAGATGCTAGAGCAAGACATTCGACCAAGACAGATTTTAACGAAGGAAGCTTTTGAAAATGCGATTACAGTCGTAATGGCTCTCGGGGGATCCACGAATGCCGTCCTGCATTTAATGGCTATCGCGCACGCTGCAGAAGTCGACCTGACGCTGGACGATTTTAATAAAATCCAGGAAAAAGTACCACATCTTGCTGACTTGAAGCCAAGCGGCAAATATGTCATGCAAGACCTTTTCAATGCTGGAGGGGTTCCTGCCGTCATGAAACTTTTATTAAAAGAAGGACTCCTGCACGGTGATTGCCTCACTGTTACGGGAAGAACACTCGAAGAGAATCTTAAGGACTTTCCTGACTTAAAACCTGACCAAAAAGTCATTCGCCCTGCAGCCGAACCATTTAGAAAAGATGGTCCGCTCGTTGTTTTAAAAGGGAACCTTGCCCCAGATGGTGCTGTAGCAAAAGTATCAGGCTTGAAGGTGAAAAACATGACTGGCCCGGCTAAGGTTTTTGATGATGAAGAATCAGCTTCAAAAGCAGTTATGTCGGATGAAATTGTCGCTGGAGACGTATTGGTCATCCGGTATGAAGGTCCAAAAGGTGGTCCGGGCATGCCTGAAATGCTGAGTTTATCAGCAATCCTTGTCGGAAAAGGCCTGGGAGAAAGTGTTGCATTGCTTACAGATGGCAGATTCTCCGGGGGAAGTCACGGACTGGTTATTGGCCATATTGCCCCTGAAGCACAGGTTGGCGGGCCGATTGCATTAATAAAAGATGGAGACCTGATTACGGTCGATAGTGAACAGAAGTTGATCTCGGTTGCTTTAAGTGAGGAGGAACTTGCTGTTCGCAGGCAAAACTGGACTCCGCCGCCACTTCCTAAGAGAGGGGCACTGGCTAAATACGCCAGACTTGTATCTTGTTCCTCAAAAGGCGCTGTAACCGATCTGTTCGATGTGAAAACTGTCGAAGAGCCTGTCCATTCCTAGTTATGAAGGGTTCTTTTATTGCGTTTGGCATAAATAATATAGTATGCTAACACTGCAAACTATTGTTTGGGAGGGATTTATTTATGTCAATGGCATATGAAGAATATATGAGACAAATGGTAAAGCCAATGCGCGAGGAATTGACACGTGCGGATTTCAAAGAACTGCTAACCGCTGCTGACGTTGAAGAATTCATGGAAAATGTAGAGGGAACAACGCTTGTCGTCGTGAACTCTGTTTGTGGTTGTGCTGCAGGCCTTGCGCGTCCATCTGCAACTCAAGCACTTTTGCGCAATGAGAAGAAGCCGGATCATCTTGTGACTGTTTTTGCAGGCCAGGATAAAGAAGCAACCGCAAAAATGCGTGAGTACTTCACAGGTCTTGAGCCATCTTCACCATCAATGGCATTGTTGAAGGGAAAAGAAGTCGTACACTTCATTCCTCGTCATGATATCGAAGGCCAGCCAATGGAAGCTATCATGGAAAACTTAACAACTGCTTTTGATGATCATTGCTAAGCTGTTGATTTTCAATCAATTTAGGAAATTCTCAATTTGAACATTACAATGAGTTAGGAAAAGGATGTCTAAGGACGTCCTTTTTCTATGTTGATCAGGAGTTAATCAATATGAAATTTTCTGTCAGGAGGTGTTGGTTGTGTTTGTGACGACTGCAGGCAGGACAAATGAGATGATGACAGCTCATGCAAGATCTATTGCCGTTGAACTAAAAGCAGATTTTGTTCCGAGGAAAAAAAGGTCAGTTTCAGCGCTCCAGGAAATCGTGAAGGATGACTGCCTCGTTGTTGGCAAAGAGCGTCTTGAACTATTCCCGCTGGGAGCTGCGGAGCCTTTCTTTTTCCACCCTAATTCTGCCATGTTCCGAATCAAACGGTTAATGAAAGGGGAAACTGACCCTCTTATTGAAGCAGCAAAACTCCAAGAAGGGATGAGTTTTCTTGACTGTTCGCTCGGCCTTGGGTCCGATAGCATCGCAGCTAGCTTTGTTGTAGGAAAAACAGGATTTGTCACCGGGATAGAAGCAAGGTCTGAGCTAGCATATCTAGTCAAAACCGGTCTCAAAACTTGGGAGTCGGGATATGAAGAAATCAATCATGCTATGGGAAAAATAAAAGTGGTACAAGATTATTCAATGGAGTTCCTTATGGAGCAGGAAAATGAAAGCTTTGATTGTGTTTATTTTGACCCCATGTTCGATGAATCGATACTAGAGTCAGATGGAATCAGGGGTCTAACACACTTCGCTGTATATGAGGGGCTTTCACCAGAAGTCATCCAACAGGCAATCCGTGTTGCCCGGAAAAGAGTCATCCTGAAGGATCATTTCAGAAGCAGGCGATTTGAGGATCTTGGTTTCAATGTGTACAGAAGAAAAACCGCTAAATTTCATTTTGGGGTCATAGAAAAAGAATGAGGCAAAGCCCCATTCTTTTGTGATCTAATTACTTTAGCCTTGGAGATTCATGACGGACAATAACTGATACTACTGCTGTCCGTCCTGCTCATCTTAATCCGCAATTGCCAAATAGACAAAATAAGCAAGCGTTATTAGACTGACTGCAACAGCGACCCACTCCATACTCTTGACCTCCCTTTTTCACTTCTTTAAAGAAGCCTCTACTATTTCCTTATTACCATTTTTAAAAAATCTGAAACCCTTTGCCCAATTTTTCGTATAAACAAGTTATAATAAAACTAAGTATATTTTTCATAGTATCACCCATTTTGATTTTTTCTACGCGACTGAAGACAGATTGATATATTTGCAGATAATAATTCCTATTTCCATAAGGATGTGATCGACATGCCCGCATGGCTGCGCAAATCGCTCGTTGTCATGATTTCAATTGTCTCGTTTGGGATGGTATCTCCTGCCCAGGCGAATGGCTTTCTGACAACAACTGAAAGATCTGAAAAATCGACTGCTGCTGAAACAAGTTTCATTGATTCTCTGGATGTCCCTATAGATGAGGACGCGGAGAGGGACACATTCATGCATAGAGCAATGAGGGAAGCCGAACTGCAATCTTTCCAGAAATTTGGAACGAAAATTGGCCCGGTAATTGAGGATGAATTTAAGCAGACCATTTTGCCTAACATTGAAAAGGCAATTGAAATGGTAGCACTGCAATATCCGGGAGAAAAGCTGAATTCGCTGCGTATCACAGAAATGCCTGGTGGTGGTGAATCTGAAAAGATTTTTCATATTATCGGGGACAGCGGCAAGGACATTATTCGATTCCATGTGAGGAGAGACCAGCCGCCAAAGGATGGTTTCTGGTTTAATTTTCATTACCACACTTATCATGATAACTTCCAGACTCATTATGAACTTGGGAAGATATTCTGGGCAAAAAATACTCCTCCTAAATGGAGAAGCTGAACATACGAATCCTGCATCAGAAACCAGTTGTTCTGCTTTAAAAAATTTGCGTGAATCCCATTTATTTTGACTTATTAGGACTTAAATTAAGAAAAACGAAATAAGTTTTTATAGAGGCCCGGCTGATGCCGGGTTTTTCTGTAAAAAGCCTAAGAACCAAAAATGGGAGGAACATCTAGAATGACTGACATACTGCAAGGTTTTGTTGAAACTTATGTCCAGTTTTTTAATTGGGATATGTGGGTTGAGGTTTTAACGGATCCTGTCAGCTGGGGGCTGATCGGAACACTTGTCATCCTTGAAGGGCTTTTATCTGCTGATAATGCCTTAGTGCTGGCAGTGATGGTGAAACATTTGCCGGAAAAGCAGAGGAAAAGGGCTTTATTTTATGGGCTTTTAGGCGCATATGCGTTCAGGTTCATCGCAATTGGAATTGGTGTATATTTAATCGAGTTCTGGTGGGTGAAAGTGCTGGGCGCTGGATATCTGTCATGGCTGGCAATCAAATATTTTATCGAAAAGAAAAAAGGAGAAAATCAGGATAGCGGGGAAGCTGCAGGAATCAACCAGGGCGGTTTGCTGATACGGTTATTTGGAACCTTCTGGGGGACGGTAGCTGCAGTAGAATTAATGGATATTGCATTTTCAGTAGACAGCGTCCTCGCTGCGTTGGGGATTAGCGAGGAAGTATGGGTCTTGCTCCTTGGGGGTATGCTTGGTGTTTTGATGATGCGGGGGGTTGCTGGGGTATTTCTTAGATTGATTGAAAAGATTCCCGAACTTGAGACGACAGCTTACATTCTGATTTTTATCATATCAGCAAAAATGTTGGCTGGTGTGTTTGGTTTCCATTTAGAACATGCCTACTTCTTTATTCTCCTGCTGATTACTTTCACAGCAACATTGGTCCTACACTATATTAATAAGAAGAAAGCTGAAGTGAATGAACAGCAAAAAAATGTTCAATAATGGCATCGAGGAACGGATACAGGTCTGTTCCTTTTTATTATTCGAAAAAAAGGTTCTACTTATCATAATGCCTGACAGGGGTGATTCCTTTGATTGTTCTCCTGATTAATAAGAATAGGCAGGCAAATGATACATAGGTAAGTAAAAAAGTACATGTGAAGTGTAACAATGTGGAGGCAGCTGGAGTGATTAAAACGGTGAGTATAAGTGAATAAAATAATAAATCAAACAAAATTAGTCCGCCTGAGCACAATGCCTGACTTACTTCCTGTAATTCAAGCTGCATTTCTTCAACAGGCTCTCTTTTATAAATAAAGCGCATGTGATTTCACCTTCCATATTTAAGTATTCATCTATATGCGAGGGTAGGGCGAAAGGTGAAATAAAGGAATTGCGGCTATGGATGAAACTTTAGCGGTTCTTCAAGCGTATGGTTATTAAATCCCGAAAGTTAAGACATTTCTTTATGTATGGTATGATAATGGTATAATCAGACAATTCTTAATCAACATTCAATTTTAGATTAACGTCCTCAGCAGGAAGTGATCCTATGCATCCAACAAACACCAAATTAGTCATCCACCCAGTAACTGTTACATACGATAACTGTTTGGCCATGTTAAATACTCCTTCTAGTGAGCGGCCATTTTATAAAAAAGAGGGCCCTTATACACATATCGGCCAAGTGGCTGCTAGTTTCATTGGCATCCCTCATGATGAAGATGCATATTATAACCAATTGTATGACTATGTTCACTCTCATGGGCTAGTCTTGTTAAGCGACTCTTCACTGAAAAATTCAACCGTCCATATTCAATCCGTACAGCAAATAAGCAGGTTCGTCAATGAACAGAAATTATCCATTAAAAGCTTTGTTTCCCATTTGGATATAGAAAGGCTGCTGCCCACGATAGAGAACTTCCTGATCAATAGGCAAATAAGAGAAGCAGCGATTAAAATGATTGAACTGTATACGAATTTGGAAAAAGAGGGGCTCGAGAGCAAGGATTTTTTTGTTGTTCTCAATGATGTAATGGAATGGATTGTCCAGCTGGAGAATCATCTTAAGAACGCGGACCCTGATGAAAGGATGCCTGCGTTTCTTTGGTATGGGAGCTATAGAAAAAGTCACCAGTATTTGTTGTTCTTTCTAATTGAAATGGGCTGCGACATCGTTTCCTTCAATCCGGCGGGCAATGACATATTATCGATAGGGGAACAGGATGGGCTGAAAACATTTTTTCATATTTTCCCGGACACCAGTATTCCAAAGCCATTTCCAAAGGAAAAGCGGTTGAAGCCCACTACAGTGGCATTCAGGGCTTCTAAGGAAATTGAAAAAATACTCGACTGTGAAGGCACAGTGATTTATAAACCATGGCAGCTAAGAGAGTACATTCCTAATGCCATAACGTTAAGAACAACGTATGACGAAATGTTTCTGGTCTCCAGGGAAAAGGCGATGTTCAGACCACATTTTGACTTACAAAAGAATGTTGTGAAGATTCCGGCCATATTTGCGAAAGTCAATGGCGTGACAAGTAATCGCCGTGAATATTGGAACCGTCTTCATGGCTTGATTCTTCAGGAAAATACCTATCTGGCAAAAAGCTTGCCTGTTTCACCAGGCGCGAATAATGACTTTCGGTTTCATTATCAAAAGTCATTGGATCATGATGGGCTTCTCAATCCGGAAAAGATGGCAGGTGCCCATTATTGGAAGTATAGTCATCTGCCTGCCGGGCTGCAAAATGGCCTGGCTACAGCAATCAGAAACATATGTGCAGCTCCTAAGCTTAAGCCGAGGAATAGTGAGAAAGAAGATGATGTCAAGGTTTATTTGTTCAATCAGGCAATGCAGATACCGGAGATTATTTTGAAAATGCTGCAGAAATTCGACTACTCCCAGAATGTGCCTAAGTTGATTCTCTTCAATAACCAACTCAATGGATCGCTGTCGAGACCAGATGCCGCGCTCCTGCTGTTATTGAATCAATTTGGAGTTGACGTAGTGATTTATAACCCTGCGGGGCAAAGTGACATCGAAAATTACATCGATCAAAGTGCCTTCGTCTCCCACTGGCTTGAGGACGTTGTATTCGAACAAGAGCTAAAGGAGCCTTCCGTCATAAAGAAGGTGATTTTCCATGGCATCTCAAAAATCCTAAGGAGAGATTAGCTGATGAATCCAACACATGATCAAAGTGTCAGCTCTTCAAATGGCAAGTCTATGAATGAAGCGCGGCTTTCTCATATTAAGTTGGCTTTAAGGAATGAACCTGAAATACAGAGGCTTGCACGGAGCATTGATGAAAAGACCATCAATATCCTTCAATATGGCAAGGAGCCATCGGTTGAAATTTCACGTTTCTCGGAACGGATCCTTGACATAATGAGTATGAGAAATGCAGAGGACTATGTAGAACTGCTCAAGCAATTAAGCAAGGTCATGGATCGTTTTGACAAAAAGGATTTTGAAAAAGCCCAAGGGGGGATTTTAAGCAAGTTATTCAGGAACAGCGGAAAAATGACGGATAGGCTGTACCAGAAATATCAGTCGATGGTGAAAGAAATAGAGCTGGTTTATATAGGAATATCAAAATACAAATGTGAATTGACAGAAACCACGAACATGCTTGATCGTCTGCATGAACAGATTCTTCAGGATTACTTGACACTGGAAAAATACGTTGTCGGTGCCGAATTGAGGTTAGAGGAATGGAAGACAAAAAAACTTCCGCATCTCGAACAAAATGAATTGAAAGGGAATCAATTGTCATCCATGGAACTTGATTCATTACGAAATGCGACTGAGTTTCTTGAAAAAAGAATCCATGATCTTGAAATCGCGAAGACGATCGCTTTGCAGACAGCAGCCCAAATAAAGCTCCTCCAGCGTGGAAATGAGAAACTGGTCAGCAAAATCAACTCTGCTTTTTTAATGACTATTCCCATATTCAAGAACGGATTGATACAGGCTGCAGCAACTAAAAGGAAAAAGTTAATGATTGATTCGATGAAAGAGCTCGAGCGGAG
Source organism: Mesobacillus sp. S13 (assembly GCF_020422885.1). Lineage (NCBI taxonomy): Bacteria > Bacillati > Bacillota > Bacilli > Caryophanales > Bacillaceae > Mesobacillus > Mesobacillus sp. S13. The sequence goes on along the minus strand of NZ_CP084622.1, from coordinate 2,980,752 downwards.
CACGAAAGAGTTAGTGGTCAGGAATGTCCAGGATGTTGCCGCCAACAATGTGGATTTAGCCCGCCATATAGGTACACCAGGCATCAGGATTGAGACGATTGAAGAATGCTATCAGATCATTCTTAAAGGAATGAAGGAAATCAAGGTAATTGAGGAAGAAAATAAGCGTCTGTTTGATGAGGGGAAACAGCACTTGAACAGATTCGTGAAATCTACAAGCAGTAAGCAGGCATAATTAAATGGTATGCCATAAAAACTCACCCAACCACTGATTTGGGTGAGTTTTTTTATGGCAAATAATTAAGGCCTTCCTGAAATTCTCAATCAGCAGGCAAGCAATCATATGTTATAATTTTAGTAGATTACTATAGAGAAATTCCCGCGAATTGATGACTCTTCCACCTATTTGCATCTTCGGCTAAATACACTACAGGAAAGGGGATAATAAATGAAAAAGTTTTATCAAATACTCGTTGTTATCATCCTTTCCTTCACCTTGCTCGGAAGCTCCAATGCGAATATGGACGGCATTTTCCTATATGAATATCCTAAACAATCCTTGCTATATGAATCACTGATGCCTGATGACGCAAGGCTGGCTGGCAGATTGATTGTCCTGCCGGAAAAGGACTTCGATCAGGGAGAAGCAGCTAGGATCATAAAAAGACTTACGATCCTTCCAGAAAGCATGATTTTTAAAGCAGTAAACAACAATATTAAAGTAAAGTTATTCGAAGGCAGTTTGACGGATAATCCAACAGCAAGCCATTTGAAGGGAATCATCCCTAGAGGATATACATCTGATAAGACATGGGATCAGGTACCTGGTATTGGCGGATCACGGACGGTCCTCGTGAAAATAGGCAGCAGTGAAAAAGGAAAGGGCCACGGTTCTGTCAATCTTGAATTGCATGAATTTGCCCATTCACTTGACCGCCATGTTTATGACGGAATCAGGCATGAGGAGCGGTTTCAGAAAATCTGGAAACGTGAAAGCAGGCTGCTTTTCCCAGGGCGTGGCTATTTCCTCGATTATCCTGAAGAATATTTTGCTGAAAGCTTTGCAATGTTTTATATTGGCGGACTGCCTGCAAAACTGCTAAAGGAAGCAGCACCGCAAACCTACCAATATATCGAAGGCCTGGATTAGGCCTTTTTTGCTATTATTGAAGCATTCGGCAGGAAAAATAGAACACTTTGGCTAAGTTATAAGAGAATTTAAAATAAAAGGTATAGGCTTCCACCATAGGGGATGAATTTGCTAAAATAAGAAAAAGAAATCGAAGGCTTTGAAGGGCAGGGAGATTCATGAAACAATATCTAGAACTTTGTGAACATGTATTGAATACAGGTGTGAAAAAAGAAGATCGGACTGGTACTGGTACGATCAGTACATTCGGGTATCAAATGCGGTTCAACCTCCAGGATGGATTTCCGATGCTCACAACGAAAAAACTCCACTTGAAATCTATCATCCATGAACTTCTATGGTTCCTGAATGGCGATACGAATGTGAAATACCTACAGGAAAACGGAGTACGTATCTGGAATGAGTGGGCAGATGAAAATGGAGAACTCGGCCCGGTATATGGCCACCAGTGGCGTTCATGGACAGGTGCAGATGGTGAGACGGTAGACCAAATCACCGAATTGATCGATACTATAAAAAACAATCCTGATTCAAGAAGGATGATTGTCAATGCATGGAATGTGGCTGAAATCGATAAGATGGCTCTGCCTCCTTGTCATTGTATGTTCCAGTTTTACGTAGCCGATGGCAAGCTCTCCTGCCAGCTGTACCAGAGGTCGGCTGATGTATTTTTGGGAGTACCATTTAATATTGCTTCCTATGCCTTGCTGACAATGATGGTCGCTCATGTATGCGATCTTGAGCCCGGCGAATTTGTGCATACTTTTGGCGATACCCATATTTACTCGAACCACTTGGAGCAGGTGAAATTGCAGCTAACACGCGATCCTAAACCATTGCCGCAAATGCGGATCAACCCTGAGGTTAAATCAATCTTTGAATTCAAATACGAAGATTTTGAACTGGTCAATTATGAAGCGCATCCACATATTAAAGGGGTTGTCAGTGTATGATATCGCTTATTTGGGCAATGGATGAAAACAGAGTCATCGGATACCACAATCAGCTGCCGTGGAGACTCCCGGAAGACCTGAAATTTTTCAAGCGTATGACATTGGGGCATCCAATCGCAATGGGAAGGAAAACATACGAATCGATCGGCAAGCCCCTCCCAGGAAGGGAAAATATCGTCATTTCGCGTGACGAAAATTATGATCCTGAGGGGTGCACCGTGATGCATTCAATTGATGACCTGTTAGCCTTTGCAACTGAGAACAAGTCTGAAGAAGTGTTCGTCATCGGTGGGTCAGAAATATTTAAGGAAGTCCTCCCGCATGCAGACAAGCTTTACCTTACTATGATTCATCACCAGTTTGAAGGAGATACTTTTTTTCCAGTGTTCGACATTGATAAATGGGAGCTAGAGACAAGAGAGAACGGCATGAAGGATGAAAAAAATCCATACGATTATGAGTTTTTAATCTATAAGCGAAAATAATGATTGCAGCCTTTTTTTGGGCTGCTTTTTCTATACAATTTTCCGATAGATATAGTCTCTTCCTATTAAATCCAGTATAATGACAACAGAATAACCTTAGGAGGAAACAATGCTTCGATTAATTGCGTGCTTTTTGTATATGGGTGGCTATCTTATTTACACCATACCAAGGCTTTCACGACTAAAAAGATTGCCGGATGATCTAACTCCAGATAGTAAGAAGCAACTGATTCATGAGACGCCAAAAAAATGGTCAAAAACGTTCATGGCACTGACAGGTTCACAGATAGAAGTTGATGGACTTCAGCATATTCCCGAAGGTCCGGTGTTGATTGCCAGTAACCATGAGGGCAATTTTGACATCCCTGTCCTTATTGGGGCCCTTGAAAAGCCTTTTGGCTTTATAGCGAAGGTTGAAATAAAGAAGGTCCCGGTTTTGTCTGCCTGGATGGAAGCCATCAATTGTGTCTTTATTGATCGGAAGAATCGTGAAAAATCGACTGACTCCATTATGGCAGGGGTGGAGCTTTTAAAGAATGGGAATTCACTTGTGATTTTTCCAGAAGGGACAAGAAGCAAGGGTGGACCAGTTGGCCTCTTTAAAGCAGGGGGATTCCGGCTTGCTAAAGATTCAGGTGTTCCGATTGTGCCGATCTCCATACAAGGAACAGCCGATGTATTCGAGAAAAATGGCCGATTAGTCAAACCTGCAAAAATTAAAGTCATCATCAGCCCTCCAGTTTACAGCCGGCAATATAAGGATAAAGATCCTATTTCCCTTGCTGAAGAAATTAGGGAAGTGATCATCCAGTCTAGGAACGAGAAAAGAATTGCCTCATAATTCATTCCAAAAATGTCAACAGCCCCTGCACAATGGCAGGGGCTGTTCGTTTTTAGAAAATCTGGCTGGATGATGTAATGGAGTTATTCGAATTGTGCAAGGCTATTCATCATTTGGGTGAATTCTGCAGGAATGCAAAAATCCTCAGGCTTAAAGTTGTCTCTAATCCATTTCACCATTTCCAAAGGACTATTGAAATACTCTCCACTAGTATCACTTTTGCGAATCATGTAGCGCCCATTATCCTCATCGAGTGTAACCTCTACTGGCAAAGCCCCGTCATAACTGTTTAAAGAAAATTCCATTTCTCATTTCCCTCCAGCGTAATTTCCGTTATTATATGTTATTTTACTACCATTATATTCATCTTAAAAGCCTAAAATTTTTAAATATTATAAAAATTCAACTGATATTAGATTATTTCATGTTATAATGGAAAAATTAATATTTTGCAAAGTGAGGGTGACAGTATGGAACAAGAAACAATGAAAAAAAAATGGGTAAGTGTTGAAGACATTCTCATTGCCTATCGGCATCTAAAAGAGGTTGTTGCCCATACACCATTGCAACTGAACCAGCGTTTATCTGAAAAATATGAAGCTAATATTTATTTGAAACGTGAGGATTTGCAGCATGTACGCTCTTTTAAGTTAAGGGGTGCTTATTACTCAATGAAATTATTATGGGAAGAAGGGCTTGATCAGGGAGTGGTATGCGCCAGTGCCGGGAATCATGCTCAAGGTGTAGCATACGCCTGCCGGCAGCTTGGTGTGAATGGGAAAATTTTCATGCCAGCCACAACACCAGGCCAAAAAGTAAGCCAGGTTGAGATGTTCGGCCGTGAATTCGTTGATATCGTCCTAGTAGGGGATACATTCGATGACTCTTATCGGGAGGCAAGGGAATGTGCAGAAAAAGAAAATAGGGAATTCATCCATCCTTTCGATGATGAACAAGTAATTGCCGGGCAGGGAACTGTTGCAGTGGAAGTTTTAAATGATTGTCAGGACTCAGTTAATTTTTTAATCGCCAGTATAGGTGGCGGAGGTTTGATGGCAGGAGTAAGTACATATATAAAAAGCGTATCACCGACGACGAGGCTTATTGGAGTCGAGCCTTGTGGTGCCGCATCCATGAACGCTGCATTTGAGCAAAATAGCGTTATTCCCCTAAAGGAAATCGATACATTTGTAGATGGTGCTGCGGTCAAATGTGTCGGCAGTAAAACATATGAGATCTGCAAGGAAAATGTCGATAAGCTCGTTGCAGTTCCAGAAGGAAAAGTGTGTTCCTCAATCCTGGAGTTATATAATGAGCATGCGATTGTCACTGAGCCGGCTGGAGCTTTGCCAATTGCAGCACTTGACCTACTCCGGGATGAAATAAAAGGGAAGTCAGTGGTATGTGTTGTAAGTGGCGGAAACAATGATATAAGCAGGATGCAGGAAATCAAAGAAAGGTCTCTTCTCCATGAAGGGCTGCTGCATTACTTTATTGTCAACTTCCCACAGCGGGCAGGTGCGCTGCGTGAATTCCTCGATGATGTGTTGGGACCAGGTGATGATATAACGAGGTTTGAGTACACAAAGAAAAATAATAAAGAAAGCGGTCCGGCACTTGTGGGGATCGAACTGAAAAATAAACATGAATACCATAGGCTGATTGCGAGCATGGAGAATAAGGGATTTGCCTTCATGGAATTGAATAAGGATAATCAGTTGTTTAATTTACTGGTATAATATTAATAATAGATAATTAAGGGTGAATGTTATAGAATAAGAACTGTCACAGAAAATTAGCTTCTGGCAGCCTTTGTGAATTTCTTATGAACTTTCACGGCATTCCTCCACTTTGGGGAGTAAAAGTACTATAATCATAGTAGATTTACAATATGAAAAAGGAGATGTTGATATGTTATCAAACATCGGAGTTCCTGGATTAATCTTAATCCTTGTCTTAGCCCTCATTATATTTGGACCTAAAAAGCTTCCTGAGATTGGCCGTGCATTTGGCCAGACGCTTCGTGAATTCAAGAAATCAACTCGCGAATTGACAAGCGATGTCATGGAAGAATTTGAAGAAGAAAAGAAAGAAATCACGAAAGTTACTAAATAAGGTGTAAGATACTTTTGTCTTACACCTTTTTTAAAAAAGAGGCTTGTAAATGACAAGCTATTCAAGAACAGCACCAAAAGGAATTGGCAGGGGATTGTGAAATGGAAGATAAAGAATTAAATCTGGTGGATCATCTCGATGAGCTGCGAAACAGACTGATCATTACGGCTGTAGCATTTATTATTTTCTTCGGCGTAGGGTTTTTCTATGTTAAAGAAATATATAACTTTTTTGTCCGGGACTTGGATGTTAAGTTAATAGTCTTAGGTCCAAGTGACATCGTATGGATTTACTTCATGCTTGCCACCATCATCGCGATAGCTGGTACGATTCCTGTATTGGCCACACAGATTTGGCTTTTTGTCAAACCAGCACTCAGGCCGATTGAACGGAAAATATCGCTTTCTTATATACCGGCGTTATTCATACTATTCATCGTTGGTCTAGCTTTTGGCTACTTTGTTATTTTTCCTACAGTATTGAACTTCCTTGTTGAACTTAGCGGGGATATGCTTGTAACCAACTTTACGGCAGAAAAGTACTTCAAGTTCATCATGAATATGACCATCCCATTTGGAGTACTGTTCGAATTGCCGGTTGTCGTCATGTTCTTGACATCACTGGGAGTCATTAATCCTTATGTTCTGGTAAAGGTCAGGAAGTATGCTTACTTTATACTAATCGTGATTTCAGTCGTCATTTCTCCGCCGGATTTCATGTCCGATATCCTTGTTACAATTCCACTTCTGGTCTTGTATGAGATCAGCGTGAACTTGTCCAAATTCGTTTACAGACGTAAGCTGAAAAAGGAACAAGAGTGGCAAGAGCAATATGGTGATATGGAAGAGGAATTGGATGAGGAATCATCCAGATCATAAAGGATTTAGATCCTGATCAAGCTTTAATAAAACATTCCTAAAAACGTGTGGGTTAGTTCCACACGTTTTTATTATGGTCTTTTCCGTCTCAAGCTTGTTACTTGGACTCAGCAGAGTCTCAAGTACAACAGGTTTGTTACATTAATCTTGAAAGAATCAAGTTTACGGAAAGTACTAAAAAAAATTTTTTTATCTCCGTAAACAGACACATTTCGACCAGGATTTAGGGTATAATATAATCAAACGGGTATAAAAGAGGATTGATATTTTGCTATTCAAAAGCCTAGAGTTCAAAAATGTTGTTGGACAGAAGGTTAAAGTCGTGGATATTCCTGTGTTGGAAGAAGAGAGCACCTATTATTTTATGATCCAAGTCCGTTTGCAAACTTTTATAACAGCAATCTATCAGGAAAGAAACGCAAGAAAGTTTTATTCTTTTAAAGAGTATTTAAAAAGAGTTATGAAGTGGCCGGAATATGAGCAGTTATTCCAAAGTGCTGAATTGAAAAATAACGCCTGAAGATTCATTTTTGAAGCGCCCTTAAACAGGCGCTTTTGTTCTTTTTCAGGGACTTTTTGTAAACTTCGCTGTTTGGAAAATCAAATAGAATGTATGCAAATATTTTAAATTGTATTTAAGAATAGGTATAATAGTCATAGTTCAGTGTTTTGATAGGGATGTGAATTTATGTCTAAAATTAAAATTGTAACTGATTCTACATGTGATCTGAATGATGAGATTATTAAGAAGTGGGGGATCATCGTTGTTCCATTATCCATTTCTATTAATGGGGATAATTATTTAGATAGAGTGGAGATCAGTCCTAAGGAATTCATGGAAAAGATGAAAGCTTCTCCTGAATTGCCAAAGAGTTCCCAGCCTCCTGCCGGTGAATTTTTAAAGATTTATGACGAACTGGCCGCGGAAGGTTATGAAATCATCTCGATACATATGACAGGCGGCATGAGCGGTACCGTCCGCTCTGCAGAAAGCGCGGCGCAGATGACCACTGCAAAGGTGAATGTCATTGATTCCCGCTTTATATCGAAAGCGCTGGCCTTTCAGGTTCTTGAGGCTGCAGAGATGGCGGCAGATGGTAAAACAGCTGAAGAAATAGTGTCAAGACTGGATGAAATAAGAAATCAGACTCGTCTTTTTGTCGTCGTGGATACACTTGAGAACTTGGTCAAGGGAGGGCGTATTGGCAAAGGAAAAGCGATGATTGGTTCATTGTTGAATATCAAACCAATCGCTTCACTTGAAGGTGGAGAGTACACTCCAGTTTCAAAGGCCAGAAGTCATTCCCAGGTTGTAAAGTACCTTAGAAATCAATTTGCTTCAGATGTAGATGGTAAAACAATCAAAGGTGTAGGGCTTGTTCATGCAGAAGGCATGGGACTAGCTGATAAAATAAAGGAAGCTGTGTATGAAGTATCTGGCTATGATAACTTTACTATCGAAGACACAACGCCGATTGTAAGCACTCATACAGGCCCTGGCGCTATTGGTTTTATGTATTATTTTGAATAATGCTCTACTCTCTAAGTCCTGAAGTTTACATTTCAGGACTTTTTGTTAGCTTTCTCTAAAAAACGGATAATGTGCGGATACATCGTTTAGGAAGAGAATTAGCTACATTATAAAAATAACCAAATGAATGTAAACAACCGGTTCACCAAATATCCAATTCTTAAATAATAATTTTCTTCTGGTCCAAAACAAAGTTTTTAAACAATACAGGAAAATCAAAGAATAGTGTCGAATATTTTCAATATTCACTTTAAGATGGAACGGAATGTGACAATGAAAATATGAAGCTCAATGTTAATAACATGCCATTATTTCAGAAGGTCTTGATGTTCTCATTTATGATCACGACGATCGTAGTCGTGTCAACAATAGGAACAAGCTTCTACCTGCAGTCAAAACAATTGAAAAGCCAAATGGCAGACAAGGTTGAAGGAGTGGCAGGTATTTGGTCATCCACACTGGATCCAGAAGATATTAAGAAGGCAAATGAGTTCCGGGATGCGTCCAATCCTTCAATAAGGCGGCTAGAAAGGCTTTTGACTTTGGTAGGCAGCAAAAGTGCCTCTTTCCTTGGTGCTTATATTGTACTTCCTGAAGAATATCCAAATCATAAAGTTTACATACTGTCTGCGTCTGATGCTTATTATGAATATTCCTTTGATTCCTTGATGTTTTATGATGCAGGCGAAGAATTTATCGGTGCTTATCGGGAAACCAGGGAAAATAAGATTATAACAAGTACCGATATTTTCACTGATCAATACGGCTCTTGGATCACCGCATTTGCCCCAATTACCGATAACAGCGGGAACGTTGTAGCCATACTTGGAATAGATGCAAAAGCATCCATCATCAAGGAAAATCAAATGGAAATTTTAATGCTGTTATTATTGGAGCTGGCGGCCATATTGGCTGCTGTGTATGTCATCTTGAATTGGGGCCTTAAGAAGGTCATGAAACCCGTTGACGACTTGTTTTTTGGGATTAAGGAAATCAGTTCCGGAAATTTTAGCGTCAAGCTGCCTGTGCATGACCAATCAGAACTAAGTTTATTGAGTGAGAATTTTAATGAGATGGCTTACAAGCTTTCCCAACTTTTTGATCGAGTCTCAGCGGCATCCAAACAATTGGGCCAAAGCGCTCTTAAGGACAATGAGTCGCTGTTGCTGGAGGAAGCAATCAACACAATGGAGAATATATTTGAACGAACAAAACTTCAGCAAGAGCTTCAGCGTGCCGAGAAAATGAACGCAATAGGCCAGCTGGCGGCCTCTGTTGCCCATGAAATCAGAAACCCTATGACTGTTGTTAAAGGCTTTCTGCAAATCTTCCTTTCAAAAGAGATGGGCGAAGAAGATCATATGTATTTAAAATTGATGATTGAAGAGTTGAACAGAGCAGAAAATATCATCAATGACTATTTGAGTCTGGCGAAACCTGATGTTGGAAAGCTGGAAATCATCGATGGAAGAGAGCTGGCGGAGCAGGTCATGGATTTGATGAATTCTTATGCCATGATGTCTAAAAACATTTCAATGCATACAGAAATAAAGAACCAAGTAAAAATTAGAGGGAATAAAAGCGAATTAAAACAAGTTCTCATCAATATCCTGAAAAATGGTATTGAGGCAATGGGGGATGGCGGTAAGCTTAGCATGGCATTGGAAAAGCAAGGTGATTTCGGTGTTTTTACCATCAATGATACAGGCATTGGCATGACTACGGACGAACTCTCAAGGCTTGGTACGGCTTTTTATTCTTTGAAAGAGCGGGGCACAGGCATGGGATTGATGGTATGCTATCAGATTGTAGAACGCATGAAAGGTCAAATAAAGGTCTACAGCAAAAAAGGAGAAGGAACCACTTTTGAGATAAAGGTCCCATTGTTGGATGAAAGTCCTGAGTAAATATCAGGGCTTTTTATTTTTTTGCCATTATTTTCAAAGCTCTCAATATAATTTACCAAGGAGGTGTCCGGACTTTGGTATATAAAGTGCTTTTCTTTAGTGATTTTGGAATAGATGACAATATCGCTGTTTTATATGCTTTTTTTAACAAGGAAATAGATTTGGTCGGTGTCGTTGCCGATTATGGCAATGTATCAAAGAAAGATGCACTGCGTAATGCCGCTTATTTGCAGAAGCTGACCGGAAGAAGTGATGTTCCGGTTTTTACTGGTGCCGAATTGCCATTGACAGGAATACCCCCTGAATATGTTCCTGATGTCCATGGGA